>NZ_JBNAKP010000023.1:0-22614 GCF_049706645.1 Methanosarcina sp. | reverse complement strand
TCCGGATAGAGCACTTTTCCTGCAAAATAAGCGTTCGCAAGCACGGACTCATAATTGGTGCTGTAGAAGTTGTAGGGGATTACTCCATAGACCTTACCATTCTTTACAGCCGAAAGGCCCGCAAGGGACGCGTCATTCTTAAGTTCTCCGATTGCTCCTTCATTACCAAGCTGGAGGGTTCCGATATCGATAAATATATACTCGGGATCCCAGTCTACGAGCGCTTCTTTGGCAATGTCCACATGGTCTGTACCCATTCCGGCTGCAACATTCTTTGCATTCACCCAGAGGAATGGCGCGTAAGCCGGTTCCGTAGAGATTATCCCATGAGCTCCTGCGATGCTCACTCCTCCAACATAGACAATCTTTCTTTCGGACTCCGGAATGTCTGCAGTCCTGCTTTCCAGATCCTGCATCGTAGCTTCGATATAAGCGATTACCTCTTCTGCTCTTTCCTGCTTGCCCACGGCCTCGCCCATGATCCTGAGAGAGCTATACATTTCGGTTTTCTGTTCCTCATTCTTTAAAGACCCGTAAGGGAATGAGACTACAGGGATACCGGTTTTGTCCTGAAGTGCGTCGGCATCAGCAGCATTTGTTGCTGCCGGCTGGCCGTTTGTGCCGGTTTTCAGTATAACCTGAGGGTTAATTTCAATTATCTTTTCAGGATCATCCTTGCCTCTGAACTCCCCAATCAGGGGATAATCTTTAAATTGCGGGTTTGCAAGGGCATAGGGGCGGCCTTCGACCTCATTTTCCTGTTTCTCTATGCTGTCAACGCCCACGATATAGTCCTCACCATGGAGGTATACAAGGTAGCGCAGACATCCGGCTCCTGAGCAAACAAATCTCTCCGCATTCCCAGGGATTGTAACTTCCCTGCCGAATCCATCCGTGATCGTAAGCTCTGCGGATTCTGCCGCCTCATTAGCGTCTGTAACTCCTGAAGCCGGAGCCGATACTTCCGAATCTTCATTAGATGCGGAGTTGTCAGCGCATCCTGAAGTCATCACCAGGGCAACAATGAGCACTCCTATTAAAATAATTTTATTTAATTTATTACTATAATTTATTTTCATGTTACTTTCCTCTATGGTTAGAGAGTAAAAGTATTACATAAAATTAACTAAATTTACCTGTTTATTCTTAAAGTCACAATAATTTCCTGAAAATGATGAGTTATTGTGACTATTTAGGCAAGATGAAGATAAACTTGAGGTATGGCCTGAAACCAGCTTATTTTTAATTACTAAACTGATTGCCTATACTTGAAGCGGTTTTTAGGTGGATTGATCCCTATAGAAAGTTAACTCCTTACAAATTGGTTAAGGTAAAATATTCGTTAAAGCTTGAATAATTATTAAAAAATAAAATAAAAATAGATAAAAATAAAATAAGAATCGATAAAAATAAAATAAGATAAAAATTAGATGAAAACTGAATGCACTACTTTTTCTCAAGTTTCTTTCTAAAAAATGGGTTAAACTAGAGAAGTAAATAGCCTTTTTATTTCATGAAATGAGAATGTCAGGGGAAGAGAGTTCCGGGCTCAATATTCCGGGTCCAGCCCCTCGATCCTGGAAAACGTTTTATCCAGTTCGGCTCCTTTTTCTACCCGCTGCTTTTTTTCCTTTTCCTGGTGGATCGCCTGGATGGCTGCGCCGTACAGTTTTTCCATTTCATGTGCTGATTCCAGGGTGAGTACGGACAGAACCTGAGGATACTCGCCGCTACGTACGATTATTCCCTTAAAGACGTGCCCTATGGCTCTGGATAGCTTTTCAATTTCACCTGAGATATCATCCACATTCAGGTATTTGCGGTCCCCTTTTATAATGACCATTGCCCGGCTTGCTTCCTCATAGACATCTGTGGAAAAGAGAAGCCCTGCCGGAGAAAGGGTATTCTGGATTGCGGTTTTAATAGATATTTCCCTATCAGCCCTGAAAAATCCCATTGTTGCTAGACCTGCCCCCCCGCTCATAACAGTCTTAAAGTCCCCAAGGTCCGTTACCATCATCATTTCACTGTCAAGGGCCTCAAGCAGGAAGAGAATGCGTTCGGCAATCATGTCGTTGATGCCGTTATAGGCTTCCTGAATGCTTCCTCCGATATTTTTCAGGTACTGGTTATCTGCAAGGATTATCCCATCAGCTCCACTCTGGCGTATTTCCCGGATCGAAAAGGCGGTATTTTGCAGATAAAGCGTTCCCTCCTCTCTGAAAGGAAGTACAACAAGACAATAAACAGGATAGTTGTAACGGGCTTTCATTTCCTTTACAAGCAGAGGAGTAAACGAAGACCCGGTCCCCCCGGAAGCCGAGGTTATCACGACAGCTATATCAAAATTGCCCCTTTCTTCGATCTGCCGCATTATTATCTCTTTTTTATCCTCAAAAACCTGTTTTCCGATATTCCGGTTTGCACCGACCCCGTGAAGGTGTTCGATATGGATTCTATCTTTTGCTTTTGTGAATTTCATTTCTTTGAGATCATTAATTGCAGTGTTCAGTGCAAGAGTCTCGACATGGCTTTTAAATTTCTGCCTGGAATAAAACCTGGCAAGTTTGCCGCAGCTTTTACCCCTTCCCAGAGCGTGCCGGTTAATGGAATCAAGAATCCTGTTCCCACATTGCCCGTTTCCTATTACAAGTATATTGAGCAAAAAACTCCTCCGTCTCAAGGGTATTTCCGCATTTTTCCTGTCTGGAGTTATTTATCAGTTTATTCGGTCAAGGCTGCACTTACCGGGCTTTACCTCGAATTACTTTTCTTATACTCCTAACCAGTCGTTTTAATAACGGTATTCCTTATGTCTTCTATATATATGGACAGCAACGGCTGCAAGAATAATGGTAGAAATTATAATATACAGCGGATTTTTAATGAGAAAATCGAACTTCCCTTCTTTCACATTGATATTCGGCGTAGTTGATTTATTGCTCCCTTTTTGATTCTGTGCTTCTATGCCGTTGTTATATTCATAAGAAAGCTCGGAACTCACGTTATAAGTGCCTACCTCTGCTGCTTTTAAGGTAAATTTGAACTCTTTGTCATTATTAGGCTCAAGGGTCTCAATGTATACTCTGGGAGTTCCGCCGACGGTCTCAATGCCTTCTTCACCTTCCACATACTCAAGGCCTTCCGGAACAAGGATATCAAGGCGGACGGCCTGTGCAGGAGCATTACCTGTGTTTCTCAGGATTACGGTTGAAGTTATTTTCTCATTCCTTTCTACGGATGAGCTCTCAAAGCTCGTTGCAGTTTCAACGTTTGCGCGCAGTTTATTTCCTTCACTTACTGATATGGAAGGCGTGTTAGAAGAAGCCTGGTAGGTCTGGCCGGCACTGTTGGTGTAACTTGCATTAACAGCTTTGAGGTCGAAGTCTCCTGCATCGGTTGCCTTTATTTTATATAAATAAACAAGCGTCTCAGGAACCGATTCCCCATACTCTATTTTAGGAATCACACTGGAAACTTCATATGTAGTCTCCTCAAGGACAAAATGTTCCTGCTTCGGGTCCGTGAATGAAACGTTATTTGCAGTATCGTTTCCGGTATTCTTTGCCTTTACCGTGACGGTTACGGTTTCTCCGAGTTTTATTTTCGGTTTGTCTATGCTCTTTGTTATTACGACCTCCGGGTTGCCTGCGAAAACTGCTTCAGAGCGCCCGTTTTCAAGAAGCTTGTTTATATAAAGGTCTCCAGTGCTGTAATTTGACATTGTAATCTCAACCGTGGCTACTCTCCCGGCATGTACCGACTTCAGGCGCATCTGTACTTTTCCCTTTTCCTCAAAACTGAAATCGGCAGTTTTGTTTACATCCAGCAGGCCGTCCGTTATTTCCCTATCCTTCTCATATACATAGTATGAGGCTGTATTGGCTTCAGGAAAGATATCCTTTACTTCGATTACGTAATTGTTAAGCTGGTATGCCTGTCCTACCTCAATGTCCCCCTCATATACTGCAGTGTTTGCCGATGCTGTGCTGCCAGATACCAGCAGGATAAAAAACGCAAATAACAAAGTTATATGGATCCCTTTCAGCTTCACTTGTGCTACCCCAAAGACCTGATAAAAAAGCCTGTCTACAGCAGGTTACTACCTGAATGTTTTAGATAAGCTGTTTTAACAGCAATTATACTCCCTTGACCTTAAATATCTTCAACAAAACCAGATATAAAGTTTGTGATCTCTTCTTTTTCTTCTCTTTTAAAGAAAAATATGAGGATAAGCCTTCAAACCTGTGAATTCGGTTTCGAAATGAATTCTAACGCTAATGAATTTTGCTCCTGACCCTTTAATAACCTGGATTTTATGATTTTCCTGTCTCTTTGATCTCCGTTTTTATATTTTATATATTTTCTGTCTTCTTTTTCTTATTCTATATCTTTATTTTTATTATTTTTTATTATTTTGTTCTATTATTTTCTTTTATTATTTTCTTTTATTATTTCCTTTTATTATTTCCTTTTAGTATCCCTTTTTATTATCCCGGCTTTTTTTGTTTTTAGCTTCCCGAAAGGGATTTTTAACTGACTATTTCCAGGCTGAGATCAATCCATCTTGATTTATGGATAAGAGAACCCATTGATATGACATCTACTCCCGTTTTTGCATAACCTTCAAGGTTTGCCTGGGAAATTCCTCCGGATGCTTCCACAATAACCTGGTCTCTAAGCCCTTTCTCTTTAAGTATCTCCAGCGTTCTCCAGACGGCCTCGGGCTGCATGTTGTCCAGCATTATAATATCGGCTCCGAGTTTTGCAGCGAGCACGGCATCTTCTGCAGACTCGACCTCAACTTCTATTTTCCGGGTGAAGCTGGCTTTTTTCGCGGCCTCAATTGCGGCTTCTATTCCCATCAGTTTGACGTGGTTGTCTTTAATCATAACCGAGTCCGAAAGGTTGAACCTGTGAGTGTCTCCTCCGCCTGCCGCTACAGCCAGCTTTTCAAACTTCCTTATGCCTGGAGTGGTTTTTCTGGTGCAGGCCACCCTTGTAATCTCCGAATACTTCCTTACTGTATCCACACAGGCTCGGGTAAGGGTTGCAATCCCGCTAAGGTGGCCGAGGAAATTCAGGGCAAGCCTCTCTGCCCTGAGAATTGATACCGCTCCCCCTTTTAGCCTGAAAATTCTCTCACCTGCTTTAACACGATCTCCGTCTTTAAGCGTGGTTTCGGCCTGAATTCCAAGATAGCAAAAAATTGATCCGGCTTCTTTAATCCCTGCAATAATACAGGCTTCTTTCGTAAAAATAATGGCTTCTACAGGTTTGTCGGGGACAATAGTGCACGAAACATCGTCGTACCCGAGATCTTCTTCTATAAAGCTTTCAACTTCTTTGATAAGCATGATTTTACCCCGCTACTTTATGTTCCCCGAATTTATAAGAGGTACGGACGTTTTGGGGTTTTCGATTTCTTCCAGTATCTATCTCTTCTAATTGATCTATTTCTGCCATTGATATACTTCTTAAAGTATACATATCTGCATTATGGAAAAACGAGGGTCAGAATCATGCTTAATTGTGGTGCTTGCTCAAATTAAAAATGATGGCAAACTTATTAAAATGGGGAAAACGGATTAACCATTACGTATCTTGCACAGGCATTCTCCGATTCCCAGGCTGTGACACTGGTAACCCTGATTTTGGGGTCTTTGAGCATGGTTTGAAGGGAGTTTGCGATATATAAGGCAATGTTTTCCGAAGATGGTGGGGTGTGGTCATCAAAGTAATCGAGTTCATTTAAAAAATTGTGATCGAGCCCTGTCATAATTTCGGATACATTCTGCTTTAATTCTCCAAAGTCTACCAGTACTCCGGCATCATTGAGATTTTCTCCAGCCACACAAACTTCTATCTTCCAGTTGTGTCCATGAAGGTTTTCACACTTTTTGGCTACCATCTTAAGCTGATGGGCTGCTGCAAAATGGGTAACGACTTTTAACTCAAACATAGTTACTCAATCTCCTTTTTGAATTTTAAAACATTGTTTCTTAATAAATAGTTTTCCAAATTTGTCGGCAAGTTTTTTTATATAAATGAATTATTTTTATGGATTCCAATGAACTTATGGAAAGCACCAATAGCTTGAAAAAATATAATAAACAGCGGTCTTTAAAGTTGGGAAAACCTGAAAGTATTTGAAAAGGAATTGAAGAAGTAAGAACATTTCTCTAATTTAGAAAATAATCTCAATAGAAGGTTTTAAGAGAGGGAACAGAATACAGTACCCCGGTCCTCAGGCTTTTAAAGCCGGGTACTAAAATCTAAAGATCAAGGTTTATTGATTATCTACAGGAGCCTGGAACGCTGAAAATAGGAATTATTGGTTGCGGATTTATTGGTGGACAGATTTGCAGGGCTATTGATAGCGGGGCTATTAACGCTGAGCTGTATGCTCTTTCTGACTCTTCTCCGAACAAAGCCCTTGAACTTGCAGCCTCCCTGAAAAGGTGCAGCCCTGCCTCAATGAAGCTTGAGGAATTATTGCAAAGCGTGGACCTGGTTGTAGAAAGTGCCTCCCAGAATGCTGTCAGGTTCGTAGTACCCAGAGCCCTTGAAGCAGGCTGTGACGTAATGGTGCTCAGTGTAGGCGCGCTTGCGGATGAAGAACTCCGGGAAAGGCTCTTCAGGCTTGCAGAGCAGAATAACTGCAAGCTCTATTTCCCTTCAGGGGCAGTTGCCGGTATAGATGGGATAAATTCAGCTTCGGCAGCCGGAATTTCCTCAGTTACACTCACTACCAGGAAACCGCCCCTGAGCCTTGCAGGAGCTCCACATGTCGAAACTCTGGGAATTGAGCTTGAAAAGATCGAAAAAGAGACCCTGCTTTTTGAAGGGCCTGCCTCGGAAGCAGTCAAAGCCTTCCCAGCAAACGTAAACGTTGCAGCTACAATAAGCCTTGCAGGCATAGGCTTTGAGCGGACGAAGGTGAGAGTGATCGCTGACCCTGCCCTGTCCAGAAACATACACGAAATAACTGTAGAAGGCGAATTCGGTAAACTCTTCACCAGAGTCGAAAACCTTCCCTCCCCGGAAAACCCTAAAACCAGCTACCTTGCAGCCCTTTCTGCAATCTCCACCCTGAAAAAGATCCTGAACCCGGTCCAGATAGGAACCTGAAGCAGCAGGAAAGCCGGTAAGTTAACTTGCCGCCTCATCCTCCTTCATAATCAAGAATTCAATTTCTTACCCGGTCCCTTGAGGGCAAATAAACCTGTTTCTCCACAACCGTTGAGCCGCAACCGTTGAGCCGCAACCGTTGAGCCGGTTGATCACGCCGTTGCCAGGGGTTTTTCGATCAAACCTTTTTTTAAAAGGTTTGCGTTGCGCCGGTTGATCACGCCGGATAGGGCCTGGGGATTATAAGTATTCTCAATCACGGGCGTTAGCCGTTTTCGATCTAACCTTTTCAAAAAAAGTTTGTGAAAAGGCTTGCGGGACTCGGGAGGCTCACAAATATTATATAGTGCGGGAGAGTTAAGCACGTAAGTTCCCAGGAGCAAATTGCATGTGTGCAAAAAGAGCGCGCTGGATGGAATATCCTTTATCGCACTCCTTTTTAGATCCATATGCCTGTTAAAACTCCCTTTAATTAAGATTTATTCTCTCAAACTTGACCTTCAATCTCGAATCCGAATCTTGTTTTTCGGATCTTATTTCAAAAACTTACGGTGGTCCCATGCAGCAAGCAGAGCTTATCAAAAGGATCAAAGAACTAAAACTAAAACGAAACGCAGTTATTCTTGCTCATTATTATTCCCGTCCTGAGGTTCAGGATATTGCAGATTTTGTCGGAGACTCTCTCGGCCTGAGCCAGGAAGCTGTCCGTCAGACTGCTGATATTATTGTTTTCTGCGGCGTCCATTTTATGGGAGAAAGCGCTGCAATTCTCTGTCCGGACAAAACGGTCCTCATGCCGGAAATTGATGCGACCTGCCCTATGGCAGACATGGTGGATATCGAAGGGCTCAGGAAAGAAAAAGAAAAGCATCCTGATGCCCTGGTCGTCTGCTATGTTAACAGTTCGGCTGCTATCAAGGCCGAGTCTTACATCTGCTGTACGTCTGCCAACGCCGTTGAGGTAGTGAACTCCCTGGAAGCCGATGAGGTTATCTTTGTGCCTGATAAAAACCTGGCTGCCTACGTTGAAGCCCGGACTGACAAAAGAATTATTCCCTGGGAAGGGCACTGCCCCACACACCACCAGATCCTGAGAGAAGATGTCCTGAAAATGAAGGAAAAACATCCTGATGCCAGGTTTATTGCACATCCCGAGTGCCGCCCCGAGGTTCTGGAACTTGCAGACCATATAGCAAGCACGCGAGGGATGATAATATATGCAAAAAACTCTCCTGCAAAGGAGTTTATTATAGGTACGGAATGCGGACTTCTTCACGGGCTCCATAAAGCAGCTCCGGAAAAGAAATATTACTGCATTTCCGAATTTGCCTGCTGCCCGAGCATGAAAATGGTCAATCTCGAAAAAGTGCTGACATCTCTTGAAAAAATCCAGCATATAGTGACTGTCCCCTACGACGTCAGGATCAAGGCAAAAGAAGCGCTTGACCGTATGCTCGCGGTAAAAATTTGATAAGCGTCTGGCGCTTTAAACCTTGCTGTTTGCCATGATTCACTTAATTGCAATTCTGAGAAAAAAATAATGAGGAGCAGTGAAAGCAAATCTCACTTACTCCATTTAATGTAATTTTTTCAGATCTTTTTCTTTAATACGCAGTATCCAGCAAGAATCATGAAAAGCGGTAAGGAGACTGCCATAAGTATCCTGGCTGCTCCCATCGGATTCTTTATTCTACTGATCCCGGTTTCTGCGTTTTCTTTCAGAGCTGCCACTCTTTCCTCTTTATTTCCATTCTGCCCGGCATATTCCGTTATTGCAAAGAAGGAGTAGCCAGGTGTTTCCGCTTTAAAGTAAACGTATTTCTCATCTTCTCTGACTTTTTCCGTGTAAAGGGGTTGCCAATCTTTATCGTACCGTTGAAGGGTTATCAGGGACTCACCGATGTTCTTATCTTTAATCCACGACTTTTCAACTTTGAACTCTATAAGTCCACTTCTAATGGAAGTAGGAAGTCCTGCTCCTTTATCTCCTACCCAGATATTTACATGTTTATATACCGTGCCGGAAGGGAGTGTCGGAACAAGAGTGGATTTGCTTTCAAGTTCTTCTACAACTGTTGTTGTTCTCCGGAATGTCTTTTTTGGATCAAATTCGATGTAAGTAATGCATGTAACCCCTTCTACAAAATCAAATCTGACAGGGTAACCACCCATGACACTCCTGGTAACAAGCTCCTTGACGGCAATATTGCTCGCGTCCTCGCTGGAAACAAGGTCCATTCCCGAACCACTGGAGGATGAACTGTCAGAAGAGGATGAACCGTTAGAAGAGGATGAATCATTAGAAGAGGATGAACTACTAGAGGAGGATGAACTACTAGAGGAGGAACTGGAATTCCCATCGTCTCTATTTTCTCCGCTATCTGAACTTACGATATTCGAGTTTTCGATGCCTGGTTTTGCTGGACTTGGATTTTCTTCATCTGGATCTTCTGTATCCGAGTCTTCCGGGTCTGGAATTTCTTCATCCGGGCTTTCTTCATCCGGATCTTCCGGGTCTGGAATTTCTTCATCCGGACTTTCTTCATCCGGATCTTCTGGGTCTGGATTTTCTTCATCCGGGCTTTCTTCATCCGGATCTTCTGGGTCTGGATCTTCTGGACCTTCTTCATCCGAATTTCCTTCATCCGGATTCTCTTCATCCGAATTTCCTTCATCCGGATTCTCTTCATCCGGATCTTCTTCCTCCGGATCTTCTTCCTCCGGATCTTTTTCATCCGGATTTTCTTCATCCGAATGTCCTTCATCCGGATTCTCTTCATCCGGATCTTCTTGATCAGGATCTTCTTCATCCGGATTTTCTTCATCCGGATCTTCTTCATCCGGATTCTCTTCATCTGAATCTTCTGGGTCTGGAACTTCTGTATCTGGATCTTCTGCATCTGGATTATTTGCATCCAGACTTGGATCTGCTGTATCTATGTTTGAGTCTCCGCTATCTAAACTTCCACTGTCTTCGGGCTCTTGAACCACAGCAGATGCCATGCCGGAAATCGTTCCAGGAATTATTAGTATTATCACTAATAAATAAATCAAAGAACTAAAAAAATCGGCTTTCATTTTTATTGGCCTCCGCCCACACGTCCGTAAATAGAAATCTCAGGTACTTACTTAAATTATTAACAGCTTGTTGTATGATTTATAGAAACAAAATTTAAGATCTTAACCATAGTATATTTTTTCCAATAGTTCTTAGTCCAGTGCATTATTCTTTGTTTCAAGTCAGTATTCCGAATATGTTTAAAACAGAAACAGACTTTTATTTGAGTCTCAGGGGCATGTCTAAATCTGCCTGTCTCTTGAAATCGGATAACCTTAAATAGGTATCAAATGGGAGAACGGCAAGACATAAAACTTTGTCTTACTTAATATTATCCTTTTGATTAGTATGTTACCTGAAAGTTACTATAAATTTCCTTTGATTCAAGATCCGTGAATCCTTATATTCAGTTTCCTCTTAAATCGCTTAGGTTTTAATAAATAAATCTAAGATCTCGATATTTAGAAAAATAGGCAACCTGCCTCTTTTCACGCTCCTATTAATCGCATTTCTCCCTTCCTGATATCCTGCCCCTCAATCACACCGTCGCAACGGGCCAGTGTCATACTCTACAACATAAATCTAACACTGAATTCGCTGATAAATTCGTGACCACGAAAAACAAGGAAAATATGGAAAGACTGTACTCTCGTAGATAAGCTCTTTTGATTCTCCGAATCCGAACGCCGTGAAAATGACTCTTCTGCTTATGAACTGAGATTTGGGTGGGAGATCTGCAAATTTAAAAATAATTCCTTTTCAGTAAAGCAAAAATGATTCCTTTTCAGTAAAGCAAAAATAATTCTTCTTAAATAATTCTTCTTATACCTGCATCAGCCATCTTGAGCGCAGTTTAGTATCTTCATTATAAATTATTCCGCTTGAGCGAACGAAGTGAGCGAAACGGACCCGTGCTCCCGAAGCGGAACTCGGGCGGGCACTCGGGAGGGCACTCGGGCTAGAAAATCCGATACCTTTAATACTTTATAATACTGCTTTCTTCTGATGTCTGCAGGCGTACGCACATATCTGGAACTTATGAGATACGGAAACTGCCTGATGGCGGGTTTTGCAGCCGTAATCGGAACACTGATCGCTTTTAATATCCTGGCCTCGGATTCTCCGGGTTCTTATAGCCCTGAAAAATTTCCTTTCCTTTATTCAGGCCTTATATTCCTTGCCGTATTTGTAATTTCAGGCGCAGGAAATGCTATTAACGATTATTTTGACGTCAGGATAGACTCAATAAATCGCCCTGACAGGCCCATTCCTTCAGGCAGGGTAAAGTTAAAGGAAGCCCTTTACTTCTCTTATACCCTGTTTGCCCTGGGGACGCTTCTGGCTTTCTCAATCAACCCGGTTTGCGGGTTTATTGCCCTGTTTAACTCCCTGCTGCTGATTTTTTATGCAAAAACTCTCAAAGGCACTCCTTTTTTAGGAAACCTGAGCATAGGTTACCTCACTGGCTCGAGCTTTTTGTTCGGAGCTTCGGTTTTCGGGCTTGAAGGACTCAAAGTCCTTTTTGTGCTTTTCCTGCTCGCAGCCCTTGCGATTACTGCCAGGGAGATTGTAAAGGATATTGAGGATATGGAAGGGGATAAGATCGAAGGGGCAGATACCCTGCCTCTCAGGGTCGGGGCGAAAAAAGCAGGCTATCTTGCAGTGCTTATAGGATTCCTGGCCGTACTTTTAAGCCCTCTTCCTTACCTTATGTCGGTACTTGGCCTGCGTTATCTTTACCTTGTCCTTCTGGCAGACCTGGGACTTCTTGCGGCCATCCACCAGATTCTTGCCCGGAACAATCCTACGAAATCTTCAAAAATGTTCAAGACCGCTATGCTCTTTGCTCTCATCGCTTTTATTGCCGGGGTATAAACTCTTCCCGGCTAAACCGATTCTCAGCAGACAGGACATTTTCCTGCAACCAGCTCCATTGAGAAAGCCTGTATATTCTCAAGCTCTTTTTCCATTACCTCTTCCGCTTCCTTTTCTACTTCGCTCGCAGACCCTTTCTTCATTATAAGCTGGGCAGTTGCGATCTGAGGCTGGTCGATTGGAGTCCCGATTTCACTCAAAAGCCAGACATAAACTTCGGAAACATCAGGAACCTCCCTGTAGATCCGCGCTGCAATCCTGTGGGAAAGAAGGTTGTAAATCTTCCCGATATGGCTTACGGGATTTTTGCCTGCTGCGGCTTCACTGCTAACAGGACGGTTTAGCGGAATTATCCCGTTTACGCGGTTTCCACGCCCTACCTGCCCCCCGTCTGCGTCTTCTGCAGACGTACCGGTTACAGTGGTATAAATTCCTTGCAGCCCTCTGCCAGGAATGTCCAGAGTATTCAGTGAGGCGGTCGGTTTCAGGCACATACAGGCTTCGAATTCGGCCCTTGCCTCCTCTGAAAACCCTGCAGCAAACTCCTCAATCCGTTCGTGCAGTTCAATTTTCTTCTTAAAATACTCTTCTTCAGATTCAACAAACCTGTCCACAAGCGGCATTGCAACGGTCAGGTGCATATCTTCCCTGTGCCTGAGCCCCATAACTTTTATGTCTTCTCCGGATTCCGGATATTCCTTTTTGAACTTCCTTGAATTCAGGTACCGTTCGCATTCAAAAACAAGCCTTTCAGTTGGGCTGAGAGGTGCATATCCTACTGCTGCGGAAGTATCGTTTGCCCCGAGAATCTCTCCTCCCCTGCTAAAGATATCAGTAAGTTCTGCAGAACCTTTTTTTAGCTCTACCTGGTAAATGAAATTTTCAGGGTCCACAAAGCGGAGGTTATCCTGGAGCCATTGCTGCGCCGTACTGACCGCAAGTTCAGGAACGTCAATTTCTATTCCCTGCGCTTCAAAAGTCGCCCTGTCCCCGATGATAAGCCTCATAGGGCTTAATATTCTGCCTCCCCCCAATTTTCCTTCCACTTCCCCTGCAACGAGCATGCCTTTGTCGATATTATAGTGCAGGATAGTCCCGAAAGTTTCAAGGTACTTCTGGCTCAGGTTTACTGAAATTTGTTCCATAACGGCATCGCAGATATAGTCCGGATGCCCCAGCCCTTTTCTTTCAACAACCTCAACCCTCTGGCGGTAAACTTCAGTCGCTTTTAGTTCTTCTACAACTATGTTTCTCAAACTCTTGCCCCCCAAGTTCCTTAAAGGCACAGTTTCCTTAAAGGCTAATTCCTTTAAAGGTATTAACTCCCTTAAGGCTTGATAACGATTAATGTGACTATTTCTCAATGAGATTAATATGTGCTATTTTTTACTGAGATTCGCGTCTCGGTAACAAAGCCTGAAGATAACTCCCCTAATTAATTTCAGGCCTTTTATCCGATCAAATTTCAAGCCTCTTGCCTCTTATTACTATTATTCAGGTTTCGAGATCAAGCTATTATATAAATTCTATTTCTTCCGATGATCCTTTTTTGTTTTTGTCTCTGCTTCCGGCTTCGGGCTCTTTTTCACCTTCCGGAAGATGCTTCAGATACTCTTTTATCATCATGGGAAAAGTATTTGCAGGCACAAAGCGGACTCCAAGCTGTTCGGCCCATTTTTCAATCCCATAGTCGCTTGCAATAACTGCGGCATCAAGCTCCTTGGCAAGAATGAGGACATCAATATCAGGAGCACTATCCAGAATCCCATATCTCAGGGCAGCACGATACTTGTTCCGGAATTTGCCAATAATCCCCCCGATTACTTCCCTTTCAACCTCTTCCTTATACTCTTTTTTCTTATTTTGCGGATTTTCCATAAAAAGGCATTCAGTAGCTGCCTCCCAGATCGCATCCTCCGCAACTCCCATGCCCCGGTTAATTCTCTCTCGCATATAAGCAACATATTCGTGAAAGATCTGAGAGGTTACACTGACTCTATACCGGTCAGGAGATTTTTTCACAAGCCAGGTATCTATTTTAGCCATAACCTCCCTGTCACAGCCATTCCGGCTTGCAAATTCGTACATCTCTTTATATACTGACGGATAGGGTACGTAACAACTTATCCCATACTGCAGGCGAGCATCGGCTATCAGGTCAAGAATCGCTTTCATTCCCTCACAAAGGGAAGCATAACCCATAACCTCACGCGTCTGCAGATCCGTTAATGCTGTAGTGTCCAGCACAAATCTCTGCTTGAGCATTTTTTCGAACCCTTTTGAACGATCTTCTTTAACCGTCTTATGTATTGATCCTTGATCAATAAAATTCTTTGTTTTATTCCCTTTATTTACTAACTTTTTATCTTTTTTCTGTTTTTTATAACTCTTCTTTATTTTATTATTCACTTATTTTTTGATCAAAATCAATAACTGTATATAGTTTTAAGGCATATATTTCCATAGGGAAGTTAAAACCAGAGACTAGAAAGCGGTTTAAAACGCATTTTATGAAGTGTCTTCTAATGTTGTTTTGATTCGAATGCGAAAAGTATCTCTTAAACTACATTAAAATAAATATTATTCTGTCAATCCGTATTGTTTGCTTTTCCAGCTCTGGGCCAATCTTCTCGAGATTGATGTGCTGGCTAACTAATGCCGGCAGGTGAAACACAGCTCAATGATGTGAAACTGAGCCGGATTGGACACCTCGAAATTGCCCGATTCGGTATGAGTATGGGTAATAAGCTGAAAATGGGGTATATGATTTGAGTGCAAACACGGAGACATTGAAACCCTGTGTAGGCTCAGCACAGGGCCTGGTGAGAAATCCTCTGAATAAAGGAGGCGACACAATGAAGGAGTATTGTAATATTTGTGGTCGGGAACTGCTGGAAGACGTACTGGTTGTGGACACCAGCCTGGATATGAAACCAATAAAGTTCAAAGAGGTCCACGGGGAGAAGTCCGATCTGATATGCATCGAATGCGCAATTGATTCGGTTGAAAATCCACCCTTCGTATGTTCGAGATGCGGGCAGCCAATCGAATTTAACGAAAAGTTCTATGTATTCAGGGAGGCGACCACAAAACCAGGCGGCCCCAAAGTAGACTTTAAAGAAACATGTCTTGACGATAAATACGTCTGCAGCACATGTTTTTGCGAGATAATGAGTCCAGAGGGTGAAGACGAAAGAGTCTAAATGGAAACCCATGTGTAAACTTAATTCCCTCTCCCTGAATTTTTAATCAATGGGCAAGAATCGGGCATTAGTTACTGGAAAATACGGTCCTTAAAATGCAGAACTGGTTCTTCAGTTCTGTCACCAGCTTTTTCTAATTTTTCTTCCTTCTCTTTCTTCCTGTTTATTTTCGTTATTATCTTCTTTATTATCTTCTTTATTATTTTCTTTACCTATCTAAAATTTCCTGTCTGAAAATTTAATTCTTTACGACTACCTCTCAGTAAACTTATCTGCAAATGCGTGAAATTTAATTTATGAAGCATAAATATTAATCTTATCAAAGTAGAGAATATTGATCTAATGAACAAAATCTGATAAACAGAATGACTTATTTCGACATGCCTGAAATTGTATTAATTTATCGTGTTGGCTTATTCATGACTTCGGGGGTAATCGATTGAACGGAAGCAATGTGATCGAAATTGGAGATGTGAACTGGGGGGAAGTAGTAGAAAGCTCTAAAAAGCCGGTTATCGTAATGTTTTATAGCTCTACCTGCCCTTATTGCAAAGCGATGGAACCTTATTTTGTGAATTATGCAAAAGAATTCAAGAATGCGGCAGTTTTTGCCCGCATTAATATTGAAACAAGTCCGTGGACTGCGGAGAGGTACGGAGTTCAGGGCACACCTACGTTTAAGTTCTTCTGTCGCGGAAGACCCGTATGGGAGCAGGTAGGTCAGATCTATCCTTCTATATTGAAAAATGCGGTTGAAGACGTGATTAGTTACGGAGAGGAGTGCATAAGAAAAAGTACTCCAATTGGTCAGAACATCACAGGATATGCCTAACCTTCAAATAATGGGCCAGGATTTCCTTTTTCTTTTCCCTTCTGCCTGTAAATTTCCTTTCTTACCAGGCCGAATTCATCAAAAGTAGCCTGAATGGAAGCCAGGATGCTGAGAGTCGTGCTAAGGGCTGTAGATACGTAAATAACTATCATTATTGAGATCTGGTACTTAATTGCAAGAAGGGGACTTGCGCCTCCGAGAATCTGCCCTGTCATCATTCCAGGCAGAAAAACGATACCCGTAGTTGCGATATTTGCAAGGGTGGGCCGAACTGCCGAGCGCAAACACTTACGAATATAGGGCAGGAGAGCCTCGTATCGGCTTGCCCCGAGGGAAAGGTTGTAAAGGTACCTGTTTTCGTTCCTTTTAATATCTGCATAAAACTCTCCTATACCCACAACATTGCCGCTCAGCGAGTTTCCAAGGATCATGCCCCCTATGGGAATCAGGTAGCGGGCCTCAAGCAGGTTTCCAAGGTCGAGTACGAATTCGTTGAAGTACAGCAGCATACTCAGGTTTGAAGCCGTAAAGGAAAGAATAACAGGAAAAAAGAGTTTCTCTATTTTAAGTTCGACATTCCTCACAGTTGTATAACTTGCAACTATAACCATTCCCAGTATCCAGGCCAGGTTCAAAACCCAGCTGTTCAGGTCAAAGATGAAGGTTAGAAACACGCCTACAAGAAAAAGCTGGACTGTCATGCGCGTAACCGAGTTTATTGTCCTCCCGATAATGTGCAGTTTCATCCTGTAACTTATTACGAGAGGAATTGAAAGCAATAAAAAGCATAATACCAGGGAAGGTATTGAGATATCCGGGCTTGCCATCTGAAACTCCGTCCTGACTGTTCTCTCCTGGTTATTCCCTTTCTTTATTTACGCGCGTTTTTAGCCGATTTTTTATCGTCTTTTATTAAGTTTCTTTGTTTATTTTTAATTTAATTATTTTTCCTACTTATTTTTCGATTTATTTGAAAAAAGAACTTTTTTCATCCTTCCGAGGCATTGGATTCGATTTTCGATTGCTGCTTTTAACTGAGACTAGCTTTTCCAATTTCTACAATCTCCACCCCATCCCTTTCCCATTCCCTGTCATGTGAAATTACAAAAAGGGTCCAGGCTTTATGTTTGAGAAAATGGTCAACAACCTTTTTCTTAAGTTCGGAATCAAGGGCTGAGGTTACTTCATCAAGCAAGAAAATATCTCTTCCAAGCATCAGGGCTATCAGGATTCCTATTCTTTGCTTTTCTCCACCGGAGAGATTTTCAAAGTTTTTCTCAAGTATTTCCTGGTCGAGTTCAAATTCTTTCATCAGCGTATTTAATTTCTCAGGGTTTCTTTTTTCCCTGTTCGGACGGTAAGAGAAAATCTCATCAAGCAGGTCTTTTACAGGCCCTTCCCCAAGGTCCATATCCTGGGAAACATAACTGACCTCTCTCCTGACTTCCCAGGCTACCTGAGCGTTTACAGTTTTTCCCCTGAAGTAGACTGAACCTTCCGAGGGCTTTTCAAATCCCAGAAGCATTTTGAATAGCGTGGATTTTCCGATCCCTGATTTTCCCCGGAGAAGGATTTTCTTACCCCTGAGCACGCGGAGGGAAAAGCCCGAAATTACCTTTTTGCCCCCAAAAGATATGCCCGTATTTTCATATCTTATTATTTCCTCCCCTGCTAATCCATTCCGTTTTAGTCCCTCCGTTTTTAATCGCTCCGTTTTTAATCCCTCCCCTGTTAATTCCTCCCGTATCAATTCATTTCCTGTTAATCCATCTCCTATTAATTTATTCTTTATTTTTTCATCCTGCATTTTCTGCCTCGAATGCCATTCTTACTTTTTCCTGAAACTTCTCAACTTTACATTTCCTTAAAGTACCGATCTCTTTACCTTATTTCTCAGAAGAGAAGGTTTATGTACACAGAGATGTTCACATAACTCATTTCATATTGGTACTCCAGGTAAAACGGTGATTCCAGGCCAGGGCTTGAAGTTGAGGTAGTGCTGAATGTGTCGGCCGGATGTGCTGGAACCATAACTCTGAAAACGACTGAAAGTGAATACACTTTCAGAATAAAAGTTTACATCAATATGTTATCTCAAGTGCATTTGCCTGTATAAATTTACATCTTAGTAACCTGTAATTAACCTGAATTAACCTGTACTCTGTAATTAACCTGAACTGGTCTTTAATTAAACCGTAATCAATCTTGTATAATCTCTTAGTTAATTCTGTAAACCTTGAGGAATAAAATGGATTTTGAAGCTTCTTCTAAAAACCTTACAACTCCGGTCAAAGGCGCAAAGATAGGTGCGAATATGACTGTAGACGAGCTTGTAAGGGAATACGGCGGCTGTGCCTTTGGAGCAGGCAGGCTGGCTGAGGCCGTGGACATCTATTATGAGATGCTGGCTTCCGAAAAAACTACGAAATTTTTCGGGCTTGCAGGGGCCATGACTCCTGCAGGCATGAGAAATATTGTCGCAGATTTGATACGTGACGGCCATATCGACGTGCTTGTAACGACCGGAGCGAATATGGTGCATGATACCGTTGAAGCTCTGGGCCTTCACCATTATAAGGGTACGGCCTGTGCAAACGATATCCAGCTCAGGCATGACTGCATCGACAGGATCTATGACGTTTACCTGCCTGACCAGCACTTTACGGACCTTGAAGAATTTCTACAGGGCATCTATGCCGGGCTTCCGCAGGAAAAACTCTCGATCCGGCAGGTTCTTACCGAGATAGGGAAAAACCTTCATGACGATTCCTCTATCCTGAAAACCGCAGCAGATATGGGTGTGCCTGTGTACTGTCCTGCTCTTCAGGACTCGGTAATAGGGCTTCAGGCCTGGCTATATAAGGAAGGAAATCCTCTGAATGTGGATGCCTTTGCTGATATGCACGAGTTTATGGAAATCTGCTATGGGGCTGAGAGTGCAGGCGCCCTGCTCCTTGGGGGCGGAGTTCCGAAAAACTACATCCTGCAGTCCATGCTTGTAACTCCGAAGTCCTTTGACTATGCAATCCAGTTGACAATGGACCGGCCTGAAACAGGCGGCCTGAGCGGGGCAACGCTTGACGAAGCCCAGTCCTGGGGAAAGGTAGGAGAAAACGCAAAATCCATAACTGTGTACGCAGATGCAACTATAACTCTCCCGCTCATTGTTGCGGCTGTGCGGACACGCCTTTCAAAGAGGTGATTTTATGGAAAGGAAAACCTGTATGATTCTTGCCCTGGATGTTTCCGACAGGGAAGAAGCGCTTAGAATTGCAGAAGCCGTCTCGCAGTTTGTGGACGCTATAAAGGTAGGCTATCCTCTCGTACTTGCTACCGGGCTCGGGATTATCAGGGAACTTGCTGAATTTGCCCCTATAATAGCCGATTTCAAGGTTGCCGATATTCCCAATACCAACCGCCTTATCTGCGAGCGGGTCTTTGAAGCAGGAGCCGATGCAGTCATTGTCCAGGGCTTCACAGGCCGGGACAGCCTTGATGCCTGCATTGAGGTAGCTTCCGAATACGGGAAAGACGTGTTTGTGGTAAGTGAAATGAGCCATCCAGGTGGAGCCGAATTCCTGCAGCCAGTCGGAGAAGCAATCGCAAGAATGGCAGCCGAAGCAGGAGCTTTCGGCCTTGTTGCTCCCGCGACCAGACCGGAAAGAGTAAAGAAGATCAGGAAAATTATCGGAGACAAACTCACCATTATCTCCCCTGGGGTCGGGGCCCAGGGAGGAAAAGCCTCTGATGTTATTGCTGCAGGCGCGGACTGGGTAATAGTAGGAAGGAGCATCTACAAAGCAGAATCCCCGGAAGAAGCTGCCCGCGAGATTGCTGCCGAGATCAAGGTCGAACTCAGGGGAGAAAACTGAAAAACATTTTTAAGATACATTTCTTTTTAAGGCAAATTTCTTTTTAAGGCATATTTCTTCTTAAAAATTTCCTTTTTCCTGAGAAATGTTTCTTATATTAACGTGTATATTGTCTACATATCAATTGAGTGCCTGTGATGAGAAATTTTGCTGATTTTATGATGAGCCCTATGAGTTCTGAGGCACAAAAAATATCTCCGAAAGAATGGGTGAAGGTGTAGCGGCTCAGGTCAAAAATTCCTATGAGAAATACGAATGTCCTGATTAAATTACTCAAAGGGTAAAAACGCCGAGAAAGGTTAAAAATTTCTCTGGTGATAAAAGGAAGAACCCGGGAGATCCGACCAGTTACCATTACCTTCTTGAAAAAAAAAGAAATGTAACATGTAATTAGAAAAATGTATATGGAGTTTGCAATAGAGGTTTTTTCCCAAAACACAAACCCATTAAATACAAACCTTTTCAGACCCTTCCGTATTTATCCTCAAGTCTTACGATGTCGTCTTCTCCAAGATAATCTCCCTGTGCGACCTCAATGAAAATAAGGTTATCGTTGCCTATATTTTTAATGCGGTGCTCCTCGTTTACCGAAAGATCGACAGAATCTCCGGCAAGAACCCTGATTTGAATCCCGTTTTTAGTTACAAGCCCCTCTCCGCTGACTATGTACCAGTGCTCATTCCTGTGAGCATGGAGCTGAAGTGAGATTTCACCCTGAGGTAGAACAGTAATGGTTTTGACTTTATACCCTGGCCTCTGCATAAGCACCTCATAATGCCCCCAGGGCCTTTCAGCTTCACGTTTGCACGTCTTCAGAATTGTTTCGTATACTTTGATGTAATCATCTACCATCCTGTCAACAGAAAAAAGTTTTTCAACATTTTCCCTGCATTTTTTGCGGGATATGGAAGCAACCTTTTGCACAGCGTCTGCAGCTTCCTCAATGCTATTGACTAGAAAGCCAGTCTCCCCATCACTGATCAGCTCAGGCATCGAGCCAAGGTTCATTGCAATTACCGGTGTACCGCTTGCCATAGCTTCAACAACACCAAGCCCGAAAGGCTCATCATAATTGATCATGTGCAGCAAAGCGTACGCATTTGAAAGGAGTTCTTTCTTCCGCTCAGGATCGACATGCCCCTCATAAATAATCTGTTCATTGTCTATATGTGGCTGTACTTCTTTTTCGAAATAGGCATGATCCGCGATAAAACCAGCTATTCTAAGTTTCCTTCCGGTCTTTTTTGCAACTTCTATTGCTTCTTTTGCGCCCTTGTCTTTGTGCAGGCGTGATAGAAAGAGGAGATAATCCTGCGGCTTATCATTGAAATGAAAGCTCTCTATGTCAATCCCATGCCGAACCGTTGCTATATAATCCAGCTCATGGCATCTGTAGGCATCACTTATGGATACATAAAAAGTTTTATTATTGTATTTTTTATAGACAGGAAGAATTTTCTTTGAAGAAATACCGTGTACTGTTGTCACAACAGGCGTATCGACAAGTGCACTGTAAGTCAGAGGAAGATAGTCGAAATGATTGTGTATTATATCGAACTCATTTGCCCTTTCAAAAACGTCTGATATGTGCAGGCATTCGCATGCCTTTACCAATATACTCTTATCTTCTTCGTAGGGTCTAGGGCATACTGCATGAAGTTTGGCTGAAGTGTGAGAATCCGCTGTCGCAAATAATGTAACGTCAATTCCCCTTTTTACCAGCCCTTCGGTTAATAAAGATACTACAGATTCCCATGGGCCATACCTTTTAGGCGGCGTGCTCCAGGCAATCGGAGATAACATTGCAATTCTTATAATAATACCCCCAAAATACTCACATCTCCAAATTTATTTTCAAATTTAAAGGTAATTTCATTTTAGTTGTAATTTTGTTTTAATTGTAATTCTATTTTAAGAGCTGATCCCAAGACTCAAAATTGGTTCTCCGAATCTGGTATTCTTAGTGATCAATCGAGTTTATGGCCAGGAAAAATAGTTCGTAAGAAGGTTGAAGCTTTACTTATTTGAGAATAAAATTGGTTTTGGGATGAGATCTAATTTTATATCACCTTTTTTTGGATCAGCAGACTTTCCTCTGTTTTCTTCAAACCATCTGCAGTATTCTTCAGGGCACTGTACCTCAGGACACCCATGGATATACTCAAGTATATCGCTCAATTTTGCACTGGCCATTGATACTGACATATCCGCACTTCCATAATAAATGCGGATTTCATCATCCGCCAGGACCCACCCGCAGGGAAATACAACATCATTAACATCTCCACTGCGTTCATACAGTTCTCGAGGCCCGAAAACCCATCCTTCTGACCTGCGGAGCACTCTTCTGGGATCTTCAAGATCAAGAAGGGCCAGCCCAAGCCTGTAACTTGCTTTAGAAGTTGTCTGGCGTACCCCGTGATACATAATTAGCCATCCATCAGATGTGCGGATTGGCTGCGGTGATAGACCTATTTTGCTGGCATCCCACCATCCGCCTTCCCGAGCATATAGAAGAACTTCATGTTCTCCCCAGTATTTCATATCCGGAGAAAAGGATATCCAGATATTTGCCTTCGCACCCGCCATACCAGATACAGGCCTGTGTACCATTGCCCACCTGCCATTAAATCTTACAGGAAA
>NZ_JBNAKP010000022.1:0-8766 GCF_049706645.1 Methanosarcina sp. | reverse complement strand
ATTAAAAAGAGGATTAAAAAGAGGATTAAAAAGAGGATTAAAAAGAGGATTAAAAAGAGGATTAAAAAGAGGATTAAAAAGAGGATTAAAAAGAATTCAGGAGAGAGTTCAAAAAATAGACAGGCCAAACTCCAAAGATCAAGTGTCAATCTTTTTTACCCAGTTTCCGTTTGAATCCTTTTCGTATACTCTCTTGACTGCACTCCAGGCAACCTTGTGGGCGGTCTCTTCTCTCGATGCATCTCCTCGTCGTTCGGAAGGTTCTTTATATTCTTCCCAGGCACTATTGAAAGCTTCCCTGTAGATATCCTGTCCTTGTTCCGGCAGATTCTCCTTAACCGTTTCCGGCAGTTCGGAATTGCTCTTATATGGCATTTATTTCCCCCATTTAAATATGGGAGATATTTTTAAAAGGGTTTGTATTAAACCAGGAGGGATCAGAATTTCCTTATAGTGACCAGGATCTACCAGTATCTGCCGTAACCTTTTCATACTTCATTCCCCTGGAGCTAAAGTTTCAGCGCGGCGCCGGAACATCCCTGAACAGGAACTAAAGGCAAAGGTATCACAGTGGATGCATCAAGTATTTGCGTATTTTCCTTAACCTGGGAATGTGGATAACAGCACTGAAGGTATTCTCGATGCGGGCTTAAGGAGATATCCTGTGCTCACAACCGTCTCAAAATCGGAAACAAACGAAATTACAAGAAACAAACGAAATTACAAAATGGCTTAAGAATAAAACCGATTTTTAGTGTAAAAGCCAGCTTAATCCTTTCTGGCCAGTTCAATCCTTTTTATCCCATTATATCAGAGTAAGGAGTCGTTAAAAATAAGTAATATAGTTTAAAATAAGCATCAAAAGGTTTCATTCATCTGCTTCATACTATAAGCTCACAGAAATTCAACTAAAGTAATACATTTTCTGCGGATCGTACCCCAATCGAACACAGAGGATTGATTTTATCGGATTTTGCCTGCGGGTTTATGCTAACACAGGATTCCGGAATACTTTTTAGTGCTGCTTTTCCCCATGTTATTCGCGGAAGTGCTTCCGGTTATTTTGAAATATGGTAGCCCTTTAATGGCCAGGTGGGCCATAGCGCTCTCGATATCCGGAGCAGGTTCCTTGATTTTGTCCGGGCCTGCTATGGCGTTGAGCAGCTCCGCGAGTGCAGGGCTGTTCGAGTTCCAGGTGCCGTCGCTCCGGGTCTCGGCTATAAAAATTTGCCATTCGATTTTAACTGACATAATGTTCCCCCTCTCAAATATGCATTGTCCATTCGGACTGCGCACTTAAAAAACAAAAGCTCACCAATAATCTAATTTAATTATTTTTATAAGCTCTTGCCTATAATGTTATATTAGTCTTATATCATATATAACTCGACTCTCTAACTAAAAGCCCAAACTTTTGAGAAGGAAGGGGCGGACGAAAAGAGGCTATAGGGTGAGAAAATTTACAATTTTACAGACTTTAACCCCGTCTTAGCGGGTTTAGAACTTTAAGCTCCTGGCTTTCAGGATTACGGCTTATACGCGGCTTAAGAATTCCAGCACAAGCCGATTGAATTCTGCAGGTTTTTCCATATTAGGCACATGCGCAGTATCGGCCAGAATAATCTTTTCTGCTCCCTTTATCCTGTTTGCGAGCAGGTCAGCCGCCCTCAAGATTTCAGGATGGTCCAGGGCCCCACAGATAACAAGTACCGGAACAGCGATCTCGACAAGCCTGGAAACCGCTGGTGGTTTCAGTGGATTAAGGGGATTAGCGTCAGCTTTTGCCCAGGTACCGTTTTCCACTGCTATCCTGTTCATCTCGGCTGCGCGCGTGCGGACATCGGAGTCAACCTGTTCGGGCCGGCGGTAGATGCCATCGACCCAGAGGTGTACTTGCAGTTTACTCACACGCTCCAGGTCGCCCTGTTCAATCGCCTGAAGCATCTCCAGAACCTGAGATGGCGGCTCCCCCTGCATTTCAAAGCCGCCCGGAGTCCCGCTAACAATAATCAGCGATTTTACCATTTCCGGATGTTCGAGCGTGAAATCTATGGCCATTTCTGCGCCCATAGAACAACCTAACACATTTGCACGCTCGATTCCGAGCTCCTGTAGCAGGCAGTAAAAATCCTGACGGCGGGAAATCGGCCCGGTTGCAGGGTCGGATCTCCCGAATCCGCGCATGTCGAAGCGAAGAACCCTGTAGTATTGAGTAAAAGCATCCCATTGAGCTTCCCACATGCGGCTATCAAGAAAACCTGCGTGGCAGAGTACAAACATCTCGCCTTTTCCTTCTATCTCATAATAGAGCTTTCCGTCTCCAAGCTCAGCATACCCGACAGCCATGTTCGATGCCTCGCAGTGTATTATTTTGCCATTTACCTGTTATTTGGCCCTTATTTTAACCTTTATTTTAACCTTTAGTTTAACCTTTAGTTTAATCTTTATTTCGATCCTTTATTTCGATCCTTTATTTCGATTCTTTACCTTGGCCCTTTTTCATCCCTGGTCCGGCGTAGATTCTCCGGACTGACTTTTTAACCAGATAGTTAAAGCTTTCTTTTGAAATCGGTTTTGATTTTTTAACTATAACTATCGGTTTCCTGGAATGCCTGGCGACCCTCTGCGACAAAGTCCCAAGTAAGGAAATCTTAAATCTCTCACTTGAGTCGCCAATGATTATCAGGTCACTGTTATTTGAAGCCTCAAGTAGAGCATCTTCTATGGAATATTTCTCCAGTACTCTGAAGCTAAGCGGTACCGAACTCATTATCTCAACCAGGCGCTCAAGTTCCTCAGTGAGTTTCAGCCTGGTTTCCTGAGCTTCATCAGGGCTAACGATGCTGAGAATTTCTATTTCGGCCCCTGTGTTTATAGCCAGTTTTTTTGCGAGATGAAGGCCGTAGACAGAATTTTCTTTACCGTTATATCCTACAAGGATTCTATTAATGCTGTCAGGCAGATGTCCCTTTAATAACGCGATCGGACTTTTTGAGGATAGGAGAATATCGTTTGTTACTCCGAGTGAGTACTGGAATCTCTTTGATTCGTGCCATCCCATAACGATCATGTCTACATTTTCGACTTCAGCCTGCTCCAGGATTGAGTTTGAGATACTGTGGTCAAAGGCAACAATATATTCTCTTTTATGCCCGAGAATTGCAGGATAACTATCAAATTCTTCTTTGAAATGGCAGTCCATCTCTATCTTTTTGTCGTGATAGGCTTCCTGCGCTAACTTTAAGGTTGTTTGATCCCGAACCTCAACGACATGGAGGCAAATTATCTCGCTTCCCATAAAATCTGCCAGTTTCAAAAGATCGCGCTCATGTTTCGGATTGGAAATCGGCACGAGCACTTTAACCAGGGAAACAGGTTCAACCTCCTTCTTTTCGACAGCATTTTCCAGCAGATCAAATAAATTATATTCTGGCACGGCTTTGCCCCTTCCGTAGAATGAGTACCAGCCAATCCCGGCAAAAATCATCACTACGGTGAAAAGAAGAGGTAAACCGCCAAGCAAAGGCAGCAGTATTATGCTCCCGACTACCCCGAAGATTTGCGTATAGGGGAAAAAAGGGTCGCGAAATGTGGGTTCATATCCAGGCAGAGTTCTTTTTCTGAGGATAATCACTGCCAGATTTAACAGGATAAATATCAAAATGTTGAATGCCCCACCCAATCTTGCAAGCTCCTCAATATCAAACAGGAATAAAAGCAGGACCATTACCGTGCCTGTAACCAGTATAGCATTGTGGGGAGTCTCAAATTTTTGATGGATAAGGACAAACCATTCAGGCATAAGTGCATCCCTGCTCATGGCAAAAGGAAATCTGGAAGAAGACAGTATGGCCCCGTTGGCTGTGGAAAGAGTTGCAAGCAGAGCACCCACGGCAATTGCGATTCTTCCTGATTCGCCTGCCATCAGACCTGCAATATCTGCCAGAGGAGTAACTGATGTCCCGCCCGCTTGAGGATCGGAAAATCCGACAACTACTGCCATTATGCCAGCATAAAATAAGGTTACTACAACAGCTGAAGCGATAAATGCCAGAGGCAGGTTCTTTGACGGGTTTTTTACTTCCTCTGAGACAGCAGCTGCTTCTGCGAGCCCGAGATAGGATATAAAAATAACTCCTGCTGTCGTGATTATCGAGGTTATCCCGTAAGATTTGGCAGGCGAAAAGTTAGCCGGATCAACCACAAAAAATACTCTGGCTATAAATAAAGCCAGGATTATCAGCAAGAAAATTACAATAAAGTTCTGCAGCGAACCGCTGCTTTTTGCCCCACGATAGTTAATCAGTAACAGGATTACGCCTGTGACGGCTGCTACAAAATAAAGGGGCAGGGGATAAAAAATCTGAAAATATTCTGCGAGCCCGATGAGTGCAAATGTGCCTTTGAAGATTAAGGCCAGCCAGGAGCCGAGGCCGATTACTGCACCAAGTGCAGCTCCCATTGTCCTGCTGATGTAGTAATAGCTACCGCCTGCCAGAGGCATACCGGTTGCCAGCTCTGCCATGCTGATGGCTGTGGCTATTGAAATAAGTCCCCCAATCAGAAAAGAGATTATTGCTCCAGATCCCGCACCTGCTACAGCAATCCCCGGAAGAATGAATATCCCGGCCCCAATCATTGTACCGGTACCGATTGCGAAAGTCGAGAAAAAGCCAAGGCTACGTCCCAACCTTTCAGTCGTTTCAACTGCTGCCATTTCTATCTCCATCTATTACAAAGCTTTCAAATCGGTAAATCCGTGCTTTTATAAATCTTCAGATTAGCTTATTTTGACAATATCGAACGTACATCTCACCATACGTCCGGGCAAACAGCAGGGGTTTCGATCCCTGTTGCAGTGGATCTGCCTTTCGAATGAAATAGCATCGAAACACGTGAGTTTCTCCTGCAGTACGGCTTCAGTGCCTTTTTCAGTTGAACGGCTTCAATGTCTTTTTTAGCTGAGCTTTATTTTTAACTATTTAAAGAGATAAGGCAGCCTGCTCCTGATTAAAGCATTTCAGTTCCTGTTTTAGTGGATTTTGTTTTCAAATAGTACATATATCTATCCGTCAGGAGATATATTTCTTAAACAGGGTTCTGTGCATATTGCTAAAAGTGGGATGAAAAGAAAAAAGTAGAATATAAAAATTAATAGGAGGCGAGCCCAATTACTACTTTAACGGATTGTATCTGCGAATTTATCAATTATGGGAATTTTTGGATTGCCGTAACTGCAGGCAGAGAAACAGATATGATGATATAATACAGTAGCTTCGGCATAACACTAGTGACGGTATGCATAACATTAGTGACGGTATAATACAGTAATGACAGTATAGTACAGTATAATACAGTAAAGTGAATATCTAAAAAGTGAAAACGCATTGATTTATACATAAGCGATATCATTGAGTTAAGGGGTTAATACATAGTTATTGGGCGGATATGATGCAAAGTAATGATCTTATTAAAGAGCAGATATTGCAATTAAAAATAGAAATCGCGCAGTTAGAGGCCGAAGTTAACAAATTACAAATTATGATAAATGAAAAAAAATACGCTTTGAATAGATTGTCAGAACTATTAGAAATACGGGGAGTGGCCTTAAACGACACCAAGTGAACACATTCAAAGAAAATTCAAGTCCTGTTTTGATAGTTTTGCTTGCGGATCTGAAAATTATTTGACAATCTCCGGACAGGGTTCAATGTTCCTGTTTTTCAATGCATAAAATTTAGATTAGTTATATACATCATTGATTCTACGCATTCCGAACTTTGGAAGTTAAAAGCAAATAAAACCGGTAAACCCGTCTATAGTTTAAAATGAGTCTGTATCGACTTCGTGGGAACGGTACACAACAGCACGAAAGCATAATTAAATGAATGCAGTGTTGAAAAAAGAAAGTAGCATGGGAACTGTGAAAAAATATTATACGTACAGGTATATAATGTAACATATACTGCTGAAATCTCCGATTTTAAGTTAAAGAAATCAAACTGCGGGCGGCCACCCCACCCTAAACAGGCTGTCCGACAATTAAATTTCCGGGCAAAAATAAGTAAAAAATAAGGCATATAAAACCTTTAAATCGAAAACGAAGGAATTCGGTTATTACCGGTAGTAATTGTTGGACAGCCTGTGAAGGTCAGGGTATTCGTGACCCTCTGCGCTCCCATAGTAATAAAAGTTACAGGTTGTTTGGCGGAGAAATAATAATTGATTTTTCTGATTCTTAATACCTGGTTTAATATAATCCAAGCATTGCTACCCACACGTTTTAGGCTTAAAACGTATCTTCAAGCTCTTGATCAAATATATAAGGTCTGCAATAGAATAACAACTATTCGACAATATTAAATATTATTGACTATTTTATTAAATAGGATTTAAATTTAATCAAGAACTTCAAAATTAATCCTTAGCCGATCTATTAATGCCAATTTCAGATCAATAATCAATGGAACTTAAAGCCTCCTTCCTGCGATTACTATCTGAGATAAAATATTGAAAAATATTTTGTGTGGGTGTTTTCTGTGTGTGAATCTAGAAGAATTCTTGCAATTATATTTGCCGCTTTTATATTAATAGCAAATATCGGAATAGGTGTTGTAGCAGCAGAAGAAACAGGTGCTAGACCTGCAAGCGACGATTCAGCTGGTGATTCATTAGATGATAGTTCTAGTAATGACGCATCAACTGGCGCTACAACCTCAGATGATACTGTTGACGAGTCTACTGATGATAGTTCTGCAAGTGATACTACAGATGAAGAGAATTCAGATGATGAAACTAATATAGATTACGAAGAAACAAACATAGAAGAAGAAACTAATATTGTCTACGAAGAGACTACAATTGAAGAAGATACTACAGTAATAGTTGATGATGCTGATGATGTTATTACATCTGATGGTCCTGTTATATATGAAGAAACTACCACTGATATAACTGATATTGAAACTACAGATACAACTATTGTTGGCGATGGTAATGATGTAGATACTATTACCAGCGGTGGTCCTGGCACAGTTATACATACTGAAGAAGAAAACACTGAAATAACTGATATTGACAATACTGAAATAACAGATATCGATAATACATACTCAGACGATGATACAACTATTGTAGAAAATTCTACTATATACGATAATGATTCTTCAGATTACACATCTAGTTACAATTCAACAACTGTTATCCAGACAATCGAAACAACAGAGATAGACATGGATAATAGCAAAACAGTATCTATTGATGTCGAAAACGACAACTCAGTTGTCAATAATATATACTTCGTACCTACAAAAGATGCTGGTAAAGCAAAGGTTGTAGTAGAAGATCTGAAGCCTGAAAGTATTAAGAAACCACTCACAGGTGTTGTCTACAAATCATTCAACATATTCATTGATAATGACAATAAACAGGTAATTGATATAGATAATGCAGCTGTAGACTTTAAGGTAGAAAAGTCATGGCTCATTGCAAATGGACTGGATTCTTCTGCTATTGTCCTGAACATGTATGAGGGTGGCAAATGGGTAGAAGTTCCAATAACAATAACAAGTGAGGACTCCAGGTATATCTATTTCAAAGCTGAAGTGGATGAATATTCTACGTTTGCAATTACAAGTAAGGAAATAACTGTGGATAAAGTTCTAAAGCAGACAGTAGATACACCACAGGAAGAAGAAATAGATGATACACCACAGGAAGAAGAAATAGATGAACCAACGAAGAATGTGGTAATAAAACTTTTAGAAGTTATTATTGAAATACTTGAGGGCAATTAACATTGCCCTTTTCTGATCAGCATGTAAGAAAAGAAACACATAAGATGGGCTTGGTTTATCTTTTTTATCTGTTTCTTAAGTTTCTATTGGGGTTGGCAAGCAAGTCCAATGGATCGTTTATTTAGTGCTTTCTGTATGATATTGACATTGATTTATATGTACCCATAATTTTTACATAGTCTTCCATTAGAACTCTAATGGTATCCTCTTTTAACTATTCGTAAGAGTAATTCTTATGGCTATTCTATTGACACTTCTGAACCCTTCAAAGATTATTCTAAGAGCAATTGCAGCTTGGTTACCAAGCTATTATCCCGAGTTATCTTATGTACACTTCCAATATGTAAGTAATGATTTAAATAATCCCCATTAAATATTTAGGAACTTCTGATTTCCATATAGCACTGTACGAACAGATTACGACAAATAACAAAATTACTGAAATAATAACTGAAGTAGTTGCTTACAAAACGGCGATTACACATATAGAAGATCCCATATAAACTAAATGTATACAAGATACGATAAGGGAAGAGAATGAACACAATAATACGACACTTTGACGATATTCTAAAAGATATATAGACAAATACCAGATTTTATATATAATTCTTGGAAAAAAATTGATGCAATGGTGAAATACGCAAATGATATTGTAAATAATAAAATAAAAGAAGTATTTATTGTCAAAAAGAAAAGGAGTACTTATTATCGAAAACCATATCGAAAAGCAATCGAAAAATAATCAAGAATAATAAAAGAATAATAAAAGAATATAGCCCCCTTTTGATTTCCTTATTCAGAGAAGGCTTGTAATTCCTTCCTTTCATTAATACCGTAGTTTACTGTCATCCCCACTAAAAGTACAGCTAAAGAACAATACTTTTGGACAGAACTCCTGGTGTATCTGTGCAAATCCTCCATAGAGTATGCTTTCTTCGCCAATTTGAATATATCTTCAATGATTGAT
>NZ_JBNAKP010000021.1:0-194846 GCF_049706645.1 Methanosarcina sp. | reverse complement strand
TTGCCAGATAACAGGTACTGTGAGCTTAATGTAACTGACCTCGTAAAAGAGTATGTCAGCGGCAGATATGCAAACACGGGTTTCCTGATAAAAGCCCGCGATGAAAATGATAACTATATTGCTTTCTATAGTGTGGATTGCGGAAACGTTAACCAGATTCCAAAACTGAATCTGGTATACAGCTAAGGTTTGTATTCTCAAATGAGATTTCCATTACCTCCGGTCTGAGAAGAGGGCTCTGAGTGCCGGATGTTTTGGACGTCTCCATTTTACAGGTAGAAGTACACAAATTCTAAGATTTCCAATAAGCAAAATCTTTTTAAGCAGGAAATCTTATTTTTATAATTTCTTTTTCGGGCTAATCTTTTTTGAATTCGGGGCTCGTTAGTCCTTTTAAAATTTATCTTTAGATCAGGGCACGTTCTACGCTTTTGCCTACTTAATGAAACATTTCCAACTCTTTTTTTACTTTACCAGTACTTTACGTTTCCATGCCCTGGGTTCTCTTTATTTTATCTATCTGTTTTTAAAAGCTAGCATTTAGACGCGTATCAAACTTCTATAAAAATTTATCCAAACACAAAGGCTTTTATCTTTTGTAGAAATCTTTTAGTGGGGTTAGTTGGAGCCTGGTTTTGTTGAAAAGAACGTTGTAGAAATAAAATTAAAGTTAACACTGAATATAAATATCATGTCTTCGAACTTCTTAATTCAAAATTAAAGGTATTTTGTATGAAATAAATTTGTTATACGATGTTTATCAATAAAACCTCTACTGAGAGACTAAAATTTCAGCAGGATGACAAGCGTTTGAAAGGATTTAAATATGAGTTCTGGATAGTGAGTTGGGTCAAGTTGCGAGAGAAACTCTCGTAAAGTTATTTTCATAAATTCTTCAATCAAAATTGTTAAAAACGGAATTCTTTTTAAGGTGATATGGTGTCATATCAAAAGTTTGCAAGAGATGTTGGTTTTATTGGAACAGTTCAGGTACTTACTAGCCTGGGCACTTTTTTTCTGCTTCCGATTATTACAAAAACTCTTGGAACATATGATTATGGCCTATGGGCGCAGATCAATATTACAGTATCTCTCGTTTCTTCCCTCGCACTTATGGGTCTTTCTATGGGTTTTGTCAGGTTTTTATCTTCTGAAACCGAAAAAAAAATAATAAAAGAAGCCGTATATTCTATTCTCTTCTTTGTAACAATCTCCGGCTTTGTGGCTTCTTTATTACTCTATATATTTGCAGAACCTCTCGCAAACTTCGGTTTTAAGGACCCTGAAGCAACTTATTTTATCCAGGCAGGTTCCGCCTTAATTCTCCTGAGTGTAATCGAATCAATATCTCTTTTTTATTTCAGAGTCTTCAGGCAGATTAAAAAATTCTCTTATTTTACTCTCTTTGAAACTTTTGGAAAGTTATTTTTTATTCTTATTCTTCTAGAAATGGGATACGGACTTTTAGGTGTGATACTCGCAACCCTAATTGTACAGAGCTTCATCCTGTTAATTTCTCTTGTTATAATCGTATCGCAAATAGGATTTTTCATTCCTAGATTTACTCATATAAAGGAGTACCTTCAATTTTCCCTTCCTTTAACTCCCAGCGCTCTTGTTAGATGGGTTACAGAATCAAGTGATAGATACCTGATAACCTATTTTCTTGGTCTTGGGAGTGTGGGTGTATATTCGGCAGCCTATTCTATAGGGAATCTTATCCAGCTTTTTGCAAGTCCTCTTCAACTTATTCTTCTTCCTGAACTTTCAAAATTGTTTGATGAAAACAAAATTGATCAGGTAAGGATCTATTTATCTCATTCATTGAGGTATTTCCTTCTTGTTACCATTCCGGCTGTCTTTGGCCTTTCTGCCTTTGCAAAGCCTCTTCTCGGAATTTTTACGACTCAAGACTTCCTTTCAGGCTGGCTTGTAATCCCAATTATTGCGCTTTCAGGTCTTTTGGCAGGAATTTTTCAAATTTTTGTCAATATAATGTTTCTTGTAAAAGAAACGAAATCTGCGACTTACATCAATATTATTGCTGCAATTTCAAATGTACTGCTCAACTTTTTGCTTATACCTTCCATTGGCATTATCGGAGCTGCACTCTCGACCCTAATTTCTTATTTTTTAATGATTGTACTCTGTATCTACATATCAATGAAACATTTTATGTTTGATTATTATTATTATGACATCGCAAAAAGTATTTTCTCCTCTTTCGCGATGTACCTGTTTGTCTCTTGCTTCGTTATTTCAAACATCTATGAACTTTTTGGAGTAGCAGCAATGGGAGCATTTGTCTATATCTTCGTAATGTTTATAATCGGAGGTTTCAGCAAATGCGAACTTTCTGCTGTAAAAAGGTATACCCGTCCAAGACTCTAATTATAGAAAACACTTTATGATAATCCATTTAAAAAATAAGATAACTTTAAAAAATAGCAGCACTATTAGGCATTCGTTCCTATAATAAGGTATTAACCAGTAGGCAATTTGTTCCTATAATTAAGTATTAGCCAGTGTAACTCGGCATTAACTAGAAAACTGACAGAAATCAAAATTCTATAACTTGGGAATATTCTATGATAAAGTCGAAACAGGACTATAAATACTATTTAGAAGCAGATAGGATAGCTTTAGGCAAAAAAAGGAAAAAACCGATGTTATTCTTTGATGAGGTATGGGTATTTCAGAGACTATTAAGAAAAGTTGAGTACTATAAAAATTGCAAAAATTCCAGGTTCTACCGCCCTTACTATTATTACCTCTATCTAAAATTTCATCTATTAAGTTTATTCCTTGGTTTTCATATTAAGCCAAATGTTTTTGGTCCGGGGTTGTCTATAAGTCATCCAGGTACGATTGTTGTCAACGGACACGCAAGAATAGGTGCGAACTGCAGGATACACGTATGCACTGTTATCGGAACTAAGGCCGGATATGAAGATGTGACGCCGAAAATAGGGAATAATGTTTACATTGGGCCTGGGGCAAAAATCTTTGGAGATATAGAAATTGCAGATGGAATAGTTATAGGAGCTAATTCAGTTGTAACGAAGTCGTTTACAGAACCGAATATAAGGATCGCAGGGGCTCCGGCTAAGAAAATAAACGATAAAGGCTCTGAAAAATTGGTTGCAAGAGCAACAGAAATCTTAAATAAGTCCTAAAAAACTAATGATCCTTTGATCTGTAAATGAATGAGAGAAAATATCAAAAGTCTGAATTTCAGCCAGATGTATTTTCATCCTTGCAATTTTCGTAATTACAATCTCTTGACAGGGCAGGATTTAGAAGCTTTTGAAACGAGAGCCGTAATTTCTTAATATCGGTGAAAGATAGAATAAACTGGGAAATAGATTCCACAAAATCTTCTAATTAGTCTTTCCCAAGTAATGCTCTCGCCGTTTCCCTCACGCTTTTCTCCGATGTATAGACCGGTTTCCATCCCATACTCTTCATTTTTTCAATTCCTAACCTCATCCTTGGCACATCGCCCTTCCAGCCCCTGCTTCCTCCGGTATAGATAAATTCAACATTAGAAAGCTCCATCTCTTCTATAACAGCCTTTCCTATCTCTGTAGCACTGATGGTATCCTCGGAGCCAATGTTGAAGATATTTACCTTTTCTTCGCTGTTCTCTATTAAAAACAATATTGCATCAACACATTCCGATACATGAAGGTAAGATTTTTCCTGTTTGCCATCGCCCAGGATTTCCAGCACATTGGGATTTTTCTGTAGCTTTTTAATGAAGTCGACCGTAATTCCATGTGTACTGCGTGGGCCAACTATATTTGCAAAGCGAAATATCCAAGCCTGCATATCGAAGGTATGAGAGTAAGATGTAATAAGAGCTTCACAGGCCAGTTTGGAGGCACCGTAAAGAGATATCGGAATAAGAGGGCCGTAATCTTCAGGAGTAGGCATAACATTCGCTTCCCCGTACACTGTGGAGGTGGAAGTAAATGCAATCTCTTTAATATTGTTTCTTCTCATAGCTTCCAGAAGATTGTAGGTTGCCAGAATATTCTGATCCAGGTGAACTCTGGTATCCGAAGCTCCTAGCCTGACATCAGGATTTGCAGCCACGTGGCAAACAATGTCAATGTTTTTACATGCTTTCTCGATTGCTTCCTGATTAAGAAGATCTCCTTTTATCAGAGTAACGTCCGGGTTTTCAAGATGACGCTCTATAAATTCCGTTTTTCCTGAACTCAGGTTGTCAAAAACAGTAACTCTGCTTCCTTTTTCTATGAAACGGTCTACCAGGTGGCTCCCTATAAAGCCGGCTCCACCTGTCACAAGTATTTTATTCTTTGCATGCATGAAAAACTCTCCAGATAATCTTTCTTTCCATATTAACACTTTACGATATCTTGAAGTAATCAGAACTTTATTTTACCTCATTCTCTATATGAGACTGGGTAAATAATGACGGAAAAATAAAGACGTTATGGCTGAAAAAGTACTTTAATCCAACTGTAAGAATAACCTTTTTACAGAACCCCTTTTTACCGGAGAGTTTATTTTGACTGTTAAAAAAGCGCTTATTCCGGCGGCAGGCCTTGGGACTCGTTTCCTGCCTGCTACTAAGTCAATGCCAAAAGAGATGCTTCCTATTATTGACACACCTGTGATCCAGTACGTTGTAGAGGAAGCCATTGCCTCGGGAATTGAGGATATTATCATTATTACAGGCAGGGGCAAACGGGCAATTGAGGACTATTTCGATGATTCTCCTGAACTCGAGATGCACCTTGCGAAAAAGCACAATACTGAACTTCTCAAGCTTGTAAGGGATGTTTCCTCCCTTGTGGATATTCACTATATCCGCCAGAAAGAACCCAACGGGCTTGGAGACGCAGTCCTCAGGGCAGAAAACCATATTGGAGATGAGCCTTTCGCCGTGCTTCTCGGGGATGATATTATTGTGAATGACAAACCCTGCACGGCCCAGCTCATTGAGAATTTCGAGAAATATGGAAGGTCCACACTCGCAGTAGAAGAAGTTCCTTATGAAAAACTGAGCAGTTATGGAATTATAAAAGGAAAACCTCTTAATGATTTTCTCTATATACTTGAGGATATTGTTGAAAAACCATCACCTGAAAATGCTCCCTCCAATATGGGGGCCATAGGCCGCTACGTTTTCACCCCTGAAATCTTTGACTGCATAAAAGATGCCGGAACCGGTGTGGGAAACGAAATCCAGCTGACTGACGGAATCCGACTCCTGAACAGCATTCAAACAATTTACGCTTGCAGGTTCAAAGGAAAAAGGTTCGATACCGGTGACAGGCTTGGATATGTAAAGTCGATAGTGGACTTTGCCCTTAAAAATGAAAGCCTCAGAGAAGATATACTTGAGTACTTGAGAAATATCGTAGCAGCGGAAAACGGTTCCTCAGATAAATAAGGTCACACAAATAAGGCAGTTAGAGACCAGCAAAGTTAAACTATATAGGACTTACGCAGTTGAATGAAAAACCAATAGCAAGAAACCATTAACAGTCTAAAGCATGATCAAACTACAGTGTCTATTATGCTTTGTTTTGTATTTCAAGTGCGTAAGTCCTAACTATATAATGTTGAATAAAAAAGTTAAATAATTTCTCTGCCGGTTTTTACCAGCAGAGTCCTTCATAATCTATATTTTTCGTTTTAATTACCCGCCTTCCGTCTATTACTATCTTTTCTTTCATGGCTTCAAATTCGGAATCAAGCTGCTTGAATTCCTCCCATTCTGTCATTACAAGGCAGGCGTCAGCCCCCTCAAGAGCATCTTTAGCTTTCCCGAAGTATTCAATCATCGGAAAGATCCGCTTCATATTTTCGGTTGCCATAGGGTCGTAGGCTGAAACCTTTGCTCCAAGCCTGAGGAGTTCAGCAATAACAGAGATAGCTCTGGACTCCCTTATATCATCCGTTTCGTTCTTAAAGGCAAGCCCAAGGACTGCAACCTTTTTGCCCTCAAGATTTCCTATTTTCCTCTGGAGTATTTCAATCATCAGAACTGGCTGTCTTTCATTTACCCCAATTACGGACTCCAGAAGCACTGGAGAATATCCGATTTCTTTTGCCTTTCCTATGAGCGCCTTTACATCTTTTGGGAAACAGGATCCTCCAAATCCTGCTCCTGAGTTCAAAAACCTCGGGGATATCCTGGAATCTTTACCTACTGCCTCCATAACCTCATATGTATCGATTTTTAACTTTTTACAAATATTCCCTATCTCGTTGGCAAAAGATATTTTAGTTGCGAGAAGGGAATTATTTGCATATTTGATCATTTCTGCTGTGGATGTATTCGTGCGGGTGACTTCACATTTAAAGTTCCGGTAAAGTTCCGAGACAAGATCTCCTGATTTCTGGTCAATTGCTCCAACAACGATTTTATCAGGATTCATGAAGTCGTAGACTGCTTTCCCTTCCCTGAGGAATTCTGGATTCATTGCAACTCCGAAGTCTTTTCCGGCTACCTTTCCTGAAGTTTCTTCAAGGACAGGAAGGACAAACTTTTCAGTTGTTTCAGGCACAACTGTGCTTTTAACAACGACTACATGGTATCCCTCTTTCTCTGCCAGAACTGCCCCAATGCTTGCTGTCGCCGCACGGACGATTGAAAGATCTATGGCTCCATCTTCTGCTGAGGGAGTTCCTACACAGATAAAGGAAATATCCGTTTTCCTGATTGCAGATTCATAGTCAGTAGTTGCAGTGAGATTTTTTCCAGCATGCTTTTGCAAAAGTTCTCCAAGTCCCTCTTCATAGATGGGGGGAATGCCTTCATTTATCTGATCCATTTTTTTCTTATCAATATCCACACAGACTACTTCATGTCCGACTTCTGCAAAACATGCGGCTGTGACCGAACCCACGTACCCTGAACCTATAACGGAAATTTTCATAAATTTAACCTCTTTATTGAGAATGGAGAGGTAATCTATTCCAATTCTTATTTATTTTTTGATAGGCAATCTTTTAAGTTTACTCTGGAGATCATCAATTTATTCTGTTTTATATAGTTAATCCTCCTCTCCATCTTCATATATTTAAATAGTTTAAGTGTTTATACCCTGTATAGTTAGGGTTTAGTATATGTTCTGACAATTCCTTTACAGAGATTTTGGGGGATTTATACTGCTTTCAATATTTGGCATGGGTACAGAATTTGCTGCGGAGAGTTCTCTTCCAGATTTAGGCATCTGTTTTCTCTCGACGGACTTTGGAATCCCTGAATATTATCAGATGACGGTCGTTGGTCTAATTGCTCTTCTGGGTATGAAGGAAATGCTACTGACCTCTAGAGAAGAAGATCAGTTTTCTTTAGATTCAATGGATATGGGAATTTATCCTCTGATCATATGCTTTATTGCTAGCTTTCTCTTTGCAGGCTTGGAAATAATTTTTACACGGTAGTCTTCTTCAAGTTTATAAATTTCTTTATTTATAAATTCTTTTTCTTTTCTCTATATGTTTGTTTTCCGATCAAAATATCAGAGGGTCAATTGTGCTTATTTTTTTATTCCTGAAGATAAAAACGTCCAGAATTCAACGTATTTAAATTTTTATGTATGTTAGCTCAGTAACTTAGTTTCCATAATTATTTATTCTTGAGTTATTTATCTTCTAATCGTAATATTGTTTGTTAGTGACCGTATCTGAAGTAAAAAATTAAGCTTCGTGAGGGCATTATTATGGGGGACGCTCCGGCCGCTGGACCAGAATAGTAACTATCTGTTAAGGTAGAATGAGGTATGAGAAGTCTATCTTACAGAACCGTTCGAAATCAGGGTTAAGTTAGAAACCAGGGTTAGACTGCATATTTTTGTCTAAGCAAAGGCAGGAAAATGCAGGAAAATTTCCTGATTTGTTAATGTTAGTTTGTCTCATACGCTGTCAAATTGGGTTTGAAGTTAGTTTTCTAACCCTCAGTCTGGGAGGACCCTTCGTTCAGCCAGACTGTTTACCTCTCTTAGTACACTATAGTTATAGGAAATATTAATTGGGGAGTGAAAAAGTGAGAGTTCTTGTCGATATAGGGCATCCAGCCCATGTCCATTTTTTTAAAAACACTATCTGGAGTCTTGAGAAAAAAGGACATCAAGTAATGGTAGTCTCGCGGGATAAGGATGTAGTAATAGAGCTCTTGAACGCCTACGGAATTCCGCATACGGTTTTGAGCAAAGTAAAACCAGGAAAGAGCAATTTGCTTAAAGAATGGTTCATAAGAGAGTTCAAAACTTTTAAAATTACCCAGCAATTTGACCCTGACATTATTATAGGGATCCTTTCTCCAGCTGTAGCTCAGATAGCCTGGATACAGCGGAAAAAATCCATAATTTTTAACGACACTGAACATGCAGTACTGGCCCAGAAGCTAACCTATCCCTTCTGTGATATAATCTGTACTCCTTCATGCTATCTAAAAAATGAAGGGCGAAAACAGATAAGGTATAGTGGTTATCATGAACTGGCTTACCTTCACCCATCTTATTTTACTCCCCGTCCTGAGGTTCTGAAAGACCTCGGGGTAGAAGAAGGTGAACCTTTTACAATCCTTCGCTTCATTTCATGGGGCGCGCATCATGATGTTGGCCAACATGGAATCAAAGATAAAGTAGCACTTGTCCAGGAAGTCGAAAGATTCGGTAAAGTGTTCATAACCTCAGAAGGGCCACTGGCAAAGGAGTTTGAAAGGTATAGAATTCGGGTCTCCCCCGAAAAAATCCATCACCTGCTCTATTACGCCACTCTTTATGTCGGTGAAGGGGCAACTATGGCTGTTGAAAGTGCAATCCTTGGGACTCCTTCAATCTATATTTCTACTCTTGCGGGAACTATGGGGAACTTTTCCGAACTAGAGAAGAAGTATGGTTTGCTTTTTAACTACAGTGATTCGGAATATGCCCTGGCAAAAACCATAGAACTTCTCAAAGATCCTGAACTTAAGAAAGCCTGGAGTCTGAAAAGGGCTGCTCTTCTCAGGGATAAAATCGATGTGACCGAGTTCATGGTCAAGCTCATAGAAAACCTTCCTGTAAAAAAATCCGGATTTCCTTTATCTTCAGCTTCGGATGAGTCTTATGCATGAATTACTGATGAAAAACCAGGATATATGGGATCTTTTCACCCGAAAAGAAGAATATTCTCCCGAGAAGCTGGATGAGCACCAGCGTTTTGTTTTCTCTGAAAAAGATCTCCGAAATGCTTCTGAGCCTGAGGTCTCCAGGTATCTTATGGAACATGGGATGCAGGTCGAATTTCCTGAAAATAAATCATTTGCCGTTTGTCTGACTCATGATGTAGACGATATTTACCCACCTCTTTCCCATAGCTTATTGTCATCAGCTTACTGCCTTAAACAGTTGAATTTCAAGGATTCTGTAGCTCAGTTATTGTGGAAGCTGAGAGGGACGGATTACTCCCCTTACCTTAATTTTTCTAAAATTATGGACATTGAAGCCAGTTTTGGAGCAAAGTCATCTTTTTATTTCATTACTGCAGAAGCCGATCCAATAAGGTTCAGGTATAATATAGAGGACATAGAACATCACCTGGGAGAAGTTTCAGATAGAGGATGGGAAGTAGGTCTTCACGGAGGTTACTATTCATATGACATTCCAGAAAAAATAAAAAAAGAAAAAGAAAGGCTTGAGGCGATTCTGGGTAAAAAAATCACAGGTTTCCGTAATCATTACCTCAGGTTCAAAACTCCTGACTCATGGGAGTTCCTCGCAGATTCGGGTTTCAGCTATGATTCCACCTTCGGACACAGATACTCGGTTGGCTTCAGGAACGGAATGTGTCATCCCTTCAGGCCATATAACCTTAACACAGGAGAAGAAATCGATATCCTTGAAATTCCGCTTGTCGTAATGGATGTTGCACTTTTTGCGACTTCAAAATCTTTTGAGGAAGCCTGGGAGCGCACAAAAAATCTGATTGATACTACAGCAAGCCTCAACGGTGTTATTACCCTGCTGTGGCACAATTTTGTTTTCGGTTGCAATTTCCGAAAAGATTGGGTGAGGCTGTATGAGAAGGTACTTCAGTACTGCTCCGAAAGAGGGGCCTGGATGACAAGCGGCGAGGAAATTTACAGGTGGTGGGAAGATGGGGCCTGACTTAAAAGGAAAGTATCTGTTGGTTACACCTGCAAAGAATGAAGAACAAAACCTGCCCGAGGTCTCGAAGTCCGTAGTAGGACAGAAATTAAAACCTGAGTTATGGATTATAGTCGATGATGGGAGTACGGATGGGACTCCACATATTCTCGAAGACCTGCAGGCAGAATGTTCCTGGATCCAGAGCATAAGATTACCTCCAAGGCCAAGAGACATTACTTTTCACTACAGTTATGTCTGCAAACAGGGCTTTGACTATGCGCTTGAGTACTGCAGGGAAAATAATATCGAATTCGAGTATATAGGCCTTCTTGATGCCGATACGGTTCTAGAAGAGAACTATTTTGGAAAACTTCTGGTCGAGTTTGAAAAGGATAATTCTATTGGAATTGTAAGTGGCGGAATATATTATGAGACTGACGGAAAACTTTCCCGGGAAGTGACTATCAAAGACCTTCCTCGTGGCACAGGAAGAGTCTGGAGGAAAGAGTGCTTCCTTGAGACTGGCGGCTACCAGGTTGAGCCTTCTCCAGATTCGATTTCCAATATAAAGGCTTTCATGCGAGGCTGGAGGCTCATACAATATGCTGATGTCATCCAGGTCCAGAAACGTAAAACGAGCGCAGCAAATGGACTCTGGCGTGGATATATTAAAAATGGCTGGATGGCTTACTATCTTGGCAAAAACCCTTTCATTGCTCTCGCAAACGTGCTTTATTTCTCTGTGAAATCCCCTTATTATACAGGTGCTGCTTACTGCTGGGGCTATTTTGGTTCGGCAATCAGAAGGGAGAAAAAAATCGATGACCCTGAAATAAGGGCTTATTACAGGAATCAAGGGCTTGCAGGACTATTTTCCCGGATCTCGGGGATGTTTAGCCAGAATTCAAGAGATGTACGGGAGGGAAAGCAGTGAGTATTAGCAGCTTTTCGAAAAAGCAGTTTACTTACAGGTGATAATTTGAAGATGCTTTTTCTGGATATGGTAAGGCCCCTTTCTCTTGCTGATGGCTCTCTTATCCATAGATACGAGCTTGTGAGCAATCTTGCCAGACTTGACAATGAAATTCATATATTTAGTGCTGGCAGGAGCTCTCTTTCGAATATGGCGAATGTTCACAACCATTATGTTCCGCCTGGAAACCTCCTTTCACTTACTGTCAATTATTTTAGCAGTTCTATAAACCTTCTGGGTTCCGAGACCTTTGATGTGCTGTATACCCGCAATCCCAATTTTGGCTTTCTTGCCGGACTATTCTGTAAAACGAGATGCAAAAAAATGGTTTATGAATTAAACGGAATTCCGGAAGACGAAAAGAACCTTTTCAGGACAAAACAAGAAGTGGGTAAATTTTCGCAGTCAGGCAGAAAAAGTAGTTTTTCAAACCGATATTTCTCTGCACACGCCAGGCTCAAACTGTTTATTCTCAAAAAAGCTCTCGGGTTTTCGGACCGAATTATTGCTGTGACTCCAGGGATAAAATCAAATCTTGAGAATGTCTATAATATCCCCGGAGAAAAAATAGTCGTAGTTTCCAATGGGGCAAACACTTCCCTATTCAAGCCACTGGGACAGGAAACCTGCAGAAAGGAGCTTGGTCTGGATCTGGAAATTCCCTATGTATGTTTTGTGGGCAATCTCGCTCCCTGGCAAGGGGTTGAATATCTGGTAAAGGCAGCTCCGTCTATACTTTCTAGGTCTCCGGAATGCCGCTTCCTGATCGTCGGAGATGGGGTCATGAAAAATTACCTTCTCAAGCTCTGCAGGGAACTCGGAGTTGAGGATAGGTTCATTTTTACGGGTGTGATTGCCTACGATCGTGTGCCTCTTTACATTAATGCAAGCGATACCTGTACCGCTCCCTTTATATTTGCCAGAAACGCAAAAATAGGACTGTCTCCTTTGAAACTATATGAGTACATGGCTTGTGGAAAACCTGTAGTTGCAAGTGACATCAGCGGCGTCTCCGATGTACTTGAGGCTTCCGAAGGAGGAATTCCTGTCCTTCCCGAAAACCCGGACGCTCTTGCAGAAGGCATCTTAAAGCTGCTTGAAAATCCGGATTTGAGGACGAAACTGGGCTCAAAAGGTTTAAGTTATGTTACTGAAAATTACAGCTGGTACAGCGTTGCGAAAAAGGTTAACGAAGTCTGTAAATCAGGACTCGAGGCCGAGAACTGAAGGTTCGAAATTAATCTTATGTTTTCCTATAACTCATCATGGATAAGAATAGTTATCTATTTGCACGGGGCTTAAAATGGACGAAATTGAGGTTAGAGAATTAGCGCCATCCGAATACAAAGAATGGGATTTACTTGTAGAAAAAGCTCAACCTGGTACACTCTTTCATACCAGTGAGTGGCTTGGAATTTGCAGGGATGTCCTGTCAAAGGATCTTAAAATCTACGGTTGTTTCAGAAAAGGCGAGCTTGTGGGAGGATGCCCTATTTTTGTTAAAAACGTTAAGGGAATCTTAAAAATAGCGACATCGACCTGTGATATGACCAGTTACAGTGGGCCTCTTATAAAAGAAGGCGCCAGCTCCAAGGCAAGTAAACGGGTACAGGAAACTCACGAAATTCTTAGTCCTCTCAGAGAATTCCTATGCAAGCAGGGGTTTGACAGTATTCATCTGACGTTCTCTCCAGGTTTTGAGGATGTAAGACCATTTACTTGGTACGGATGGAATTCCACGGTACATTATACCCATTATCTGAGTTTGAAAGAAAATGTGGACAACAACCTTTCAAGAAAGATCCGAAGGGAACTTAAAACTGCAGATGAGGCTGGTCTTAAAACCAGGGCGTGGAATGATCCTGAAACATATTACCATCTGCTTTCGATGGTTTACGAAAAACAGAATTTAGCACCTCCCCTGCCTAGAGAGTTCTTCGAAAGAGTGTTTAAGCTGATTCAGGAAAAAGATATTGGTTACATGTTTGTCTCAGAGACTCCTGAGGGTGAAGCTGTTGCAGCTCACTTGAACCTGTACGGAAAGAAATGCGCTGTAACCTGGACCTCAGCCCTGAACCCGGATTTTGGCCGTCTGGGTCCCAATGCTCTTCTGTATTATAATGAATTTCTTGACCTGAAGTCCCGAAACTTCGAATACATGAACGTAATGGCAGCAAACATTCCCAGGTTTGCGGATTTTATTATGGGCTTTTCTCCTGAGTTGATTCCTTATTATAGTGTGACTCTGGAGAGCAAAAAATATTCAATCGCGAAAACCCTGTACAAAATGACTCAGAAGGAAACTTACTGACAGAAAGCGAAATTTTCTTAATAAATATAAAAATCGGGAAAACCCTTAAATTAATTTTATGTTTTTAATCGGGGTTTCCTATATTTTTCCTGACTGAAACTCTACTTTTTCTCCGTAAGAGGAATACCTTAAGAGAGATCAGCTTTCCGTCAAGTTATTTTCCTGAAAAAGTTTAATTTCCTATTCAGGTCTTGTTTCTTACACTCACTAGAAAAGCCGAAAATATCTTCCTGAATGTAGGATCGTCACGAAGGGTTAGACCATAATAAATAGGAGTTATGATGACTGCTGCAAGGAGGATAATGTAAAAGTTTGCAGAGAGTATTTCGAGCAGGATTAATGGGATCGAAACGGCGATTCCGATTGCTGCATACTTAATAAGGATTTCTACGCTTTCCATCTTATTAATCCCTGCAAGGTTAAGCAGATATGCATTGTTCCAGAGCCAGAATATAACTCCTGTAAAGCTGAACAGGCCAAGGGCAAACTCAGGACTTCCATACATCCCCCCTATAGCCAGTGCCACGACCCTGGAGACCAGAAGAATCATGCTGAAGGTAAGCCAGACCTTCTGTTTCTCAAAGACGCTGTAGAGAGTTGAGATAGGCGAGGAGAGAAAGACAAGGAATATCCAGGGAACAAGAATTTTTACATATATGCCTGATACATGCCAGCCCTCTCCAAAAGCAAATGTAAATATTTCTTCTCCCAGGATCAGCAGGAGTATCATCGGGAATATTCCTATTAGAATTAGCTTTTTGTAAACTTCTCCAACAATGATTTTCATATCTCCATTCTCATTCCCGTTTTTCACCTCACTGATTCTCTGAAAGAAAACCTGTTGTATGGCTGTCCCTATAAGTCCCATGGGCATATTTACTACCTGATTCGCAAGTGAAAAATATCCGACAACGCTTGTGCTGTAAAAGTATGCAAGCAAAAAAGTAGGCACCTGCGGGGAAATCGTGTTTGCGAGTGTAGACCAGGAACTAAATAAGGGGAAGCTTTTGTACTGAATGGCCACCTCTTTGATCTTTTTTACTGAAACTTTTCTGAAGACCCTTAAATCTTCTTTTGCACCCTTAAGCATGAAAAGGTCTGCAAACCCATATCCAACTGTATATCCTGCTATCAGGCCTAAAGGAGAAACACTCCAGATAGGGGCGGCTAACTGAAATATTTTGGTTGACAATGTGTTTAAAATTCTGGACCCTGCTATAATTCCAAAACGCACTTTTCTTGAAAGCCAGTAGTTCTGCACGAAAAAAAGGCCGTTAAAGAATACTATTACAGGAAGATAAATTAAATATTTTGAAATTCCTGGAGCATTAAGGATGTCCTCAATACCCTGTGGAAAAATCATCACTGCTACAGCTGTGAGTAAAGATATAAGAGTAACTAATATCGAACAAAGGAAAACTACGTTTGCGGAATCCTCTTCGGTCTTTGGTAACATGATAGCAAACTGGTATGAAAAAGTAGAGAAAATTACCAGTATGCCTGATACTGAAACAAAAAGCTGAAAAACTCCTAAATCGTCAGGGCTGTAAATTCTGGTGATTAGAGGTACAAGAAGTATACCCAGAATCTGTGAAGTAACACTTCCTGATACAAGTTTTAGCACATTAGAGATAAAGTTTGACATATCATTTCCAACTTTAGAATATAAATCCCAGATATGTGGGTTCTTTTTTCATTCCACGGTCAGTAACAGAGATTATTCTGGACTCTTAATTTCTGGCCGGTTTTTCTTCCTTTAAGTAAGCAAATACCTCTTCGTTATCATATACCCGGGCGTAATCATATGTTTCAAATCTGTTGAAGAATTCCTCTGGAAGCTTCTGGATAAAATTAACTCCATAGCGTTCAGGATCATTAATAGAGACAGGTTCTTTCACAGTCGATTTCCTTAGCAAAACCATAGGATTGCCATCAATCTCTCCAGTCTGTATATGTTGAATGTTAAAATATGTTGCGTTACTGGAATCATATTCTCTATCCCTGTAAAAAAGACAACTGTCATATGGAGAATCCATCAGGATGTTTCCGGAGTGTTTCGCAGTTACTGTTTTAATTGCTTCGATTTCAACTTCTTTGAACTGGTTTCTGACGGTCGTGTCCTTTGCCACAAGTGGGTTGTCTTTATTTATGCCTGGTGTTGTAACCATTACAAACGAAAACAGTAGAATAATTATGAAGATCGCAGAGACTTTTGCTTTTTTTGAGTTAAAGAGACTCACCAGTTTTAGCATATATGAGGCGGCTACAAATACCAGAAACACTGATATCAGTGGGAACCATCGGCTTGTCAGGAAATTTCTCATTCCGAGTAAAGGAATTCCATAAGCAAGACTATACAGAATTACAACCACCAGAGCAATAGAGAATTTATTGACTTTTTTGACGTCTTCGCGAGAAAACCAGGCTAATACTCCTCCTATTGCAAAAAAAGGCAGAGCAAGGTAGCTTATGTGAAGTAAGAGCACTTCCAGCGTTTCCTGATTATTTCCGGAACCTACAATAAGTTCATCGCTTGAATAACTTGCTCCTACCTGAAGTACATCCATAAGAGGACTGAGAACCATTTCAAGAAACGAGGTGTTCGGGTTGACAAACGTGAACATCCAGTATGTTTGTAGACTAATAATAAAAAAGAGGATATAATTAAAACTGCTTGTTTTGATGGGTAGACTCTTATACACATGGTTGTGCAGGTATCTACCTGCATAAATTGAGACCAAAGAAAGAAAAACTACAAAAGTGGTCAACTGGTGAGTCAGAACCATTAGAATAGTAACTAGCAGGATAAATCCCGTGTATCTCAAACTCTGTTTCTCGCTAAAGATCGCGTATATAATGAGTATAAAATAGCAGAGAACAAGAGAACCAGGAGTTATATTTGCAATGCCTGCAACAATGTTATGATTATTCAGGTTTATTAGTAAAGTCGCCAGCAAACCCATCTGAGGGCCTTCAATTTTCTTTCCTATAAGGTAAATGGCTACAGTACTGAAAACACTGGCAAACCCTATGGAATAAAACATTGCATCTTTAATGTCTGTTTCTCCCATTATCTGAGTGACTGAAACAAAAATATGAGCAAGCGGGTAATAGAAGTATTTGCTGCTTGTTTCAATCGGAGCAACAAATCCCGTATCAGTAATAACCCGCGCCATACCGGCATGGAAATAAGCATCGTAGCCCATCAGACTCGGGAAATTGTAAAAAATCCCGACTCTTATGAGAATTGATAGCAGGAATATTTGCATTAATAAAGAGGCTACCCCGTCTCCCTCTCTAATATAAAGAATTTGGGAGGCTATAAGGGCTGCAAGGACACATATCAATATGAAATAAGATATAGGCCTGTAGTACAGATTCATGCTGTATATCAAAATGCATGTTAGAAAGATAAGATAGAATAAAATCCCCAGTATACTTTTTAATCTGTCTTCTCGGGAAGATATTGCGGCCTCACTTCTGAATTTATTTCTAAAGAGAAAGTAGATTAAACAGGAAGAGAGAATGGCAATTCCAATATCCTTCTGGTTTAGATTAATGATATAGTATAAAGAAATAATTAATAATCCTAAACCGAACCCCATGACGCTGAGAATCACATCAAGACTTTTTGTGAACCTCTCAGCGTATCCTTTTGCAGTTTCCATACAGCCCCACAAAACAACAATTTTTTAAACAATAATCTTTTATAACTAATCCTTACAGGCTAAAATATGTTTTGCCTGTAGGTCAAGAAGACTCTCTTACAGCTTGTTTCTCTTTCCAGTCTCTACCTCTTTTACTCTAAGTCTGTCTCGATATTCAGTAGTTTTTCTTCCACCATCTGTATATCTCGGCTCCTGATGCTGACCAGGCGTCTTTTTGAGTACAGTACTGCAGAATTTTCTTGTAAAACTCCAGATAATCCCCCTGCATATACGTATTATGCCAGAGGACAGTAAGCACACCTCTGTAGCTTTCAACCGTATCAATGAGTTTTTTCGTAAGCTTCCATGCCTGATTGAAGTCAAGATGCATCTGGCTGAAAAGAGTGGTATCCATGATACTTAGCGGAATTTCAAGGATATCGATTTCCTTTCTTGTGTTAAGGTTATATGGCCTGAAGGGATGACACATTCCGTTCCTGAAACCCGCACAATCATGATATCCGAAAGTTGAATCGTAACTGAAACCCGCATCTGCGAGGAACTCCCAGGTTTTTGGAGTTCTAAACCGCAGGTAATGATTTCTGTAGCCCATAACCTCCTTGCGGAGTACTTTTTCTAGTTTTTGTTTTTTGCTTCTGATTTCCAGCGGGTTATTATAAGCCTCATGTCCTCCATGAAGCCCAACCTCCCATCCGTCGTCCGAAATATGGCCAAGTTCCCCTTCCAGCTCTTCAATGCTGAAGGTAAAATCTTCATTGCCGGGATCAAGGGTCAGGAAATAAAAAGTGGATTTTGCTCCGTAATTTTCTTCCAGTTTCATGATTTGTCTGAAATTCCACAAAGGGTTCCATGTTTTGTTTATTCTTGAAAATGGAAGGATCGAGGCCTGTGCAAACTGACCTCTTTTGAGAGCTTTTACGGTTCTGGCCGCAGTATTCAGCATCCCGGGACACACAAAATCAATGTCATGAGTCAGGCATACAGCAAATTTTCTTCCTTCAGGATATTCGGGACTTAACCCATTTTTAATTAGAAAGTTCGAGACCTGTGGCTCAAAAATATTTCTTTGACTGCTCAGGTAGTATGAAAATCTTCCATATTTATCTAAAAGGATAGGGTCGTACTCTTCTTTTTTTGTAAACAGCTCCCACAGCTCTTCATCTTCTTCCATTTTTTTAATCAAAGTATCCCCTTCACTCTTACTTGTTGGATCTTCAACTTTATTAAATATTTGGTTAACTTTGGCTTCTTTATTTTTCTCTATAAGGAGCTTATCTCGATGAGTTTGTTGTATCAATCTTATCCCCATTGAAATCCCAAATATAATTTTCTTAGGTTATGTTATATCTCTCAGATTGCTACCTCAAGAATTTCAATTTCTCTTATTCTGCCAGGCTATCGTGGTATTCTGAAGCCCACTTATGCGTGATGTTTTTGATCGCAAAAAGCGGGACTTATTTCTCTCATAACTAACTCTACCTTCAATTCTTTTGTTCCCCAGGCTTTCTTTCAGCACGGTTTCTTCTTCCACTTTCTGGCAATTTCCTGAATAAGAAATATCGTTTTAATACACCTGTGCAGTTCTCAGCAAAGATAATCTATGTTTTTACTATTTTCTGAGGATTTGCCTTAACTGTTTATTAATTGAAGCCAACAGGTGCATTTTTCTTTACGGTAGGGATTCATAAGTAAGAAAACCGCAACCATTCCATCAGTCCCCGGATTTAACATAATGGCAATAGGATAGCCAGAAAATTTCGGAGCCTCTTTTATAAGTCGAGGCTTCGCAGTCCCCATCATTTTATAATGTTTTCCCTTAAATGAATAAATATTATTAGGATATAAGTTTTAGCGTTGGATTAAAATTCTTTTATCAGTATTTCATCACAATTATAATATTTTACTTTTTTTGTCGATTAATTATAAAAGCTGCTCAATATTTCTCGACTTATATTTATTTTATTTAAGCCTGTATTTCGTCTATTCCTATCCTTTACGAGCTCTTTTAAAACAAAAGCCCTCCTAAAGGCACGCTTTTCGTTACCTGAGCTCTCCTATGGCATTATTTTTCATTTATCTATCATCAGTCAGGGCATTACTGGCATCTATGGTAGTGCGCTCTGGAAAGCCGTTCGTTAAGTCCCGGCTTGCTCGGGATCGAGAATTTATAGCTTGCAGATGCGGCATGAGATGCCTGATAAACTGTAATATTAACCTTTCCAATAACGAATGTTTATTCGGCATCTGCTTCGCTTATGGTAAGTTTTAGTCTTTTCTGTTCGGGTTACTCTTCTATTTCTTTTCTGAGTTAATTATTTCTTCAGTACCCGGTTTTCAAGAAAATCGCGAGCTAAGGCTTGCATAGAAATAAGTTTTCTTTATTAAAATGGCTCGTGTGCTTATGATTAAATAAGTTGCGCAAACAACCACAGTGACCATCAGTTATCCTGCGTTTAAATCCCTAAAAAATCAGATCTGTTTTTTCTCTGTTTTTTCACATAAAGGCATAGGTTGGCCTCAGTCAGTTAATTCAGTTCCTTTATTTAATTTACAGAGATCTTTTGTAAGGATATTTTTTCCTTATTAATATTTTTATTGAACTATCCTGGTCATGTGTTAACCTTAAATATATCTTAGTCTAATAATTTTTAGAATGATAGCCTTTAATATTTTTGCACTTATACACATAAAGGGGGTTATAGCACATGCATATGTATAGGGGGGTGGATTGGGTTTGTTTTCAGCCCTTACACTTGGTCTTAATTCTCTAATCTCTGATCCTATTAGCATAGTATCTTCGCCATCTCAACTTACCGATAGGTTGCTCAGGCATGAATTTACGGTCTTAATTCCAGCTCAGAATGAGGAAACTTCCATTGGAAGCAAAGTCTTGATTGCGGCAAGTTACGCTGACCGTGTACTTGTTCTAGACGAAGGTTCCACTGATCGAACTATGGAAGTAGCTGCTCTGGGAGGGGCACGAGTTGTTCCTGTCTCAGGTGGGGAGGAGTCACTACTCAATATCCTTTACAAGGCTTCTCTTGATTCGGAACTTGTGGTCCTTATCTATCCGGAATGCATGCAGGATATAGATCTGCTCTCCCATGTCCTTGAGCCTTTAAGACAGGGGTTTGACCTATCTGTGGGTTCATGGCCCTGCCGTATCTCATGTGAGCAGGAAACAGTAATGCTCTTTAACGGAAAAAGCACCTTTAGGGAAAAAATAGGTTTTCTTGCAATAACCGCAGATTCGCTGCAGAGAATCAGTTCAGGCAGAGAGCACCTATCTTTAAAATCCTTGCTTTCCGCGGCAAAAACCGAAGGGCTCAAGGTCAACTACCTGAGTTTTGATGTGGATCCTATATTCAGGAAACTTGAGAGCACCCGTATAGGAGTTGTCGTGCCTGCTTTTAACGAGGAATTGCTTATAGGCGAGACTCTAAGAGGGATACCTGAATATGTGGATCGAATTTACGTAATCGACGATGGTAGTAAAGATCGCACAGGTGAGATTGTAAAGAAATTCGGAGATTCCAGGATCGTATACCTGCGCCATGAAGTGAATAAAGGAGTAGGCGCAGGAATAATTGACGGATATAAACTTGCCCTGAAAGACGAGATGGATATCGTTGCGGTCATGGCCGGAGATAATCAAATGGATCCAGTCCAGCTTCCCAGGTTGATATTCCCGATCATTGAGGGGAGGGCTGATTATACAAAAGGGAACAGACTACTTACTGACGATTTTATGACCGGAATGAGCAAATGGAGATCTTTTGGAAACCTGCTTCTCAGCTTTATCACAAAAATAGGCAGTGGTTACTGGCAGGTTATGGACCCTCAGAATGGATATACAGCTATTTCCAGGCAGGCCCTGGAGGTTATTGATCTGGACTCGGTATATCCTTATTATGGTTATTGTAACGATCTGTTGATCAAGCTTAATGCCTTTGGAATGAGAGTACTGGATGTGGTAATGCCCGCTCGTTATGGTAAAGAAAAATCGAAGATTCGATACAGCAAGTTTATTCGCAAAGTAGCTCCCATGATCTTCAGGGGTTTTCTCTGGAGACTAAGGGTCAAGTACACGGTTCTGGACTTCCATCCGCTCGTGTTATTCTATTTCCTTGGAATGCTCGCCTTGCCTGTGGGTGTTCTTTTAGGATTATGGGGCTTTCTGCAAATATTATTGCAAAACCCTCTCCCTTCCTACTACCCTCTGCTTGGTTTCCTCGTATTGGGTACGGGGCTTCAGATGCTTCTTTTCGGAATGCTTTTCGATATGCAGGTCGAGAAGAAAAGGAATGAAAGGGTAGGGCTTGCTCGTTAAGAGCCGGAAGATTCCTCTTCCGGATTTTTTGTTTTAATCTACTTATTCTCCTCTTTCATTCCATTTCTTTCTCCTATTACCCTTTTATTCCATTTTCCTTCCACTATCCTTTTATTTTCATCGATTTCATTGCCCTTTTATTCCATCAAAATTCTTTTTACTCAGTCGCGTTTTTATCCAGTTTGCAGCAAAAATCGTTATTATCCCGATCCCCAGGATTTCAGCGATGAAAGTTTGTGAGAATTCAGGTTCAAAGGACTTTTCAAACATTCTTAGTAAATATTCTAGTCCGGTATAGTCCGTTGAATCTCTGGGAAAACTCAATCCGAAGAGAGGCCAGAAGAGAGTTAGAGGCTGCGTCCACATTTGATCCTCCAGAAGATGAAGAAAGGAACCTGAAGCAAGAGCAAAGCCTCTATAATCTTTATTTTTTTCGTAGAGGTATACCCCTATCAGGGCAAAAAAAAGAGTAAATAATAATGTATGACCTATAATACGTCCGTTTGCAAGCATGGAAGCAAAGATAATTCTTCCAACAGGTTTGTCTATTAAATCAGGCAGGAGGGCTCCAATGGCAAGATATCTTGGGTCTATTAGAACCCTCAATCGGGGTATAAGAATTCCAAACCCTAAGAATAATCCCAGCGTAATCCCTAGATGTCCAAAGAATAGCATCGAAAATTAAAGGGCTTTCCGTTTATATCTAATATTCCCTCCTCTTTATAAAATCAAATTATATTTAAATTATTTTTTTAGATATTCAGGTATACTCTATGGTGAGTTTTGGTCTCTGATTTTTATTTTGCCAGTTGGAACTGTAAAAAGCGATATAGTTTTCGTTTTCTTCACGGGCCTTTATAAGGAAGCCTGTGTTTTCGTACTTTCCGCTTATATATTCCTGAATAAGTTCTGTTACATCCAGTTCATAGTAGCGATTGTCAGGAGTCTCATTTCCATTGACAGTCATTGTGGCATATGGGGTGTTGCCCTGGAAGTCACCGTTTCTGTCATACCAGTCTCCTCCGGAGTTTTTCCAGGGAATATTGGATTCGCTTTGTTGCCACGTAACATGTTCTTCGCACCATTTCACAGGTCTATACACTTCCAGTACAGTATCCTTCGATCTCATTTGATTCTCCGGGTAATACCAGAATAAAGAAAGAGTTGCTTCTTCGATCCGGTCAGTCTGATTGAATGAACTCAACTCAAAGATTATAACATCCCTGTAAATGCCTCCATCGGACCTTTTTCCAACGTCGATATATCCGTTTTCACTGAGAGTTATATTGGGAGCTTCTTGTCTCAATCTGTTGTCTGAAATAATGAAAGGTAAAGCAATTTTAAAATTTTCTACTCCACCAGACTGCATCGAAAGGCTTAACAAAAACCTTTCCAGCCATCTTAAAAATTCTGAAAAAGCCCTTTTAAGGCTTTGAACCAAACCTTCTTCCTTCTGAGTTTGGACTCCACTTTCATCTATCTCATAAGGTATCAGCGGCCCCGCAGACGCAGCTTCACTCCAGGGGAAATCCTCTCCTAAAGACTCATTTTTGCTCAACTTCGCCATAAGTTCCGAATCAGCTTCGACATCTGAGGTAGAATTTGCACCCAGATAATTTCCGCCGGCATTGCTGGAAAGGCAATTGTTTTCCAGGATGAAGGAATGAGTGTTTTTCAGCTTATTGTATACAGCATATCCTTCTCCAGCCGTAGGACTGGACTCTGTATTAACTATTATGTTATTTTTCACGATAGTTATATATCCTGAGCCTGGAGCCGAAAATTCGTCAGTAACCTGTTTGTGAGCAATGGCAGCACCATAGCATCCGTCGAATTTATTATTTTCTATCAAGGTATTTTGGAAACCATTGAGTACTATACCCCCCGCCCAGTCCGCGCCTGGGTTAATACCGGTTTTATAAAATTTATTATGATGGATGTAAATATCTTTTGCAGAGTCTTTGGAATACCCTGATCCATAACCTGTTATCCAGATACCTGCCGCATTCGTCTCATACAGCAGATTATTGCAGATTTCAATATCATTCATTACAGTTGATGGGCCAATTTTCTGGATTTCGATCCCTGCCCCTCCTTCCCCTTCGGAGTTAATGATATTGTTATAGAATTTTACGTTATTTGTATTGTAAATCCTCAAACCGCTATTTGTTCTGCATGTTATTTTATTATTCCAGGCTTCTACATTTGAAGAATAGATAGCATAGAGGGCATCATGTCCTAACTTATAAACCTGGTTATCGTAAAATTGAATACCTGAACATTTTACGACTTTAAGCCCATCCCCGTGGCTGTCGTGCATGTATATGTCGTGAACCTTTATATTCTCGCAATTCAGGAAATGGATCAGGTTGTGATATCCCTTTCCCCTGCTTTTTTCATCGTTATTGTCATGATTTCCGTCAATTTCAAATCCTTTTATGATAATGTCATGATTTCCTGCACTGTCCATTTGTGTAATTATAGGCTTTCCTTCCGGCCAGCCTGCTTTATCCTCAAGTTTGATCACAGCAGTGGAATCTCCCTCGAGGACGGTATCACTCCCTATAAAAATACTGTTCGAAATGACGTATGTATTGGGCCCATCCAGATGAACGGTTGTGAATTTTGGATTTTCCGCAACATATGCAAGAGCTTCGTTTATCTCTACCTGGTCGTCACTCCCATCACAGTTAAAGTCTCCACTTCCATTGGTAGCAACATAAACTATTGTACCAGACGGCGTTGATAGGGTGAGGGTCACGCTTGCGATTAGAGAAATAAAAACTATGCTAAGAAGTAATAATTTTTTTCTATCTCCCCATTTATATATTTGCCTTTTTCCACTCATTTTAAATCCCCAATACATTAAACTATAATTCTTTAAGATTAAAAAAAGTTATCTGTTTAAGACTGCACATAAATCCCACTCGAAAATATTTTCATTCTTTCCGCTGCTCGAATTTCAAGACTAAATTTGAAAAGAATACTTTAAATTTAAAATTTTGTTAAGTGCATTCTTGGGAATTCCGGATCTTTTTATTAGTAAACAAGTAAATTTCAGATTTGATTCAATCTTTTTAACTTCTTATGCCATATTTAAGGATATGATATTTTCTTCGTTTTTTACCATAACAGTTTATAACAGGTGGGGACTTTATCGATGAAACCATTGAAAACAATTTTCTCCAGGTTGCAGTTTTGTCCAAAAATTATAAAAGCTACTAGAGATCACCCACAGTATATATAAGCAATCTTATCAATTGCGGGTTCCTGGCTGCCGCAAATCAATACCTGGATATAGACGTGTTTGACCTCGTCCCATTTCTAATTAATTATAACTTAATAATTTCGCCTGTAGACTTTTAACCTCAAGGCTCGAAGTAAAATTGCTCAGTAATATGTACTATTTGTAAGGAATATTCTTTCTCTAGACCTTATATAAATCCTTATTATAATTGTAATGAAGTATATGAAGTCCATTTGTTTTAGATTCCTGAAACATATTGTTTTTCAAGTATGAAACCTGGCTATCAATTAGCACTTGACTGCATTTCAGGAGTATGGGAGTGTAAACTTACCGGATTTTAGGATCTCAAAAGTCTCTGAAATCTGAAAAAGTGAGTGAAGGGGTATATCTATTATCAGATCAAAAGCAGATTACGAATTTTACATCAAAGCAGACAAATTTGCGTTAGGAAAAAATTACGAAAATCCTAGGTTAATCGGTGACGACATATGGAAATTTCAGAGATTACTAAGAAAGGTTGAATACTATAATAACTGCAAGAAATCTCTAATTTCCAAATTCTATCTCAAATATATATTATTCAGGTTTTACACGATGAGTGTCCATCTAGGGTTCAGCATTCCTATAAATGTCTTTGGCCCGGGGTTGTGTATTGCCCATAGAGGAACTATCGTTATAAATAAAAACGCCAGAGTCGGTGAAAATTGCAGAATACATGCCTGTACCAATATAGGATCTAACAGAGATGATGTTTCGGCGCCACAAATTGGAAATAACGTATATATCGGGCCAGGTGCCAAAATTTTCGGAGATATAGTAATTGCCGATAACATTGCAATTGGGGCAAACTCAGTTGTAAACAAATCGTTTTATGAAAAAGGCATTTCAATTGCCGGCATTCCTGCTAAAAAAATAAATGCAAAAGGAACAGATAACATTATAGTCACTGCTACGCAAATTGTTAAAGATAGCCTTTGATTCTGATAAACAGCCTTTCGGTGGATGAACACTAAATCATTTATTCTAATACTTTTCTAGTTAGCGGGGATTTTGTTAAAAAGTGAGTTGAAGAAGCTTTAATATGTTATATTAAAGCAGAATAAAAAAAATATCCTCAGCAAAAACCTGAAAATTTTCCATTCTGGTGAAAATATCTGGTTCCACCATACAACATAGCCGGGCATGTTACCTGAGATCGAGGCATATTCGGTGTTTCCATATCTGCCTATGTTGATCCTTCCTCCATTGTCTTCGGGCTCCTTTAAATAATCAGAGTCCGGATAACCAGCATCAATGCAGGGAGAGCTTACAAGATCCTTTACCCAGGTTTTTCCATTCCATCTTCCACCTGTTGATTTAAGGTGATAATCATGATTTTTCCGGTTTGCAAAGTGAGGGTTCGCATGGATATCGCTTGTTGACCTGGCACTCCTGTAGTCTCCTGCTATATTATTGTAGAGGCAGTTATTTTCCAGCACAAAAGTATGTGTTCCAGACAGATAGTTAATAACTCCGTGTCCTGTTCCGCTCGGGTCTTTTGTGCGTTGCAGAGTATTTACAATAATATTATTGCGGACAATCGTGGCATATCCTGTGTCTTTGGGTGAAAGATCAGTAGAATAGCCCGTAGGATACATATGGATAACTGCAGCATGATACGTACCATCAAATACGTTATTTTCAATGAGGGTATTGTAAAATCCACTCGTTACTATACCTCCTACCCAATCTATGCTTGGGTTCGTACCGGTGCTGTAGAAGGTATTGTGATGAATATATACGTCCTGTGCCTCTTCCCTGGGGTAAGAATCACCATAGCCCAACAGCCAGATCCCTGGTCCATAGGTATTATGGATTGTATTATTATACACCTCTATATCGTTCATCACGCCTGTTGTTTTCTGAATCTGGATGCCAGGCCCGCCTGCACTCCAGTGGTAGAAAGAATCGATTACATTATCATGGAACTTTATATGGTTTGAGTTCCAGATTCTAAGGGCGCTGTTAGTCCTGCAAGTTATTGTGTTATTCCAGGCCTCTACGTTCTGGCAGTCAATGGCATAAAGACCATCATGCCCCAATTTATATACCCGGTTATTGTAAAACTGGATATCGGAGCTTCTTTCTATCTTCAGTCCGTCTCCATGCCCGTTATGCATGTACATAGAGTGAACCTGAATGTTGCTGGAATTTAAGAAATGGATCTGATTGTAATATCCTTCTCCTCTCTTTTTTTCTTGGTTGTTGTTATGGTTTCCGTTGATTTCAAATTCTTTTATAATGATATTATGGTTTCCGGCACTGTCCATCTGCGTAATCAGAGGTTTATCCCTTGGCCAGTCCGCTTCATTTTTAAGTTTAATTACGGCTGTAGGATCTCCTTCCAGAACGGTATTGCTTCCAATTAAAATACTATCTGAAATGACGTATGTATTGGGACCCTTTAGATGAACGGTCGTGAACTGAGGGTTTTCAGCAACATATGCAAGAGCTTTGTTTATTTCTACCTGGTCGTCACTTCCATCGCAGTTAAAATTCCCTCTCCCATCGGCAGTAATATAAACAGTTGTATTGGGCGATGTGGTGGAAAGGGCGGTTGTTCCCATTGCAATCAGAAAAATTAAAATTGCAAGGTACACTCCCGTTTTTTTCCTGTTTTGCCATCTGTATCTCAGATCTTTTCCGTTCATTTTTTATCCCTGTACTTTTTAGTTGTAAATCTCCAGGCATGAAAAAAGCTATCTGCAGGGAGTATTATCCGTTAAACTTTGGGACAGATTAGCATTTCTTTTTATTTTATGATTTATGCGGTTAACTGAAGTAAACTTTTACCAGTTCCTTTTTTAAAGCCACCGGAACGTATAAAGACAATATTCATTGATTGCGGCAGTATACAAAAAGTTTATGTGCTTAAAATTTCTTTAATTGATTTAATATATAAAAAAATTTCAGCTTTCAAGACAATTGGGTCCTCGGGCTAAACCCGGAATATAATACTAAACTGCTCAATTCAAAGAAGACAATGACAGAAAAAGTAGCTGCATTTTATAAAAGGCCTCCGAAGAATAAAGAAGTTAAAAGCTATCCAGGTATACAACTTCTGGTTAAAGATGTCAGGAAATTTTAAGTCCGGTTTCCTTATATTTAAAACTTCCTATAAAATTTGGAGGTTTTGGGTATAAGCCTTTTTTAGAGCTTTTAATACCTTCAACCTGTTAGAATTCTCTCCCTGACGCTAAAAACCTTCAGGTTTCTTCAATGTTCAGTTTCGGGCGCTGCTCTTCTTTCTCAGTATCGCTGCTGTAGAATGCCACGTAATCTGCGCTTTCGGTACGTGTCTTGATCAGGAAGCCCGTGTTTTCGTACCTGCTACTTACATACTCTTTTACGAGATCGGTTACGTCCAGCTCATAGTATCGATTATCTGGCAGGTCACCGGCTTTCAGGGTTATCGTAGCATAGGGGTCGTCTCCCTGAGATACCCTATTCCTGTCGAACCAATCTCCTCCGGGCTGGATCCATAAAACGTCGATATCCCTGTTGTTCCAGGTCACATTCTCAGGATTCCAGGCAGCAGCAGGTCTGTACACCTCAATGATTGTGTCTCTGGGCCTTTCCTTTCCATCAGGATAGAACCAGTAAAGGGAAAGGGTAGCGCTGCTAATATTTTCAGCATCGCTATACTCACTAAGGTCAAATAGAAGCAGTTCTCTATACTTTCCTATTCCAGGCCTATCTCCAATGTCAAGATAGGACTTTTCTTTGTATACAGTATTGGGGGAAGCTTCTCTAAGGCGGTTGTCCACAACGGAACTTGCTGCATTTTCGCTTTCGAAGCCTTCTTCAGGCATGGTCTCTGTTACAGCTGTGTCATCAAGATAAATCTCATCAGAATTTATCTGGTCATTTTCGTTTTCGAAGCCTTCTTCAGGCACAGTTTCTGTTACAGCTGCGTCATAAAGATAAATCTCGTCAGAATTTATCTGGTCGTTGCCCACTGCTGCATTTTCGGCTTCGATTTCCTGCTCAGTAGAATCCATTAAAATAGTATCGTTAATTATTCCCTCGTCAGTTACGGCTGTATGTTCTTCTGAAACATATACGACTGGTGCACTCGGGGCGCCTAACGCAGTCGGTAAGGTTGTTAAAATAAGGCATGCCACCAGGAATAAGGTTCCTGGCTGTCTTTTTAGCATCGTATCACCTTTGGGTTGGATTTTATAGGGATCTAAGCCTGCTCAAAATCTTATACTGTAAGGTCTACTTTTTTCCCAAATATTTCTCAAAATTCCATATTACGTACTCGTAATACTTTCTTTTCCGAACTAATCTAATCAGGTAGGGATTTTCGAATTCTTCAAAATAATTCCCTGATCAGGTCGGCTCTATGCGGGTATGATTCCGATTACGTCTGCGTAATATTTTTCGAACCTATCCAATTCGGTTCTCTGCGATTTAGTGGGGCGGACACGCTCTACACAGAGTCCCCACTCTCCAATCACTTTATAAGATCAGTCACTGGGAGTGGCCAGAAATTAGAAGTTTTGGCTTCAACAAATCAAGATTTGCTACTGACCACAGGACAGTATCTCCTCTGGTCAAGCCCTCCGGCTTAATTAACTGCGGCTTTAGGCAGGTCAACTTTCCTTTTTAAAACTTCTCATTCGCACTGTTGGCTCTGGGTCGACATCCAGGATTTATTCATCTTATTATAAAATATTTTTGGTATTTTAGTAAATAAATTTAAACAGCCCCTGATTATTTAATACCAATGCAGGTTTTTCAGGGGATTCGACAGCAGGATTTCGAAAGAGTATTCTAGAATTCAAACTATTCTGGTAACGGAGTCAAAAATGTTTCAACCTACACTTACCGTTTTTCGTATGAAAAGTTAAGATATATTTAAAGAGCTTTTCTCCAGCCAGCGATGCCAACTAATCAACTTACGTAATCGGTTGTTCTACATAGCTATAAGGAGCCAGATTTGCGCAAGGCATTTCTGACTGTTTCTGCAAGCTTCCTGCATTTATCAAGCAATCCATTGAGAGATTCCGGATTCCCTCCTCAAGTCTCAGAAAAATCTCTCCAGATTGTCTGACAGGGCAACTTGCCTTAACAATCCTGTATTTATATCTATCCATTGTCTTTTAGTTCGTAATTAAGTTTTCAGTGTTTACACAAAAAATATTTTTTCAGGCTTATTTCATATATTTTATTTTAGTTGAGGCACTAAAAAATTTTTTATACTCTTATGACCTCCACTAAATAGTAAGTTTTTCACTAAGTGGAAATTTGCATTATTCCATTCCCATGTAATTTCAGTACGGGTCAGGAACTTATTATGTGGACATAAGCTCGTTGGTAGCACGGGGGGGTCTTGAGATGGGTAGTTTTTCGGTTACAGTTGATCTTGAGGATTGGTATCATATTCCTTCAGTCTGCGGTTCTCCTTATGCCGTTTACAGGAGTGTGAGCGAATTCTTTGAAAAATGGGAAGGCAAGTACGATTTCCTGACTGAACCTACAAACAGGGTACTGGATATTCTCGATGAGTTCAACGTGACTGCTACTTTCTTTATAGTTGCGGATATTGTAGAACATTATCCTGGGCTTGTCGAGTCAGTTGCGGAAAGAGGACATGAACTTGCATGCCATGGCCTGCATCACGCCTGCAAAATCAATCCGGAGACGAAGGAACGATTAATGAGTAGCGAGGAATTCGAGCAGAAAACTTTTTTTGCAAAAAAAACTCTGGAAAAAATTAGCGGGGAAAGAATAATAGGTTACAGGGCACCAAATGCCCTGGTAGGCGGCTGGATGCTGGATTCACTGGAACGAATCGGGTTCAGATATGACTCCTCAGTATCCGTAAATTCTCTTTATAATAAAACGGATTCGTCCCTTAAGACCGTTTCTTCTTCTCCTTATTATCCCATAGAAAACGGGCTTGAAGCAGGCGACGATAGAAACTTTATTGAGTTTCCCTGGGCCTATTATCAAAACGTACTGAAAATTCCGGCATCTGGTGGCCCAATACTCCGCTTTCTGGGAGCTCCTCTAGTATTGAATGGGCTTATCCAGAGTCTTAAAAGAGGACATACTATCTTCTATTTCCACCCGCTTGATATTTCATGTGCCAGATTTCCTTCAATAGGGAACAACAGGCCATTTTACTGGTGCATGAAAGGAAGGTTTGTAGAACGTAGAATTCGTCATATTTTACAAAATCTGAATAGTGTCAAAAAATTGTGCTTGAGGGATTATCCAGGAATATAATAGTTTAGAAAGGCCTTCTAGTTTATAGTCGAAACTAGCAGATCATGAAAGAAGTTCTTCCCGGACTCATTGCCCTATAATTCGAAAGAAAAAAAGGAAGGAGGATTTCACTCCCGTTAGCTGTAAAATTAACCCTTTGCTGACATCTCTTTGCTCTCTTTTTCAAGCGCGATTTTTAACAAAGCGGCAGCCACATCTACATAAGTGTATTCTTCCTCAATTAGTTTTTCGACCAGGCTACTATACTCCCCCAGGTGCCCTGCATCGACAACTTCTTTAACATTTTCTAAAACCATGTTTGTTCTGATTTCTTCAACGTCACTGATTGAAGGAATTCTTTGAGCTTTAATTTTAGTTTTTGTAAATTGCTGTATCTGCTTTATTCGATATGCTTCCTTGCCGATAACAAAAGTGAACGCAAGCCCGGCTTTTCCTGCCCTGGCTGTTCTTCCGATTCGATGTACGTAATATTCATCATCCGTAGGTATATCATAATTAAAAACAGCCTCGACATCTCCTACATCGATTCCTCGAGCTGCCACGTCGGTTGCTACCAGAATTTCAATCTCGTTCTTTCTGAACCTGGACATGACAATATCCCTTTGCTTCTGTTGCATATCTCCGTGAAGGCCATCAGCCAGATATCCTCTTGTCAGCAGGTCCTCAACCAATTCGTCCACACGTTTTTTCGTATTACAAAATACCACTGATAATTTCAAATTGTAATAATCAATTAAGCGGGCAAGAGCCTCGGTTTTTGCCTGCTGTTTGACTTCAAAATAAAACTGCTCTACATTGGGAACGGTCACTTCCTTATGTACCAGTTTTATCAACTGCGGGTTTTTCTGATATCTTTTTGTCAAATCCAGAATAGATTTAGGCATGGTTGCAGAGAAAAGAATGGTTTGCCTTTTCTCAGGAATTTTCTTGATAATAGTCTCGATATCTTCTCTAAACCCCATGTCCAGCATTTCATCGGCTTCATCCAGTATGATGAATTTTACACTCTCCATTTTCAAAGTGCGCCGGTCCAGATGGTCCATAACGCGTCCGGGGGTTCCGGTAATGATCTGTGCACCTTTCTTTAAAGCTTTAATCTGCCGGTCTATAGGCTGCCCGCCGTAAATGGGTAAGATCTCTATATCCTTCTTATATTTTGAAATCTTTTTGAGCTCTCCTGCTACCTGAATCGCGAGCTCTCTTGTAGGACATAGAATTACAGCCTGTAATGCCTTATTCTTCGGGTCTATACCCTCTAGAACCGAAATTCCAAATGCTGCAGTTTTACCTGTCCCTGTTGGAGCCTGCCCAATTACATCTCTTCCCTGCAACATATAAGGAATGGACTGAGCCTGAATCGTAGTAGTTTCTTCAAAACCCATATCCTCGATTGCCATTTCTATTTCTTTTGATAAATTTAACTCTTTAAACCCTGAACCTGTCATCTTTAATTTCCTCCCTTAATCTCATTTATCGCTTTGAATGCACCGGATATTTCCCCCGTAATCGAAGTATTTGCTGAACTGACTCCTAATAACTTTGAGACTTTTTTCCGCATCTCCTTGCAGATTTGCCAATTTCATCTGAAACGTGGAAAATAAATTGAAAAACAAAATCTCAAATAGCAGGTACAGCTTGTTTTTTATTTTCATTTACTTCTCCCCCAGGCAAGCTAACCGTTTAGCTATCGAATCTTTATAGAAAGTTTCATACTCATTCTCAGAAGTATGAGAAATATGATCTGATAGATAGTATAGTGGATAATAATGATTGATACTATAATGATTGATACTATAATGAAGAATATTATAACAAACGATATAACAGTTTATAAGATGCTTATTTCCTGAATTTTGATGCTTGAGAACTACTTCAATGCATTCTAATTATAAGCCTGGTTGCGCTGCTTTATGGTGCAGTCATCAGTAATTTCTCTCATTCCACCTATTCTCTGAGGAACAACTTATTATTCTGATTTAATACTTGTTTTCTCCTGAAGGAACAGTGAGGGATCATCCAGCTGCTGTCAGGAATCATAAACGAATCTGGATAGCTCAATGATCACTCCGTAAGGCTAAAATCGTATTGTATTAATCTCAGCAGGATTTGTATTCAAGAGGGATATAACTTGATATGCCGTGAGTCATTGCGACAGAAACGCTAAAATTTCTGGACAACGGTATAGTACCCGAAAGCCTTTAATTGTTGAAAATTTTTAACCCATGAAAACATTAATTAGGTTGAGGCAGGTATATCAAACTGCACTGAGGGCACAACCATTAATTATTTGTTGGGCCGATTGGATATAAGAAAATAAGAAAGAGGACAAATAAAAAATCTTACGAACTAAAATTTTTGGGCCTGGGTGCTGCCTTTAAAAGAAAACTCTTTAATAGTGAAACCACGGTCTCAGGGATAGTTCATATTCAGGTGCGAAACTGGACTCTGTAACTTTCAAAAAGGATGGGGGACACATTGTCTAAAATCACTAATAACATATTAAATCTTATAACCTCAATTTCTCTGTTACTACTGGTTTACAGTCTCTTTATTCTCAGGGGAATTCAGCCCGAAGGGTATACAGCCAATATTTATGAGCAGCTTCCTTTCCACTTTTACCTTACTCTGCTCCTTTGTTACCTTTCAGCCTGCGTTCTGCTCCTGGCATACAGGAAAATAATTGCAGTTCTAATATTGTTTCTCGTCCACACAGTGGTGCTGATCACTCCTCATATGCTTGGCTATGTCTCAATAGGCAGGGGAGATAAATTTTCGTACATAGGACTTGCAGGGCAGAGTCCACTTTGTAATATTTCAGGCTTTTCCAATCTTTCTCCGACGGGCCCTCTGTTCGTTTCAGCCCTGGCTCAGGTCTCAGGCCTTGACACGCCGGCACTTTCCTACTTTTTGCCAGTATTTTTTTCAATCATGTTCATTGCTGGAATGTTCCTATTCTATCGGATTTTTATGAGCAGGGAAAAATTAGTCTCAGTAGCCTTTCTCTCCTCGATGATTCCTTACTTTGGGCATTTCCAGACTTCAGCCGTTTCTTGTTACCTGACCTTTTGCCTGGTACCTCTCTACCTTTTTGTGCTGAGAAGCGCGCTTTCGGATAAAAAGAAGGCAATGGCTGTTTGCCTTCTTTTTATGATGCCTTTGATTCCTTTAGCACATCCTTTTATTTTTGCATATCTTGTTTGTTTCTCCCTGCTCCTTACCTTCTCAAGCAAAGTACTGAAGCCCGGATTTCTCCGTAAAATCCTGAGTCTCAACTTTCTCTTCCCTGGTATCTCCCACTCTGCAGGAAAAAAGGTGCCTGTATTCATCTTCCTGTCATTTACCTCGGGAGGCTTTCTGCTCTGTGCGAAATATGCTCCTCAGTTTTTCGATACCTTTACTTCGGACCTTATCTTGCGCGCTAAAATGCTAGTTGCTGCAGGACTTTCCACGGTACCAGGAACGGAAAACGGGTTTCTCGAGTTCGCCCATCTCTTAAATCTCTATTACGGCAAGTACTTTATTCCTTTAATTTTAATTCTTATCAATTCCGTAATCGTATGGCAGAATCGTAAAAGGTTTTGCCACCATTTTATTCGCAGGTATCCCCGCTTCCTGGCACTCTATATCGCAACCTTTTTCCTGGAGCTTGCTTTCCTTTTAAACCCCTTCATTCCATACCCTCCAGATAGGTTTGCAAACTTGAGCTTCATTATTTTTGCTCAGATTCCTTTGTTAGGGTATTCCCTTTACATTATTTTTCTTAGAAAAGGGTATACTCTTGGCCTTGGCTCTGCAGTTCTGGTTCTTTGTCTGCTCTGGACACTGGGGTTCTTCACCTGCTTCAGTTCGCCTTATACAGGTGGAGCTTCGGAAGCGATTTCACAAAATGAGGCAGAAGGAATTCAGTGGCTATCCACGGTAAGAGAAAATTATCCATATATCATGTCTTCCGTAGATAAGGATGGAAGCAGTACCCTTCCAGGCATCCTTAGCAGTAATACGAGTCTGCCGAATGAATTTGCCGAAGGCTCTCAAAAACCTCTTTACGCCCCCAAAAATGATCCTGATAGCGGTAGACCTGTGGAAAAAATAGCAGAAAACCAACCTTTCTATGTTGTCGAAACTACCTTCTCAGAGGCTTTGAATGCCAGGGCGCAGGGATCTGATGAAGCGTCAGTTTCTACCGGCGAAAATACCCTGAAGGCTCAGACCGATTATCCTGTGTACAAGATCTATGATTCCCTTAATATAGAAATTTATGAACATATTCCGTGAGCTCTCCTCCCCGGTTTCATCTGGAAGTCAGGCTTTTGAAGAAGGAGACTTCCCTCCTTAGAATTAAATTTTTTTTCTCTTTTTTAAGGAGGCGACTTCCCACCCTGAAGTTAAATTTTTCTCTTTTTTCTTTTATTACTATCATAGAATTCTCTTTTTTATCATTAAACTATAGATTTCTCTTTCATCTTTTTTTGAATGTATTTGCCAGTAAGAAGCACAATTATAATCAACCCTATAATTTCTGAGATAAAAACTTCCGTAAATTCTGGGTCATACGATCTACTGAAAATTATCATCAGATACTCAATAAAGCTTCCTGAAATTGTGTCTTCTGGAAATCCCCAGCCAAAGAGAGGCCAGAAAAACACTTCAGGGGTATTCCATATCTGGTCTTCAAGAATGTGGCAAAAGGATGCTCCTGCAATAACCAGGAGTTCGGGTTTCTGCTGGCTGTATAGATAATACCCTGCCAGGCCCAGTAGAAAGCCAAAAAGTAAGGTATGCGCAAAAATACGTCCGCTTCCTATAGTTTCGGCAAGGATAATCCTGCCGAGAGGTTTATCGATAATATCCGGAAGGAGCGCCCCGATTACAATCCACGGAACGTTTATCCAGAAGTTATTTTTTGAGGATAAGCGGCTGAGTAAATAAAAAATTCCCAGGGTAATCCCAATATGTCCGAAAATAAACATCAGACTAAAAATAGTTATTTGTTTATAATTATTTTGCGGCCGGCCTGCCCGATAACCTGCCGGCACAAACTTCCAGTTTTATATCAAACCGGACTCCTCACGCCTGACATTCAGCTACAAGTTTTTCTACCAGTTCCTGCCGGATTGTAGTTCTTCTGTCTCCTCCGCAGACCATACCCCGGACACCGATAATATCCGGCCCTATCCTTTCAAGCATCGGAAGATCCTCAAATCTCAGGGAACCGGCAATTGCGTTTTCAAGTCCGTACTCATGGGCAAGGTCAGTAAATCTTTTAAGTTCTTTCTCATCCATGAATTCAAAGGTAGATTTTCCATCCTTGATTGCCGTATCAACCATTACTACATCTACCCCAGCTTCTGCGGCGATTGAAGGAAGCAACAGTGGAGAAATTGAATTGATGCGCTTGTAGTCCGAATATCCCGAGGCAACGACTTTCTTTGTCGGGTCATAATCCTTTACAGCTCGTGTTATTTTTGTGAGGAGTTCAAAGGCCTGGTCTTCAGTCTGGATATCGTAAAGGCCAACTTTAATGTAATCTGCTCCTGCAACTGCTGCCCCGAATGCTGCAAGGGAAGCAGTTCCCGGTTTGTAATTAAAATCTCCTATGGTCGCGCTTATAGGCTGTCTGCCGTCTACAGCTTCTTTTACATCCCTTATTATCCACGGGAAATTCGCACCAAGTGAACCTTCTTTGGGGTTTTTGACATCCACAATGTCTGCGCCGCCTCTGGAAGCAATAATTGCTTCCTCTCTATTGATTGGACTTACAAGCAGTTTCATAAAAATCCTCTAACTAAACATCGAATTGGATCTTACCATGAATATTATTCTTTTTATACAATACTCTTTATTTTATATTTTTTTATAGGATGATGCAGCTATTGAATAAGTATGTTCCGAGTAATTTTTGTGATGGATCTATTTAACCGTAGCGTAGTTCTTGCAAAGGGCGGTGTCAGGGAAAAATACCGTCCGGTTTCAGATTCAAGTACTATATGTAGCAACTCGGACCCCGTGGAGATAGTTGAACTCCTGCATCCCAGGGAAGTCTATATTGCCGACCTTAATATGCTTCAGGGCAGAGGCCCTCTCGAAACTAATGCCGGAGTAATCAGGGAGGTAAGTTTAAGGGCGGACACAATGCTTGATTTCGGCATCTCATCTCCACAGGATGTGGATAAGGCCCTTTCCATTGCAGGGGCCGCTGTAATAGGTACAGAGACAGGTATGCTTTCGGCAATAAAGGATGCAGCTTCTGGAAACCCTGGAAGGATCAGTGTCAGCATTGATCTAAAGCATGGTAAAGTCCTTAAAAAGGACCCGGAACTTCCTGAATCCCCTTTTGAAATCGTAAAATTGTTAAATAATTTTCCCTTAAAAGACCTTATTTTCCTTGACCTTGACCGCGTTGGGACAGCCTCAGGTTTTGATCCTGAGTTTCTTCGAAAACTGGTTGAATGTTCCAGGCACAGTGTGCTCCTTGCAGGAGGTGTCAAGGATATGGAGGATCTTTTTACTCTTGATAAGCTCGGGATAAAAGGAGCCCTGGTTGCTACTGCCGTTCATTCGGGACTGGTTCCTCCAGCCGTGCTGAGTGCAGGGCTTAAATCGGATAATAAAAAATAACCAGACTATTGGGAATGCTTTTTATTTCAGCCCTTATATGTCTTGTATATAATCGAGTATCTTTGTATTCGAACAGCAGATTCCACTTAAAACCAGGAGATTGTGAGGTTACAGTATGGTAAAGAAAGATACGTCTGAAGAGAACATTGAAGAAAACACTGAGGAGAAAAGCGGAGACGGATATGTGGAAATTAAGATGGGAGGCGGCTGGTATATGACGATCTCCCTTGCACACAGCGACCGCTTTGAGAAGGAATATGTCGAACTCGCAAAGGAACGGGGTGGCGTAAAAAAATCAAGGTTCAACCTTAACCCGACCCATGTCAGGATGTTAGGAGAAGCCCTGATCAAATTTGCTGACGATAATGGGCTCTAAAAGAATATACTCTCGGATTTAATTTTATATCTCTGTATCTGGTCAGTTCCTGTTCAGGAACTCCAGTACTTTTTTGGCGACTTCCTTTTCTATGTATTCAGGAGAGCGGGAAGCATCTATTATAATAAAACGTTCAGGATCTTCTGCCGCAACCCTTAGAAAAATCTCCCTGACTCCCCGTAAGAGCTCTAATTTTTCAAACTTGCTTTGCTCTCCTCGTTTCCCACAGCGCTCAATTGAAACTTCGGGCACGATATCAAAAAGAATGGTCAGATCCGGAACAATGGTCCAGCCTCGGTGCAGATTCTTTACCCATTCAATAGGATTTTCCAGGCGGGTTTTCAGGGTTACGCCCTGGTAAGCATATCGGCTGTCGGAATAGCGGTCAGAAATTACAATTTTTCCATTTTCAAGCGCAGGCTTTACAAGTTTTGCCAGATGTTCGGCATGGTCAGCTGTAAAAAGGAAGAGCTCGGCAAGCTGGTCGGTATCCGACTGGATGGCTTTTTCCACGGCATCTCCAGTCAGAGTGCCTCTTGTCGGTTCTCTGGTGAAAACAGGCCCAAAGGCCTTAATTTCAGGATTTTTCCGAAGCTTTTCCGCAACCGTGCTTTTGCCCGAGCCGTCAATGCCCTCAAGTGTAATCAGTTTCCCTCTCATAAGTACCGTCTTTTTTCTTTAGAGATTTTTAGTGAAACGCATTATCTGTATTTATACTCTACAGGCTTTCCGGACTCATAATAAGATCCCAATTCCATGTATAACTGGCGAGTCAGGGCAGGAACCCCAGATAAAATAAGCATCTATTTATGCAATATTAAAAATAACTTAGAGTAATGACTGTAATAGGAGTTATTACGCGGGGCAAATACGGGCACCGCTTGATTGACACTGTGAAAGAGCACAGCGATTTTTCAATCGTGACTGCTGATCTGCCTGAATTCGTGCCTGTGTTTATTGAAGAGCCTGATGAATTTCTGGAAAATATTAATTTCGACAAACGTATTTTCTCTGCCGAAATTATAATTACTTATTCTCTGCATCCGGATCTGACATCTGCAATTGCAAGGCTTGCGGCAGAGGCTGGGGTGCGCTCCCTTATAGTTCCAGGTGGGCCATCCAGGGCTTCAGTCCCCGAACTCAAGAAGCTCTCCGAACTTTCAGGCATGGATATCGAGGTAGATGAGATCTGCTGCAGCCTTGAGCCCAACGCTTTCAACAGGCCATTTACGGATATTTTTGGGTCTCCTATATTGAAAATAAAGACAAAAGACGGAAAAATTGCCAAGGTGGAGGTAATAAGAGGAGCTCCATGCGGGAGTACCTGGCATATGGCAAAAGAGATCGTTGGAATGCCGGTAAAAGACGCACCCCCCAGAGCCGGGCTGTATATCCAGCATCACCCTTGTAGGGCGGCACGCGGAGACCTTGGAGGAATCCATGAGTCAGGGGAACTGCATAAACAGGCATTCATAAAAGCTCTTGAGAATGAGGAATGATTATATATTCTTTGAAAAAATATATTCTAAATATGACCGGAAAGTGGGACCCAGCTTTTCGTTTTTGAAAAGCCCTTACTTCTTGTCCTGCCTGGTATCCAGTTATTTACGGGGGTGAAAGAGATTACTTCCCTATCTATCTCAGAAGATTCAGGGCCCGAAGAACTTGAGTCACTAGCAGTTGCGGTGCATTCGGTCATTGGACTTCCTACGACCATTCGCAGTCTCAAACGAAAAGGGCTTCGCCTTGAAAAAGGGGAAATCCTTGACAGGGACTACACAGGGCCTGTGCTTGAAAAAGTATTGAAAACAAACAAAGTTGCCCACGAAGTTCCTACAGAAGGCGTATACAGGGGAAAACATGTGGTTGTTGCTCCCATTCGCTCTAAAGACGGGAAAGTTATTGCAGCTCTCGGGATTGTGGACATACTGGCTACTATAGACCTCCCTTCGGTCTTTCAGGAGTACACATCGGTACTGCAAGAAGTTGAAGATGCAAAGAAATAAAAGCTGTTAAAATAACGGCCGGATATTGGAAGATGAATTGAAAAAAAGTAGTTGTTGGAGGGTCTGTCCCCGTTAATTTCCCAGGGAAATTCTTTGCTCCTCCAATTAAGCTTCGGGTTTCAAACCTTAAGTTTCTCGGGGATTTACTCTGGCTTCTCGTATAATTTTACTTTTTTCAGCAGGGTACCATTCTTTGCATGGGGTTGCCTGAGAACGGTATCATTGGATTTCTCAATTTCCCTGGCCTGTGCTGCAAGCTGCGCGGCAGCTCCCATTATCTCGTGTCCGGCTGCGGCTGTCAGGCAAACCTGGTCGATTTCTTTTAACATGAAACATGCAGGGAAGTTAACCTGTGCGACTTTTTCAGCCATGTGAAGGGCAGCAAGAGCCTTTGCTTTTGCATAAGGGTTTGCGAAGCCTGCATGCTCAACACATTTTTCAGGTTTTGCAAAAATGTGTGGAAGCTCCAGTTCCTTTCCGGATCTTCCGGAAGCAACCTGGTCGGTTACCTTATCCAGTTCTTCCTGAATGAGTCTAACAACACCACAAACGGATAGCACTTTCATTGCATCGGAATTGAAGGATGCCATCTCCACGGAATCAAGGAACTCTCTCTTTGCTCCGATAAGAGGGTCTACCGGGAGGATAATATATCCGAAACCTTCCTGCTCAAGAGCCTCTCTGGCTTCTTTCTTTGTTGGACCATCTGAGACCACAATGCAGGGAACATCCTTCCATATTTCACGAGCTGCTGTGGGGCCCGGAGCTGCTGCGTTAGGGCTGATAATTACCACGAAGTCCGCATTCCACTGCTTGAATCTTTCAGTATCTGCAGCGTCGGCAGGGCCCATCTTGGCACCTGTACCAAATGCACGTACCGTAATTCCCTCTCTAGCTGCAATTTCATCCTGGATCAGATTGATAACCTGGCTCATTCCCAGGTTGCCCATTTTTATAAAACCTATGTTGACCATTTTTCTCAAAATCCTGTGTTAACCAATTTCTTCAATAATGGAATTCCTAAAGGGTTTATAATCCTTTTGGCAAGCTTCGCTCCTTATCAAACTTATTTTATAAATATATATGCTATTTATAATTATTATTCAGTACGTTTCCGTTCCCCTCCGAAAAGCTTAAAAGGGATGTGATTTATTTCACTCAAAAACGTTGACATCAATGCTGTTGTTTTGTGGTTTTGTTTCACAGGACCCGTATTATAATTTGAAAACTTTATCCGTTGGTGGGCTTTTAATGTCAGGGCAAATGTATTATACTAAGTTGCGGGGGTACCTCTGAAGAAGGTACACCAGGCAGCATGCCCTTTTTCGGGAAATTATCCCGCTATATCTAATAGTTATTCAGGTCCAGGTTTTGATTGAGTGAACTGTCCTACGCATAATTCTACTGAAAACAAAATGATTGTTTTTGATATGGATAGCACCCTTATAGACGCTGAGACTATCGATGAGCTCGCCAGGGCTGCAGGTGTTGTAAGCAAAGTAGAGGAGATTACGAAGAAAGCGATGTATGGAGACCTTGATTTCGAGCAAGCGCTTATTGAAAGGGTCAGGCTTCTTAAGGGACTTTCCTTTGAAACTGCCCTTGATGCGGTAGACCAGATCGATCTGATGCCGGGAGCGGCAGAACTTATCCTCTATGTCAAAAGTAGGGGCTATAAAACTGCAATGATCTCCGGCGGATTTACCATCTCTGCCGATACGATAGGCAGGGTGCTTGGCATCGATTACGTTGTTTCCAACGAACTGCTTGTGGAAGACGGCTGCCTTACAGGCAAAGTTGTCGGCCCCATCACACAGAGCGATTCAAAAGCAAAGGTTTTCGAGGAACTTACCCGGCTCAACGGAGTCCGGCCGGAGCAATGTGTGGTTGTCGGGGACGGTGCAAACGACGCCTGTATCTTTGAGAGGGCAGGTTTTGCCATAGCTTTCAATCCCAAGCCCATCCTGAGGGAGTATGCGGACGTGGTCATAACAAAAAAAGATCTTAGAGCCGTTATCCCTGTTCTTGAATCTCTTTCTTATCAATGTTGTAATCAGGCACAGCATGTCGACATCGAACAGTAGAACTACTAAAATGCCAGCTTTTTTGCTGGACCGGGAGGCACAATAAGAGATGCTAAAAGAACTGCAGAAAAAAAGATCAGATTTGAAGGACATTTCTGAAGAATCCAAGGAAAAGAGAAATACTTTAAACGCAGAGGCCAGTGCCCTTGCTGCAAAGCGTAACGACCTGAACAAGAAGACGAAAGACCTTATCAACGAAGCCCAGGAATTAAAGGTTCTCAGGGACGAAATTAATGAAAAGGTCAGCGAATACAAGAACAAACGCGATGATACCAACGCCACGGCAAACGAGCTCTTCGCAAAGGCCGATTCCATCAGGAAGCAGAATAACCTAGGCGGCCCCTCGATCAAAGCCCTGAGAAAAGATATCGACCGTCTTGAGTTTGCCCAGCAGACTGAAGTCCTGAGCGCGACCAAGGAAAGGGAACTCGTTGGCAAGATCACTCAGCTTCAAAAGCAGTATCAGGTCAAAAAAGTCCAGCTCGAGAGCAACCTCGAACTGAAGAATATTCTGGACGAAGCCCAGAAGATCCGAGATGAAGCCTCAGAATTCCACAACGAGCTGGCTGAGTATGCCAGGCAGGCTCAGGAATATCATGAGAAGATGATTACCGCTTTCAAAGAGGCTGACAGAACCCGGGCAGAGTCTGACATTGCCCACAGGGAATTTGTAAAAGCCCAGGAAGCAGCTGACGAACAGCACAAGGTTTTCATTAATGCCCAGAAGGAAATTAGGGACCTTGACAAAGAAATCTTCAAGCTCAAGAAGAAAGACAAAGAAGGAAAATCCCGCGTTGTCAAGTCCGAACTTCAGAAGGATGCCAAGTCCATCTTCGAAAAGTTCAAGGGCGGAGCAAAACTCACCACCGAAGACCTGATGACTCTTCAGAGATCGGGTTTAGTCTAATTCATCTCACAAAAAAAATATTCAGCTGAAAAGCTTCAATTTCCGTTGCAGGTATATTTCAACCTGCATCTCCATTTTTCCGGTTCATTCCGGCCCATTCTGTACCTGTTACTGATCCTGTTTTTATCAGACTGACTTTTCTATACTCCGGTATTCTATATTTCAGTGTCTTAAACCCAGACTACCCAGACTTCGCTAGCTACAGCTATTGATTTCAAAAAAAGTAAATTTCAAAAAGTAAAGAGGCAAAACTAAATATAAAAAGGCAGAACCGAAGATAAAAATGCAGAACTATGAAATTGGAGAAGCAGAATTATAACTCTATTTATATTTTACTCTGGAATTTTAGTAATTATTACAATTTACTCTTAAATTTTCAATAATTACACGGATTTCACTCTAAAATTTTGATAATTACCTTATAAATATCCCGAATTACTTTAAAACTTTCAGCAATGATCTCCAGTTTACTCTGAAAGCTTCAGATATTTCTCCCTGAACTCGGGGTTTCTCATAAGGCAGCACTTTGCATTATATGCAGGGTCCTCCCTGATCTTTTTCCAGATATCCTTTACCCTATCTCTATGGACATTTCCATAGGGTATCGGGATACAGGCACAGGGAAGAATATTCCCTTCCGGGGTAATATGGAGCCACTTGCGGCCTGCCATGCAGCCTGTAGTCCTCATGACCTGTGGGATAGGGAATACTCTGGGGCCTTCTTTCTCCCTGGCTCTGGAAACGAAATTATCAAATTTTCTCAGGTCTTTTGGAGTCATGATTTCGGAGGCGTGATCCATCCACCTGCCAGTAGGGACTATTTCGTAGAAGGAAAGTTCGTGGACTTCGAGCTCGGATGCAAGAGCATACAGCTCTTCAAGTTCGTTTACATTATCCCTGGAAAGCACCACATATATATTTACGAGCAGCCCTGCCTTAATACCATTTTTAACGGCATCGACCGCACTTTTAAAAACTCCTTTCCTACCCCTTACGTAATCGTGTTTATCTTCGTACGCGCTGTCAAAACTAACAGTAAGGGAATAAAGGCCTGCTTCTTTGAGGCGGCTGGCACGCTCTTCGGTCAGCCCTACCCCTGAGGTGAACATGCCTGTAATGGCTTTTTCAGGGTCCACATACTTTATCAGGTCTTCCAGACCCTGATAGGTCAGGGGCTCCCCTCCGTCAAAGATCACGAAAGTTGTGCCCATTTCAAGCACCTGGTCGATTGTGGATTTTACGGTTTCAGGGGTAAGTTTTTTCCGGTTTTTGGTGTCAGGCAAAGCGCAGTGGATACAATTGTTCGGGCATTCTTCAGTTATGGATATAGTTACCTGGTCCGGAATCGCTTTTCCCAGAATGGAAGAAAGCTGGCTTTTTACCAGGCGGTTAAAACCCGTGCTTGGCATCGGAGGCATCCATGTTGAGCAGATGAGTCTGTCTGCCTCGACTTTTGCAGGCTTTTCGCCTTCAAAAAGTGAGAGGTTTTTCTCAAGACTTTTTCTCATAAGGATGGACGCAGCCCCGCTGGTTTTCATCCTCATGTGTCCGTCTTCGATTTCGGTATAAACTCTGAGAAAGGGGCTTTTATAGAAATCGTATTGCATATTTCTTCCTGCACCTGGTATTTGATGCTTATGTCCGTATAAATGCTGTTCTCTTTTGCTATTTTAAATTTCAGTTCATCTGTTCCTGAGGAGTGCCGCACACTTTAAGATTGCAGAGGGTTTTTTCTTTAGCATGAATGCAAAAACCTGCATCGCCTGCTCAACTGAGCTTCCATGGATAAATGAAAGATCCTCCTTTTCAAAGACCTTTACCATCTCATCGATTTCCCGATCCGTCATTTTCCTGAGGGTTTCAAGCCCTATCCGTCCCAGGTAGTGCTCAGCCTTAAATTCTTTTTCCCAGATCTTCCTGTACTCTAACAGGGCAGATTTTGAGACATCTCCTTTTCTTATGGCGTCTGCAGCCACATCTCCGCATATCTGGCCTGCCCTCATTGCATAGCCTATTCCGGACTGACCTGCTGCTCCGCCAGCAACCATTATCCCGTCGGTTATGTACTCCTTTGGAATTGTTACTATTGGGTCTCCGCCTGAAAGTTTTCTTACAACTTCAAGCTCTTCGAGCCCTTTAAGTCTTTTGAAATTTTCAACCCAGGCATTGAGGTAAGGCGTTGCGTCCGTTCCACATCTACGCACATAAGCTCCGATTGCGGCATTATCGCCTCCTCTTGGGGCGTATGTAGTCTTCCAACCAGGGGCGTGATTCCCTACGTAATATTCAAACATCTTCGGTTTCCCAAGTCCGGGACTTCTGATATCCAGTTCAATTCCCCAGGCAATATCCTCAGGGTGTTTCATCGTCTTCAGGTCCAGAAAGGAAGCAATTTTTGAATTTACACCGTCGGAGATAATAACCAGTTTTGAGGTGAATACCCCCGCAGAGGTGTTGACAGTAAAGTTCTCTCCTTCCCTATGAATCTCCTGAACTTTTACTCCTTTTCGAAGGTCTACGCCGGTTTTCATTATTTTCTTCGCATAAAACCTGTCGAATGCTGTTTTATCAATAGCGTACCCGGGAGCTTCAACCTCAACCGTCCTTCCTGAAGGGGAAATCATCTTCATGCCTTTCAGATAATGCACCACATAAGAAGGGTCTGCCTTCTCTCCGCATTTATCGAGCATCCCCTTAAAAAAAGAATTTGCAGGATGGGGCAGGTGCCCGATTTCCTCTTTTTTTTCCAGTAAAAGAACTGAAGACCCTTTTTCGCAGGCGTTCCTCGCAGCCATCAGCCCTGCAGGAGATGCCCCTATTACAATAATATCCGCGTCCATTTTTTCTCTACCTTTTTACCAGAAAATGGAAGTGTAAGCCCCTGCATAAATGCACAGTGCCACATCAAGAATCATTGACCCGAACATGATTGCTCTATAATTTGAGCCGTTAAGGAAGAGCTTGCCGCCTCTTTCCGGGGTAGGGTTTTTGATGAAATCGAAACACTGGGAAAGCATCCAGAATCCTGAAGCAAGGGCTCCTGCAAAATATACAGGGCCAAGCTGAGCTGACCAGCCTATGATTATGGAGGCGATAACTCCCACAATCCACCAGAAAGTAACGAACCTGGCAGTAAATGGAATTCCAAAGGTAACAGGCATGGTAGGGGCACCTTTCAATCTGTCTCCCTCTACATCTCTGGAAACTCCTCCAAGGGTAAAGGCCCAATCCGTGACGCATATCATTAGCCCTAAGCAGATAGCCGGCAAGGGGAGAAACACTCCGTCGCTGCCTTTCAGGATTCCTGCCGGGTCAAAAGCAAGCCAGATGCCAACAGGCACTAACCCGTAGGAAATACCAACCGGTAAGAAGCTCAGAAAGGTATTCCTTTTTGCAAAGATTGAATAAACAGTAATGGTACCAGCTGCAATAAAAAGGATAAACAGGGACTCAGGGTTCAGATAAGCGGCTGCTGCACCCGCGATTACTAGTAAAAATACAGCGTAGGAAAGCGCAGAGCTCTTTGAAACTCTGGAAGAGGGCAGAGGGCGGCCAGGCAGGTTGATAGTATCGATATCGATGTCGCAGCAGTCATTGAAAACGTATGAGCTTGTAATGGCTGCAAAGCCGCCGATTACCGCGATCAGGAAGGGGAGAAATTCAGGAAGCCCTCCGGTTGCCAGATAGGAAGCAAGGATTGCACTCGAGGCAGGTAGGGTAAGGTCCATGTAGTAGAGTTCGGGTCTCAGCAAGCGCAGATAAGGGCTGAGTTCGCCGATTCTTGCTGTAAGGGACAATAGTTTCACCTAGACTTTTCCGGTTTATACGGGGATTTTAATCAGAATTTTGTAATTTGGCTTTTTCCCTGTTTAGAGGGTTCTTTGCAGATAATTCTATAAAGGTTTGCACCTCAAAAAAGTTTTCTTTTTATCTTTTTGAGGCAGATTTGATTCTGAGCAAGTCTGAGAGACTCACAGGATATCCGGCCCCGTTAATGAGCTCTTCAATATTTACTCTTTTCTCCAGTCTTCCCTGTATACAAGTTTTGCTCTTTTGCTTATCTCTTCAATCAGCGGATGCCTGAATTCCTTCTCGCAAATAAAAGTAAACTCGGCTTCCGGGTTCAGCTCCATCAGTTTAAGCGTATTCGAAAGAGCTGTGTCAAGAGCTTCGTAATCCGGAAATTTCGGAACTTCGGCATTGAAAGGATACACTTCTTCCATTTCGGCAGGAAATGCCCCGAAAGGCGCTTTGAAGATAAGAAGCTGGTCGTAATCTTTCTCTCCTTTTACCGGGCCTGTCCTGATAATTACCGAGCCTTGCAGGCTGAACCTTTCCAGCCGTTTTCCAAAACGCAGGACTTCAGGGCGAGAAGCGGATTCGGGCCCGCAGTAGAAAAAGGTGCCTTTTGTAGCCGGATCAAACTGCTCGAGCCAGGGGGAATGGGTATAGAATTTCTTCAACCCGTCAAGAAGTTTAGGATGGGCACGGCAGCGCTGCTCAACAAGTTCGAGTAGTTTTCCATCCTTGATGCACTGTTTAATCAGCCGGATCTCAGCGAAGGTCGCGTAAAGGTTATGCCTTCCCAGAAGCTCTTCCCGGTTGTCGGCTTTTTTCAATTCGTCTGCGCTGTATCTTGAACAGACCGGACAGGAGCAGGGCAGGTAATTCAGTTTTTCAATATGGTAAGTCCCGTTTACAGTAATATAGCGCCCGTCCTTGGCGTAAAGGGCATAAGCTGCCGAATCAAAAAGGTCACAGCCCAGGGCTACTGCAAGGGCGAACATCGTGGGATGCCCCGCCCCGAAAAGGTGAACCGGAGAAGCCGGAGAAAGCCCCTTTTTGGATGCCACAATCACGTCAACAAGTTCCGCGTAACGGTAGGCTTCCATGAGCGGAACAACGGCTCCCAGGGGATAAACTTCAAAATTGAGACCTTTGAGGTGAGAAGCAGCTTTTTCCCTCAGTTCGGGATAAGTCGAACCCTGAACCGGGCCTGCAAGAAGCTGCTCGCCCTGGACAAATTTGCGGGCTGCTTCCAGCCTTTCGGCTGTGATTGCAAGCTCATCTACAGCTCTCCTGTAGTGAACATCAGGAGGCGTCGGAATGTCCAGCGGGACAATAATGTCGCTTCCGATCTTTTGCTGGAACCCGAGAATTTCCTCATTCGTAACTTCCACGGATCCGTATACGGAAAGCTGGAAGGAACCTGAGTCCGTCATAATGGGCCCGTCAAAATCCAGGAGCCTGTGCAGCCCTTTCTCAAGAGCGACATTTCTCAGTTCTTCCTTGCGGTAGATGATATAGGAATTGGTGATCAGGATCTCTGCCCCGAAGTTTCGCATTTCTTTCGGAGGGATAAGCTGAATATTTGGATTAACTACAGGCATAACGGTGGGTGTCTCAACGATCCCGTGGGGAGTCCTGAGCCTTCCTATCCTGCCGCCTGCATCCTTATCGAGAATTTCGAATATTGCTGACATGCCGGGGTTATACATGCCTCTCAGATATATTTATCTTTGGGAACTGGCGAGAACCCAGGGCAAACTCTGGCGAATCACCCGAGCTTCCTCACCAATCTCAAACGAAAGCTGAATCGCCTTATTATGGAAATTGAGTTTTCCCCTGATTTTTCCTGCTTTAATCTTCTTTGGCTCGCGGCATGGCAATAATTTCCCTGACCTGAAGGGAAAAGAAATCACCGCTATGGGCTGGCCTGAGTACGAGGGCTACATCTGCACCCCATCTTGTGCCCCCTATCGCTATAATCTCCGTGTTGTCGGAAACAGGGATATGGCCTGAATCGGCTGCCATAATTGCAACTTCGATAGCTACCTTGAAACCTTTCCCGAAGAGAGACCTGAGAGCGTCCGAAATCATTTCCACTCTGGAATAACCTCCAAATTTTTTCGTAATTGAGCGTTCTACTCCTGAGAATATATGGGATTGAGTGGTTATTACGGCTCCAAGTTCTTCAAGCTTCTTTTTGTATTCTTCTTGTACTTCCCATTCGCCTTTTTCCTTCTGCCCGTACTGGTGGCTTATCCCAATAACCTTTATATCACTGCCCTTTACCGCTTCTGCCATTTTTAGCGCGGTTTTTCCGCTGGTGCTTGCCACTACGATATGGGATATCCGGAGTTCTGCCGCCCTTTTCGCTGCCGCTTCAATAACGGCTTCCGTATTCGACTCTCCTACATTGTCGAAATAGAGAATAGACTTTTCCATGAATTTTTCTCCTCCTGTATCAGGATTTTACTTTTTTCTATGAGCTCTTTTCTACGGTTTCCCTTATCTATTATATTTTTCCCATCTGCGATCTCTATAGAACCCTGTTTCTGTCAGGCTTTTCATCGGAGAAAGGAAGCCTGATTTACTATAATTCTTTCATCTGAATTATTTTTCCTTGTCAGGAGAAAGGATATATATCAAAAAGATTCTCTTTTTATCAAAAAGAGGGTTATGGTGGCCGGAAGCTCGGGACATTGAATACTTTTATGTTAACGTACGTGCAGGACATTGCGTAGACCCGGGCTGCTGAGAAACTTGTTTATCTAGGATTAGGTTAGATATAGTCATAGGGGTTGTATTTCGCCGAGGTGGTTATTTGTCAAATACAGATTATGACAACAATGATGTGAAGATTATTACCAAACCTGTACAGTCAAAAAATCCTGTTTTGATTGAAGGTTTTCCCGGAATCGGGCTTGTGGGGAATATTGCAAGTCAGCATATGATAGAAGAATTGAAAATGGAATATATCGGCTCTATTGAATCAAGGTATTTCCCCTCGATTGCAGTGCTTTATGAGGGGCTTATAAATATGCCTGTGAGGATTTACGAGAATGTGGATCACAATCTGATTGTTGTGATCTCCGATATTCCTATCAGTCACACTGTCTCCTACGATGTTAGTAATGCTCTGGTGGACTGGGCTGAGTCTATTAATGTAAGAGAAATTGCTTCCATTGCAGGGATTGCCATAATGGACGGTGGGCATAAAGTCTTCGGGGCAGCCACCACTCCGGAGATGCTGGATAAAATCAGGGAAAAGGTAGAAGTTTTCCAGATGGGAACTATTTCCGGGATTTCGGGCAGTGTAATGGCTGAATGTCTGCTGCGCGGAATTCCTGCATTTAGCCTGCTTGGTGCTACCAGAACCCAGAATCCTGATCCAAGGGCTGCTTCTGCTGTTGTTGAAGTCTTAAACGAGTTATATGGGCTTTCAATAAGTACGGTTCGGCTTATAGAGCAGGCCGAACGCATAGAGATCGAACTCCAGAGGCTTGCTGAAGATGTTCAGACTACAGAGCAGAAAGGAGAAGTAAAGAAGGAGTTCCCAATGTACGGGTGATCCCATGGAGTACATCGCGTTAACAGGAATTGCTGATTCTCTTATCGAGGTTCTGAAGAAACACAATCTCAGGACTCTTGAGATTCGGAATCCTCAAAATTTCGTAGGAGTACTCGGGCTCAATGCAGGAGATAGCGTTCTCCTGACATCTACCAGCCTTCAGGATCTCACGGATGGGACCCCGGGTCTCATAGCAAAGGTTGTACAGAAGCAGGTTTCGGTCCATTCCGTTGTCAGTTCGAACAATCTGTACATCGAAGAGCGAGAAGCTATGTCAGCCCGCATCCAGCTTGAGTGCAGGTGCATGGCAAGGGTAAGAAATGTTATTTCAAACGAGCTTGGTAAACCAGTCCGGGTAGACGCCAGGGAAATTTCCTGCTATGAAGCCAGATAATAATTTTTACTGGTTATCATACATTTAGCAGTTTAGTAATACTCTATTTAAAAAACTTTAAAAACGTCTTTTTTAATTTTTGAAATAACCTGGTTTGAAAAAAGATTTTTGAGAAAGGGTTTCTGAAAATTCTTCTAAAAAAGGTTTATGAAAGTTCTTTGAGAAAAGATTTTTGAAAATTCTTCTGAAAAGTATATCTTAAGCACTCTTTCTGAATAAAGATACCTGAAAAAATTTCTCTAAAAACTTCTCTAAATGAAGTATCCTGAAATTATAATGAAAGGTTCTAAAAAAAAGGTTCAGGATGCTGGAAATTCCGGCAATCCTGGATTCATATTCTAAATCTTTACATATCTTCAGGCATTTCGCCGCCAGGACCGCCTGCGCCAGGGCCTGCTCTTCCTGCACCGGATGAGGCAATTACATCATCGATCCTGAGAATCATGATTGCGGCTTCGGTAGCTGCATTGATTGCCTGGGTCTTGATCCTGAGAGGTTCGACAACGTTATTTTCGAACATGTCCTCGATCTTGCCGGTGTATACATTGAGTCCTGCACGCTTGTTGCCCTTCTCGTGCTGGGAGCGCATTTCCACAAGCATATCGATCGGGTCAAGCCCTGCATTTTCTGCAAGGGTGTGAGGAATGATCTCGAGGGACTCGGCGAATTTCGTTACAGCAAGCTGTTCCCTGCCTTTAAGGGTTGCTGCGTATTCCTTGAGCCTGAGGGACAGTTCGATTTCAGGTGAGCCGCCGCCCACAACGATCTTCTGGTCTTCGAGAGCAACACCCACGACTCTGAGTGCATCTTCGAGGGCTCTCTCAATTCCTTCAACTACATGCTCGGTTCCGCCGCGAAGGAGAATTGAGGTGGTCTTGCTGTCTTTGCAGCCTGTAACAAAGGTCATTCTGGAACCGGTGACGTCCTTTTCTTCCACGAGACCGGCATAGCCAAGGTCGGATTCTTCGATCTCATCCATGCTTGTAATGATCTTTGCGCCTGTTGCCCTCGAAAGCTTGTCCATATCGCTTTTCTTAACCCTGCGCATGGCAAAGATGCCCGCTTTTGTCAGGTAATACTGTGCGAGATCATCAATACCCTTCTGGCAGAAGACCACGTTTGCGCCTGTCCTTATCACTTTTTCCACAATTTCCCTGAGCATGGCTTCTTCCTGATCTAAGAAGAGCTGCATCTGGTCAGGGGTGGTAATCTTTATTTCGGCTTTGGTCTCGGTCTTCTTGAGTTCGATGGGCACACTTAAAAGCAGAACTTTTGCATTCTCCACGATTTCCGGCATAGCTGTGTGAACGCGTTCTTTATCAACGATTACACCTTCGATAATTTCGGAGTCTCCGATGCTTCCGCCTGGCCTCTTTTCGGTCTTGATATCCTCGATATCAACAGTGATCTTCCCATCTTCACTTACCTCAACAACGGACTTAACAGCCTTAACAGCTAGCATGGAAAGATGATCCTTATGGGCCTCTGCACCCTTTCCTGTGATGGCTGTGGCTGCAAGTTTTTCGAGAGTCTCAGTGTCTTCAGGAGATGCACTGATAGTGATCGTTTCCAAGATCTTTGTAGCCTGATCTGCCGCAAGCCTGTACCCGCTTGCAATTACCGTGGGGTGGACTCCGCTTTCCAGCAGGTCTTCTGCCTTTGTCAGGAATTCCCCTGCAAGTACGGCTGCGGTGGTGGTTCCGTCTCCGACTTCGGCGTCCTGGGTCTTGGCTACTTCCACGATCATCTTTGCACCTGGGTGCTCGATGTCCATTTCTTTGAGGATTGTTGCTCCGTCGTTGGTGATAACAACATCACCCATGGAGTCTACAAGCATCTTGTCCATACCCTTGGGCCCAAGAGTGGTCCTCACCGCTTCAGCAACCGCTTTTGCGGCCATAATATTGTTGTGCTGGGCGTCGGAACCATGGGTTCTCTTGCTGCCCTCTCTTAAAATAAAAATCGGTTGTGCTGCCAAACTTCAATCTCCTTTATAATGATATGAATTTCTATGAATTTTTATCAGTGGTATTTCTGAGCACGTTATCTTTGTGCGTAATTTTTCCTATTCTTAATGCAAGCACTTCTATATAAGAATTCCTCTGGGGCGCAGGTTCTGGATTTGCAAAACAAAGTCTTCTGGATCTCTTTATACCTCTTTCGGGGTGTTTTTCCAGGTATATTAAGTCGAAAACTTCAGGCTCTGGATTTGGGGATCACCTGTTATAAAAAATCCTGCGGCGGGCAGGTAATGAAAAGCGTCTGTTGGAAGATTCTGGCTTTACATAAAAAAGTAACCTTCCAGTAACTTTTAGAAATGTCAGGTTCTAAAAAAATGAGCAAAGAGGCGCTGAAATCTTCCCTTCTCCTTCTACTTATTCCGCGCAAGCTCTGTGCAAAGAACCCTCAATGTGTTTTTATATACTCAATCATGCGCGGAGTAAGCAACGGCATCAACTCTGGTAGCATATTAGGCATCAAGTTATCCATAGCCTTCGGCATCAGGTCAGGAAGCTGCTCCCTCATGTAATCGGGCATAGGAACTCTCCTCTCTACGGCTTTGAGCATGTCAGGCATGACTTTTGGCATAACCAGCGGCATGAGCCTGGGCATCATAACCGGCATCATCGGTTTCATCAGAGCGTCCATGCCTGGCACATATTTGACCAGCTTCATCATGGCAGGAAGAGGTGCAGGCATCGCTGCCATCATCTGGGGCATGAGTTCAACCATCAGGTCGGTCATATTCTCAGGCTGCATAAGGGCGATCATCTTTTCAAAGGGAACCCATGATTCCAGAGTATAGTTTGTAGAGTCAGGGATGCTGTATCCAAGGCTCCTGGCTACCAGGGCGCCCAGATCCTGAGCCTCTATATTAAGGTTGTTTTCCTGGGCTGCCACGCGGAACTGGAAAATACAGCACGGGCAAAGCGCTGCAATAATATCGGCTTTAACGTCAAGGGCTTCCTGGAGTCTCATGTCTCCCAGTTTGTATGCAACCGGCGGCTCGGCAATAAGGCTTACAACAGAACCGCAGCAGTGAGCTCTTTCACGGTTGTGTTCAAGTTCCCTGAACTGGATTCCGGGAATTGCTTTCAATAGTTCCCTGGGCGGCTCGTATATTTCGCCTCCTGCCCTGCCAAGGTGGCAGGAATCGTGCCAGGCTACCACTTTATCCAGAGGCTGCTTGAACTTCGGCTTGAGGATATCAAGGCGGTCCATGAGAACTTCAGAGTAATGTTTTGTCTCAAGGCCGTATTCCATACCCAGCTTTTTCGCCCACTGGGGATAGACCGTATGCCACATGAGCCAGCAGGCAGGGCAGGAAGTGATTACGGTTTTTACGCCTCTCTTTTTCATGTTCGAGACATTCAACCTCATTATCTTTTCAAAAACGTCCCACCTTCCGGCAACAAGCATGGGAATTCCGCAGCAGGCTTCCTTATCAAAAAGGCCTGTAAACTCTATTCCTGCATCGTCAAGCATGCGGACAGCCCCTACAGCCACGTCGTTCTCAACAAAAGATGCCGTACAGCCTGCAAAATAAGCGTATTCAGCTTTATCCTTCATCTTCGCCCGAATATCTTCCGGAATCCATTTGTCCCGATCTTTCCTGTAATTTGCCCAGATATTTCGCTCTTTAAGGAGGCTTGCAGCCATAATTTCAAAGGGCGGGAAGGTCATCTTTTTTTCTTCTCCAACCAGCTTTCCGCGCATGGTCATCCAGGCATGTTCTATCGGCATATCCAGCTCACAGCGGGAGTCACACATCTGGCAGGTGGTGCAGCCAAGGAAAGTATTTGTCTGTCTCTGGTCAAGCTTTTCCCGGCCTGCCAGGTATTCCTTGATAAAAAACCATTTTCCACGTGGTGACTGGGACTCCCAGCCCCTGCCGTAATACTGGTCGCACTCGCTCACACAGTACCCGCACTGAGAGCAGGAATAGGCAAGTTCTGCCACTTCTCCCGGGATCTCCTTCTCGTCCTTGAAGGAAACCTTCCCGATTCCTGACAGGTTTCCGGCTATCCTGCCAAAAGGTTCGAAGGCAGAGCCCATTGATACGGCTGTGTTCAGGAACCTTTTTCCTTCCAGAGTCTCAGGATTCATAATCCCGTTGGGATCGAATCCTTTTCTCAGGGCTTCGATTTCAGCAAGCCTGTCCCCAAAAATACTTTTCCTCTTTGAGGCGAAGAAAAGCCCTGAAGAATAAGCTCTTCCGTCGTTTTCTTCGGCAATTTTCAAAATGCTCAGGGAGAGAGCAAAAGCCGTGTTAAACAGAACAGAGCGTTCCGAATGGCGCATGAAACACAGCAGCACGACATTTCCGTCGCTTATGATCATGCCTTCGGTAAGCACAGGCAGTTTGATTCTTTTCCCGATTTCCTCAAAAACCCTGTCCATTTTCTCAAGCGGCACCAGGATTTCTGCCGGGATAAACGAAGGACCAAGCCGCTTTACTTTCATGGATTTGAACCATTCATCGGTCTCGTGTTTTGCAATTTCTTCCGGAAGGATTGTGCCGCCCGCGCTTTCGATTGCTTCCTTCAGGCCGGAAACATCCCTAGAGGCAGGATACATAAAAGTCGAAACGTAAGTGACTGGCAGTACAGGCCTGTCTTTATCCACGACATCTCCATAGTGGAGTTTCCTGGGCGCTTTATTCTTCATATCGGCCCATTCGGGGTTCAGGAAAGAAATTGACCAGAGAGGAATATTCTTCCTTCTGATGTTTTCGACCGCTTGTTTCAGGGCTGAAGCGCTTGGGAAACTGGCAGAAACGGCTTTTCTAGTTTCGAACTTCTGGACTTTCAGGGTTATTTCGGTGACAATGCCTGTGGTTCCCATTGTCCCTATTAACTTTTTCAGTTCATGGCCTGAAAACTCCCGGATTTCTCCTGTGGGGAGAACAACCCTGGCTTTTTCCATGCTCTCATGGCCCCAGCCGAACTCATAACTTCCGTAACCGGCTCCGCTCTGGCCCAACCAGCCTCCAACTGTCGAAGAAGGAGCGCTTGAAGGAATTGCTCTTACCGAAAGCCCGCTTTCTTTCAGTTTTCTCTCCAGTTTTTCCCAGATTATCCCGCTCTGCACAACCGCTTCCTGCCCTTCGGGATCGATACTTATTACTTTATTTAATGATGTAACATCGGCAACTATTCCTCCCTTTGTCGGAATTACCCCTCCATATCCTGAAGAAGCTCCTGCACGGGGTATAACCGGAATCCTGTGCCTGTTTGCAAATTCGAGAAGCTTTACTGCGTCTTCTTCGGTGCGGATTTTTACAACCGCTGCAGGGTCGGTGTTCCCAATTACTCTCTTGACAAGCGGGGGTAAAGCTCCTATATCATGATTATAATAGTGACGTTCGCGTTTGTCAAGATTGACATATTCCCCAAAGAGTTTGGAAAGTTCCCTTTTCTGAACTTCTGAAAGTTCCGACACGCGGCTTATCATTACTTTTTCTCCTGATCTGGCTGATTTGCAGACACTTTACAGTATGTACTTATTGTCATGCCAGTATGTACTATTGTCATGCTAAAGTCAAATTCCGGAAATATTTTCCGGGTCCCCTGTCCCCTGCTATATAACGCTCTAAAATTTTCTATATCTTACTATATACCTGAAAAATAAAAATATTTGTTATATTGGGTCATTCCGATTTCTATCTAGATAATAAACATTAAAAAGTTCAAAATTGCAGGGCATCTTTCGGACATGCACTCACACAGCGTCCGCATTTGATACAGTCAGGTTTTGCATCGTCCTCACGGACTTTTAGCTGCATGGGGCAGACTTTATCGCATTTGTTGCAGTTAATGCACTTTTCCTTTGTGAGTTTCAGGGGATATTTCTTTCCACCAATCAGGCGCTGGGCTGTTCCCATAGGGCAGAACGAACACCAGGCTCTCGGGCTCAGGAAACTTCCTAGAATGATTGCAATTGAGGTGGTTACAAGGCACATCATTACAAAGATCATGCCTATTTTTTCAAAAGTATTATAGCTTCCAATAGTGCTTGCTACCCTGTAGCCCATAAAACCCATCAGCATGAAAAAAATTGGCAGGCGAACCCACAGGTTCCGGAATACATCGGGTATTCTTCTTTTCCTTGAGATCTTGCTGACCCAGAAATCAACAAAGCTTCCCCTGGGGCAGAGATTTCCGCAGAACCAGCGGCCTCTGAAAGGACTGATCAGGAAGATTGCTGCAAAAATCAGCAGCATGAAGTACCCGAGTGCCGGATACCAGAGCCCTCCTATGGAAACTATAAGAACCAGAATTCCCAGGTAAGGTGTTATTTTAAGCAAATTAAATCAGCCTCCGTTTTCCCATTTTTCAAGTTCCTGTCCGAGCCGGTCGGCCCAGGAACTTACTACAGTCATTATAATGTTTTTTATTTTAGTCCTTGAATTGACCCTGTACTTGAAGACATAACCTCCCCCATCCAGGTTTTGTTGCGACCTCTGCAGAATTTCCCTTTCGTGCAGTTTTTTGACGGAGCGCTGGATTGTCGAGATATCCAGCTTCAGGACTTTTGAAAGATAATCAGTGTCAACCCACTGCTCTTTTTCATTTAAAAAGTACTTCATAACATTCAGGTCTGCCTTTGTAAGATTAAGGGCACACTTGATCACATCTTCGATTTTGAACTCTTTACAGGCAAAGTCTATCATTCCAATCCCTCTGGAGTACTACAGTACTGTAATATTATTGCCGCAGTATATATACGATGCCAAGTACTGTGCTCTCCAGCCAAAAATAGGAAGTACTGCAATTTTTAGTAACATCTTCTAACCTTACCTGCGTGCAGAAAGCTGAAAATATCCCTAAAGAAAAATGAGAGCCGAGCGCAAATAAGTAAAAGTTCTGAGTAAATATGACTTATTATTAATAGGTAACAAAAAACTTAGAGCCGAGTCTGGTTTACATTAACAGCATAAGGCGTACTGGTCGTAGAATTTGTACTGGTTATTGGTAGTAGAATGTATATTGCAGTAGAATGTGTACTGTTTATTGGAAATAGAATGTGTATTGCCAGTAGAATGTACCTCCACATTGACACATTTTCAACTGGAACACCTAGCCGGATTAGCCTATTAAATACGGACTGTAGCAATTCTATCAAATATGCCGTGTGGCAATTCTATTAAATATGGACTGCGACCGGTTCATTTTCCCGTAACCAGAACCAGATGACAAATTGTGTTCCAGAATTCCTTCTAAGTTCTATGCAACCATCAATTTGTTCAACGAGAATATTTACAAGCTGGAGTCCAAGAGAATCCGAACTCTGGAAATCTATTTCCTCCGGAATGCCTTTCCCATTATCCGTTACTGTCAGTACGTACTGGAAGCAATCTTTCTGTGTACAATCCGGATACTGATCGGAGAGCTCATATCCGGCAGCGAATGTTTCGGTTCTGCAAAGGCTCACGTATATTTCGCCTTCACTTCCGGCAGGGAAAGCATGCTTCAGGGAATTTGAAATCAGTTCGTTTACAATGATTCCAAGTGGTATTGCAGTATCCATGTCCAGATATACCTGTTCAAGATCCATCTTCAAGTCGATATTATCGTTTCCAAGATTGTACGAAGTAAAAAGTTCTGCAGTGAGTTTCTGGAGATATGCTCCGAAATCAAGGGCATCGGCTTCGCGTCCTTTGTAGAGCTCTTCATGAATCAGAGCCATTGAAGCTATACGGTTCTGGCTTTCCCTGAAAGTTTCAAGTATTTTTGCATCACTGAACCTTTCAGCCTCAAGACTGAGCAGAGAAGAGATAACCTGCAGGTTGTTCTTAATACGATGATGGATTTCTTTTATCCGAATTCTTTCGATTTCTTCCAGGGCTTCTTCTGACTTTTTTCTCTGCAAAGCCTGCGCCACAGCTGGAGCGATACCTGCGAGATCCTCCTGTTGCTCGCGGCTGTAGCCGCCTTCACGGTTTGCAACCGATAGTATGCCCTTCGTTTTTCCTTCAGTGATAAGGGGCACGCCAAGGAATGACGTGAGTGGAGGATGACCTTGAGGCAGCCCAATACTGCCTGGATATGACATCGGATCGTTGGTGAAGAAGCTTTTTCCTGTATCAATTACACAACCATACAGTCCATGCAGGATAAAATCTCCAGGGGGACGACGATGCCCGGTCTTGTCATACATCGTGCACTGTTCCCATCCCATATCGCTTATTGCGATATCATGTAATAGCCCGTCAGCGCCTACTTCACCAACGAAACCAATTTGACTGCCGGTTATTTCAAGGGCTATGGACAGGCAGGTATTTCCAAGATCTTCTTCTGTTTTTTCCTGGATTACGTTGCTGAATATCTGGTTAATTCCCTCAAGAATATGGTTGTATCTGTGGATTCTATGCTCTTCTTGTTTGCGCTCGGTAATGTCCTGAATTATTCCTCTTATTCGAGCAGGGCTACCTCCTTCATCAAAGATAACTTCACCATGCGAAATGACTATGTGCTCGGTTCCGTCGGCTGAGACGATTTTATAATCGATGTTATAGGGCTCTCCGTTTAAAGCCTTTTTAATGGCCTGATCCACATAATCCCTATCATCCGGGTGTATATAGTTTAAGAACAGGTCATAAGTTATCCCGAACTCTTGAGGACTACATCCAAAAATTCGATAAACCTCATCGGACCAGTGTACTTCACCAGTTAGGACATTATGATCCCAACTTCCAAGGTGAGCCATTTCCTGAGCTTCAGCAAGACCTTTTTCGCTCTCTTTCAATGATTTATAAGTATTCTTAAGCTGCATTGTTCGTTCTTCAACTAAGTTTTCCAGATTGTCAAGTGTCTTTTGCAACTCGGCTTCGGCTTTTTTTCTCCCGGTAATGTCAGTAAGCATATTCATAGAGCCAATAAACCTTCCATCCTTATCAAAAAGGGATTTAGCACTTATAAGTGTCCATAAAGGTGAGCCATCCTTACGTATCAGTTTGAATTCGTGGCTTTCATTGATACCCTGTTCCCCCTTTTTCATATTCCGTTTGGAGATAGCCCTACCTTCTTCATCGGTGAAGTCCCTTGTCGATTTACCAATCATTTCTTCCTGAGTGCATCCCAGCATCTCCGCCATTTTCTGATTAGCATAGGTAGTCCTGGCTTCAGGGTCAACTATCCATATTCCTTCATTAGCCGTCTCTATAATGTTGCGGTATTTTTCCTCGCTCTCGCGGAGTGCCTCTTCAGCCAGCTTGCGTTCAGTGATATCTGTCAGAGTTGCAACACAGCCTACAATTTTACCCTCAGTATTCCTAAGAGGCCCTGAGTTTAAAAGTAAGTTGAGTCTCTGGCAATTAAGTTCAAGGGTTGCTTCCAGCCCAAGAATGGCAAACCCCTTCAGAGCAGAAGAGACAGGAAAAATGCTTTTGCCATTGTCTGTCCCTTCTGAGAATCGCAGATCAATAATATCTTCAAATCGCTGGAATGTCGGATCACACCTACAGATTCTGGATGCAGCATTACTGAACCTGATGATCCTTCCTGATATGTCGCAAACTATTATGGCCTCGGCAGCCTGTTCTATAATGGACCTGGCCAGAAGCTCAGCAGCAAGGGTTTCTTCATTTTTCTTCTGCTCGGTCAGGTCTGTGACTACGAGACACCAGGCATTTGGGGATCCCTCAGCCTCCAATGAGCTGATGGACAGGTAAACAGGCAAAGTTGCGCCTTCCTTACCCAGGAGATTGATTTCCCCCATACCCACCTCGTGCTCCAGAATTGCCTTAAAAGTTGTCGCGCTCTCAGGCGCAATAAATCGATAGATAGATTTGCCTACAATCGCCTGTGGTGACATTTTGAGGAGGTTTGCAAACTGGCGGTTAGAGTAAAGGATAGTGCCGTCACAGGCCAGGGTGACAGTACCTTCATTCATTGTCTCCACCAGGACGCGGTATGCACGATCCGCACTATCCAGAGTGAAAACTAACTCCCCTTCTGGCCCGTGTATTACCAAGGCATCCAGATCTCCCTCGCTGATTGCGCGCTTGAGTTCTTCAGCTTCCTCAAGACGCGCTCTCAGGCTCTGTACTTCATCCTTCAAGGCACGATTCTCATCTAATAGCGCCTTATTCGATATGGGCTCCTGGCCTTTTGCCAGTTTAGAACTCATATTGACACGTCCTTTCAAGGTCGATTATTTTTATTAGGCTTGAATTTTCAGTTTCATTCCAACCAGCACCCTCTGAGCATTCGCCATACTCCCTATGAGCTTTCTTAAGGGCGGTGGAAGCTCTTTTGTCAGCGTGGGAACTGCCACTATCCGGCCATCTTTGGCGAAGATTGGATAATGGTAAATCTCGATAATCTCCAGCTGTTACCTGCCTGGAAGGTATTCTTTACATATGCGCTTTATATTCTCGATTGCCTGCAACGATTTAGGCCACGCCCTCAATGTAGAGGTGCAGAACGTATTTTCCGCCCTCGGCTCTGGCCTGGGCTTCCTGAAAGTCAATTACAGAGTTTTTGACATTCTACAGTCTGGTTCTTCAGTCCGGGTCGTGCGATAAATTTACGGGGCGCAGATCCAGGCCCACCAGAACGTGCTCGGTATTTGAGAGGTTTCCTCTGATTTTCTTTATCGGCGGAGGAAGCTTTCTTACCAGCGTAGGTACAGCCAGTATCTGATCGCCTTTGGCCAGGTGCGGGTTCTCCAGAAGATCCAGAATCTCGATTCTGTACGTCTCCCAGATTATAAACTTCCTGGTCAGGCATAATATCAGATTAAACAGAGATAGGCCCACTATCATTTTGTGCTACCTCTGTCATCGATTTTTCACCACTTGAACTGAGAAGGCTACCTGTCTGGATAGACTTCTTTCACGAAGCCTGTACGCCGCAGACTATAATTAATGGGGCTATAGTATAAAGAAAATATCTCTCTCCCCAGGTATTCAGTTTACCTTTTTATGGCCTCTAATTTTTCATTAAGCCTCCGAATATTCGGTGACCTTAGAAGAAACAGGCTGTTTCTATGAATCCGGATAACCCGCTCTGCGTTCTCAGAAGCAAGTCTTTACTCCCGGAGAAGTTTTTTATTTGCTGCAATTCCCTCCACCCAAGAAGAAAAATGACTTAAAAAGCTTATAATTTAAAACTTATATCTAAAATCGTATGTGATAATCACGTGATAATTACGTGATAATTAACACTTCCAGGGGTAGGAAATTTCTGAGATCCTTTATTCATGTCTACAGCTCATTAAAATCCATGAATACTCAACAAAAAGCCGGCAGGTTTCTCTTTTTTCCCTGCCGGATTCACACACTGCTTTACAGGTTATTTTGATTTGCAGAAGCCGGATTCGGTTTCAATTTCCCACGTACTTTATAGTTTTGAATTACATTCCAAAGGCTGTCTGTGTGATTGTATTTTCAATCTCGTTTCTCAGCTCTTCCGGAATTCCCCTTATTCCTACATCCAGGAAACCGCGCACGATCATGCCTACAGCTTCGTCTTCGGTAAGACCTCTGGCCATCAGGTATTCCACCTGGTCTTTTGCAATTTTTCCCACTGCGGCCTCGTGAGTAAGTTCGATATCGTCTACGTTTGCTTCGAGAATGGGAATTGCAAGCTGGCTCCCTTTGTCAGTAAGAACAAGCCCTTTGCATTCAAGGTGCCCTTTTGCTCCTTTTGCATTGCCTATCATTTCCCCCCTTGCAATTATTCTTCCCCCGATTGTGATTGTTCTCGAGATGAGTTCAGCCTTCGTACCAGGGGCATTGAAAATCGCCCTGCTTCCGAGGTCCAGTTCGGAACCTGAATGGGCAATAGCTATAGTATTGAGCCTGGTCACTGCTCCTTCTCCTTCGAGCTTGACAGTCGGGTAGGTCTGGACGGAACGGACAGGTTTCAGGCAAATATAGTTGCTTACGTAGGTCCCTCCTTCTTCCACATGGATTACTGTCCTTGGCCTGACTCCTATCTGCTCGGCCCAGTTGTGGATCATTGTGAAATTCAGGGTGGCGCCTTTTTTTACGTACATCTCGGAAATCCCCAGGTGCAGACCTTCTTCCACTCCCTTTTTAGCCGTGCAGCCTGTTATTATATCAAGGCTGGCTCCTTCTTCGACTATTACAATGTTATGCACAGTCTGGAAGACCTTATCACTGCCAAGCAGAAGGCAGGTCTGGACTGGCAGAGACGATTTCTTGCCAGCAGGCACCCGGATAAAGTACCCATCCGCATCTTCAAGGTAAGTTTTTGCCGTGTATTTGTCGGTATCGACAGCTACAAGTTTCCAGGAGTATTCTTTGAGCCATTCGTATTTTTCCAGGGCTTTCCTGGTGGACATGAGTTCTACATTTTTGTCTTTCAGGGAAGAATGCGAAACTGTATTGTCAAGTACCAGCAGACTGCCTGATCGGCCCTCTTCGCTGGGTACCACTCCTACCTGGAGCAGGGTTCTTTTGCTTTCCTCGTCAAGGGTTCGGAGATCTTCGATAGGCTTGCTAACCCTGGAACCTTCCTCAAACTTCTCCAGCTCGATATCCTCTCCGAAAGCCGCCTTTTTCTCGGCTGCGCTTTCAGCTCTCTTTTTCAGGTTCACTTCATCAGTTTGCATTCTAAACACTCCTCATACCCTTTGCTCTTAATCTCTTCCAGCATTTTCAGGGGATTTCCTGAACACATAATTGTTCCGTTGCAAAGAATATATCCCCTATCTGCAGTTACATAATCAAGAACCTGACCTGTGTGAGTGATTATAAGGGCTGATTTCCCTCTTATGCAGCTCTCACCAGGACATCCGATGCCTTCCTCAAGTAATCCTTTTATTGTCAGTCCAACCTGTTCTATGCTTACAAGGTCTACTCCCGACTCAGGTTCATCCAGAAGATAAAGACTCGGGTTCTGGGCCGCAAGTTGCAAAAGTTCGGAACGCTTGATTTCTCCTCCAGAAAAGCCCACGTTTACGTCCCTATCCATAAAACGATTCATGTTAAGGTTTTCAGCAAGAGCCTCCGGATCTTTCTTTCCTTTCGATACCACTTTTATAAGATCTCTGAGTTTAATCCCGGACATATCTGGCGGGCGCTGCATCATAATTCCCAGCCCGCGACGGGCTCTTTCGTCCACTGGCAAGCTGGTAATATCTTCTCCATTAAAGAGAATTCTGCCTTTTACAACTTTATACTCGCTAAAGCCCATGATTGTTCTCATCAGAGCTGACTTCCCTGCTCCGTTTGGCCCAAAAAGCACATTAGTATATCCCTTTTTGACCTCGAGGTTTACGTCATGAAGCAAGGTTTTTCCATTGACCTCTACAGTCAGATCCTCTATTTCCAGCATCGACATTTCTCCCTTTATTTCATTTTTGATACGGTTCCCCTCTACTTTTTGCCAGTTATTAAAAAATAATGATAAAGCGTCTTCTTCAAAGTATATTCTATATGGCAGGAAAACAGCTAAATCGGATATTATGGTATCTTTGTTTGATTTTCGCTATTTCCTCTCAATAATCTTTTATTCTTTTTAGAGGACATTATATTTCTAACTATACATTCTTTTTAAATTTTATGTATTTATTAAAACTATAAAGCTAAAATCAAGAATTTTTTTAAAATTCAGCTTTGAATTCAGGACTGAAATAAAATTGTGAAGATAAAGTTCTTCAATTTCATATTTATTAGAATAGGTGATTCTATTAATAACAAATCAATAATAAATTAATAACAAATTAATTCTGGCAGAAAAAATCAATCTATCTAAGATCCAGGCGCATACCAACTTCGATTTCTACGAAAGCCGCTGGGAAAATTTCTTTTATTTTTTCTCGATGGGCAGTACAATGCCCTGCTGCTATGAGTTCCATACCTCTCAGCCTTTCAAACTCCTCGTTATCGTGAAGCCCTCCGAGAATTCCCTTTACTTTCCCGTAATGGCTGGCACTATCAAGAATTGCAGTAAGTCCGGGGTGAGCGCAGCCTGTAAGTATGTAACAGCCGTCTCCTGTCTCCAGAACAAGTGCTTGCTCCTTTACTTTGCCTCCGAGTTCTCCTGTACTCCAGATATTATGAGAGATTTCGACAGGCTCTTTTATTTCAATAAGACTGGCCTTTTTCTCAATTTCCTTTTTCAGGTTCTTCGAAAAGGAAGCAGGGACATAGACCTCAAGCCCGGGATTTGCCTGAAGAATCTCGGGAAGGCCTCCTATGTGGTCCCAGTGCTGGTGGGAGATAATTAATTTTCGTATGCTTGCGGGATCAATGTTGAGCTTCTTCATATGTTCCATAAGGAGAAGCCCATCCCACCCGGTGTCGAAAAGAAGGGTTTCGCGATTTGTTTCAATAAGAGCTGCAAAACCCCAGCTTCCTGTAAAATCCTGACTGGCTTTATTGTCATAAACGATAGTAAGCCTGAACATCCGGGTTCCCTCAGATTTCTGTCATGGTTTTGTATTCCATAACAGTAGAAACAGGATTCGTCTTGACTTTAATTCCAGTCTCTTCAAGGGCGCAGATTCCGTTAATGCCTCCTACGATTGCAATCCCGAACTTTCCGGTTTCAACAGGTGCCCCAAATAAGGCTTCATCAATCTCTCCCGGAGGGAAACAACCTCCAAGGCCGACTTTTTCTACGGTTTTGATCACTTCTATGGCCCTGTCATAAGCCGAGGAATTGATCTGCCGCATGTTGGCAAGGACTTTGCCTTCCCCTTTTTCAAGCACGTCGAGGACAGAAGTAGTCTTCCTGCTCATGAAAATCTGTATGGGGTCGATTGAGGTTCCGCTGTAAGAAATCAAATCTAAAAACCGTGCAGGCTTCCGATTTTCTATCTGGAGAATCCCGCCGTAGGCAGGTTCCACAGGGATACCTGCTTTGAGAAGGAGTCCGTCAAAAGCAACGCTGCATATCGTAGCTATTCCGATTTTTCCAGGAGGCAGGGAAATCAGTTCCTCATCCTCTTCAATAATCCTTACCCTGGGACTTATCATGTACCCTTCGTGTGCGGTATACGAGACCACGTCAATAATAGTCTCTAAATCGTCCTTATCGAAGTATGAAATATTTACGGGTACTACCCCGTCATTGGTTTCGGGATTATATGTGGTTCTGTATGCCATTTCCTCTATCCGGGATATTACGAAACCAAAGCGGTCTGCAATCAGGGCGTCACTCATCTCCCTTTCTCCCAGTTCGGTAAGTGTACGTCCTGCATACCCATGTTTGCGTGTGAACCCTCTCTCATCCAGGATCCTCAGATGGTAGCGGACAGCCCGCTCTCCTATATCATAGCCCCGGTTATTAAGTTCATCAGCTATTGCCCGGGCACCTATAGGTTTGTCACTTTCGTGAATCACCCTCATAATTTCGATGAGTTTTCGCTCAATTTGCGGATCCATCATGTTTAACACCGTTATACTTTATGGTAAAAATGAATTGCTTGTGATCGTGACAAAATTCTATAATCTTTAAATAGTCTCTAAGCATGGCCTTTTCTTTTCGGCTTGCCCAAAACGGGTTCAATTCTTATTTAAATTTAATTATAGTAAATCTTTTCGTAGTTAATATAATTTTGTCTCAGCAGAGTTGCGGCTCTGCAGTGCGCTGCCCTTTTCGCTCACTTCGTTCGCTCAAGAGGGCTAGTTTATGAATAAGTAAACTAGACCTTGTTTAGAGGGCTTGTTTATTGGCAAGAGAAAAGCTTTTCTTTTGCTGAAGGGCTAATTTACGGATAAGCAGCATTATTTTCGTTCCGTCAAGTGGACGAATTTTAAAAGTTATCCTTTTCTGGTTTTTTGTGTCGGCTATGGTTACGGATTCTGGATTTGCTTTGTTATGTGTAATTTCTTATGTCGGAACTGTATGATTTCATATAATTTTTATAATTCCAGGTTGGGGGGAGTAGAGTTCTCCTGTTTCGAGGAGGCTTTTGAGGGTTGTTTCGAATTTTTCTTGACTTATTCCTTTTTCGAGGGCTTTCTGTCGGAGTTCTTCTTTTTCGATTTTTCCGCTTGCGGCTTTCAGGATTTCGAGAAGGGTTGATTTCGGATCTTTCTTAGGTGGGATGGGGCTTGAAGGGTTTTTTTCTGGAAGCTTAAATACTTTTACCTGGGTCTCGGTTTCGGGGTCCGGGCGTTCTGAGGCTTTGGAGGGGGAGGGCAGCGAAAATGTTTCACTGCCTTTTCCGGAGATTTCGGCTTGCAGGCGAGCCCGAAAAAGCACTGCATCTTCGAGTTCTTCGGAGGAGTGAAATACCCTCAATTTTCGGGTTTGCAGGAGAGCTCCGCAGTGCTGGCATTTCAGGGTTTTTTTTCCGGTTTCTGCAATCTGGGCATGCTGTCGGCATTTCGGGCACACAATTACTGCATACCGAAAAATTTTGTGCTTTTCTCCGAATTCCAGTTCAAATCACCTTCCGTATCTTCTCTGCCTTTTCTGGAAATCTCTTATTACTCTAAGCAGGTCAACCCTTCGCACGTCCTTCCAGTTGACATCTGTAAAATACAGTTCCGAGTAGACTGACTGCCAGACAAGAAAGTCCGAAAGCTTCTGTCCTCCCGAACGGATCATGATATCAGGCTCGTGATTAACAAGAAGATGGGATTCGAGCATTTTTTCATCTACTTCCTCAGGTCTGACATTTCCTGCCTTAACCTCTCCAAGGATGGTCAGTACAGCCCTGGTAATTTCATTTCTTCCTCCGAATCCCAGTGATACGTAAACAAAAAAATCCTTTCCAGGTGCAGTGCTATTTACTTCTCCGTCAACACCATGAATCCTATAACCCGTGCCGGCAGGAAGGTCAGAAAAGCCCTCTTCCAGTCTGGTTCTGAGCGTTGATGCGATTTCAGCTTTCAAAGACGATTCAGTTTTCAGGATGTCTACATAGATGCTCACAAGTTCGACTCTGAATCTTCTAAAGATGCTAAGTGCGGATAGAAGCTTCTCCAGTCCTTTAGGGTCAAAGAGGTCAGTTTCTTTGAGTATGATTGCCACATGCCTGGGGGTATTTGAAGATGCTCTGGTTATTTGCCAGGCCAGGAACCTCTCATAAAACGGATAGGCAAAAGAAAGTAAATCCATCTGGAAAATATCCTCCCTGACAAGCTAAAACAATTCACTATTTGATCTTTTCTCTTATTTTTATTAGCTTCAGGTTTCTTCCAGATGACAGGTTTTTAAGGTATATTTACTTTGCAGTGGATACGATCTTGATTACATCTCCATTTTTCAGTTCATGCTTTTCTCCAAGCCTCAGCCTTGTCCTTGCGTCTACTGCATACAGAAACCGGTCTCCAATTTCGGTATGGATCTGGTAAGCAAGATCATGGCAGGTGGAACCTCTTTTCATAATGTAGGCATCAGGAAGCATATTCCCGATTTTGTCGGACCATTTTCCCTCGTCTTCTACAGGATATACAACAATAAGGTCCAGAAGCTCGAAGACAGTCCTGTTTATACACTCCTGGACACCTGTACTGCCAAGCCTCTCAATCACTTTCTGAATAGCTTCGAGTCCTTTTTTCTGAGCTTTTGTAAGGTCCCCGCCAAGCACCTCGAACTTCTGATCTCCGGGGCTATACCTGATAAGTCCGCTTTTTGCTGCAGACTTAAGTGCAAGTTCGGCTGCTGCACTTGCAGGCACTACTATTCTGTCAAGATCTTTAAGCCTGTCCAGGTTCTCTCTTGGGGCGATATCGGCCTTGTTTGCGGCGATAAGCAGAGGCTTGCTGATTTCCCTCATTGCATCGCAGAGCCGGATCATATCTTCCTCACTCCATTTAACATGATCCAGCCTTGAAAGCCCTGTTTCCATCAAAGCTGCGTTTACATGGGATTCTCTTATTCCTGCTCCTGCAAGCTGTTCTGCAATTACTACTTCCAGCTTGAGCCCTTCGGCCTGGATCTTTCTGGCAAGTTTGAGCCAGTTTCTTTCCAAAATACCATAAAGCCACATTGTAATCTCCCTGTTCAGAAAGGTCACATCTTCAAGGGGGTCGTGGTCTCCGACATCTACAGGGTTGCCTTCGGCGTCGGTCCCGCCTGAGGCGTCTACTACATGGATGATTGCCTGAGCCTGCCTGAGTTCATCCAGGAAAGTGTTCCCAAGTCCCCTTCCTTTGTATGCGTCAGGGACAAGCCCGGCGACGTCAATTATATCAACAGGGACGAGCCTGACCCCGTCCACGCACTTTCCGCATCTCTTTTCCTTCTCTTTGCAGGGGCATTCGACCCGCACATAGGTAACTCCGTGATTAGCGTTGATAGTTGTGAAAGGATAATTTGCAATTTCAACATCTGCAAGTGTAGCAGCTTTGAAGAAAGTGGATTTTCCCGCATTGGGTTTTCCTGCAAGTCCTATGGTCATCGACATAAATTATAAAAACGAACTTGTTGCATTTAATCTTTATTGATAGTGATGCCGGGGAACCAGGATTTTTTTCCTTACCTTTCTGGAAGGCCAGAGCGGCAAACTGAGGGTTGAGTCGGCTCTTGAGGAACAAAGTTTATATCCTTGAATGTGCTTATCAATGGTGCTCGCTTGCGTCCCGATAGGGTAGTGGATATCCTTGAGGCCTGCGGAGCCTTAGACCTGAGTTCAAGTCTCAGTCGGGACGTAAATCCTATTTTCGTTTTTTATTCATTTGACTTTCAGCTTATTCTCGTTTGATTCTCTAATCTTATTCTCGTTCAATTTCTCGACCGATTTACAATTTTTTTCAATTCATTCTTCATTTAATTCTCTGCCTTCTTTTCTCATCGATTTTGCACTCCCGCTCTTTCGATTTCTCCTGTCCACGTTTTGTTTCCTGCCTTTTGTTTCTTTTTCCCACTACTGCCACTTCTATTTTTGTACCTGCCATGGTTACATCAAAAAGATAATGAATGTGAGCTGAACTTATAGTATAAACGTCAAAAGATGGGATATCTATGAAAGGGAAAGTTCTGATATTACTGGTAACGCTTGTATTCTTACTCGCCTCAGGTTGTACTGAGGAAGACAATGCGTCTGCGCCTGACGACCCTAATACTCCAATACCGAAAGCTGGCGCGGCTGTACAGCCTGATGAAAATATCTCTTCAAAATCCGGAGAAGAACACATTGTCCGTCTTGAAAATTTCGGAGTGGTAAGACCTCCGGAACTGAATATTCCAAAAGGAGATACGGTTTCCTGGTGGAGCGATAAAAGACAGGGTAACTATGTGCTTGTTAGTGAAGATGGGCTGTTTCCGGATAAAATACTTTCATACAGGGTGCCTTTCACTTACACCTTTAACGAAACCGGAACCTACCGTTTTATTGTCAAAGATCTCCCTGAGATGAACGCTACGATCAGGGTGAACTGAAACTTTCCTGTCTTGCCCGGTTTTCCGGTTTATCAAATCCCCCACCCTGCAGAAGGGCGGGACTGACCCGTAAACCGGGCTACAGATAATATCATATCCTGATTTAGAAAAGAGCTGATCGGGGTATCAGCACTGAAACCTGGCAAGCCGGAAAGAGAATTCAACTCTACTTTCTTCCCGGAAAGTTGCTCCTTAATTGCGGGAGAACAATATTTCTTAGACCGGGTTTATTCCACCGGTTTTTTTCACCAGTCTTTTTCACCAGGTTTATTCCACCGGTTCTATTCCATAACTGCCTCATCGTTCAGGTTTAAAACCCGGGAGAAATTTTCAGATTTTAGTAATAGGTCTTGCTATACCTTTATAATGATCGAAAAGTTCTTTTCCCCACTTGAGTGCGCTTTCATCAAAACTTACCAGGTTATGGTTATAGTAAATTCCGCTGTTACAGAAAAGGGAAAGCGCCATGAACTTTTCCGTAACTATGCTTGAAGCAATTTTCATATTGTTATTATTACATACATAAAGTTTGGTATATTTCAGGTTCAGGAAATGCTCAAGTTCCTTTTTGTAATCATTGAGCATTCTGTCATAAACGTACTCTGTAAATACCAGGGTTATATCCGTACCCTTTGCGGCAAGCTCTATGCACAGGGATGGATAGATCGGCAGGAAAAAGGAGGATGAGATCATCACTTTCTCGGACTCGGAAAGGTGTTTTACAACTTCTTTAGGATACTCGAATACATGGTTTCGGTCAGGATTTACTTCTATATAATCTCCGAGCCTTCCAATCTCGTCCAGAAATTCAGGAGGAATTGATGTCATATCCTGGTTTATCCAGTAATCGTGGTTTTTATCGAAAACGTTAAACGTTTCCAGAATTGTCTTCATCTTCGGAACCAGAATTTCTCCGATACTGGAAAGTTTGTAGAGCCTGTTACTTTCAACAACAAGGTCCTGCTTCATCAGTATCTTTATCTGGGTCATTATTGGGCTTGAGCGGACATCAAGTGTATTTTTGATTTCTTCGATGTTCTTGGGTCCGTCCAGAAGCAGTAAAAGTAGATTTTTCCTTTTTTCTGAAAGAAAGAGAACATCCAGTAATGATGACTCCATCTGATTCCCTCTCTTAGGTCTCATCCTATTATATCTGACATTGTATATATCTCTATACCAGAAGACTCTGAACTTCCTGTACTCTTATCCCTTGCCATTTTAGTTTTTGATGGGATAAAGAATCTTTGGGGTTTATACTTGGGGATATAAAGAAAATTACCATTTTTTTATGCAGCAAATTACTACTATAATAATATATAATTATTTTTCATTACTTTTTTATGTCCCTTAAAACTCTATCTTGCAGTTCTCCTGGGGCATTTCTTTTCGTTTATTGGGACTGTAATTATCTTTCGAGTGTTGGGGTTTATCTACATCTGTATTCTTTTCATATCATATCTTATTTACCTGTCTGGAAAGCCTCTTGAAATAATCAAACAGCTCCTGACCCCATGAAAGGGCACTGGGTTCAGAACTCATAATGAATTGCTGGTCGAATTTCCCTTTTTTATCAAAAAGCCCTAGCAGCATTATCCTATCTGTTACGGTAACCTCAGTAAGTTTTATTCCTTCTTTGGAAACATACAGGCTCACGTTATCCATCTCCATTAACTCATTTATCATATTTGAGTGCTCGTTTGAAAGATGGTCCCAGACAGACTGGGTAAAATTCAGGGAAAGTTCGGCATCTTTTCTGCCGAGCTCAACGTACAGTGGAAGATAGGTGGGGTTGAAATAAGAAGCAAAAGTCGAAACTTGCTTTGCATTGCCCATACTGTCAATAATTTTGGGAGAAGGCTCATAGATATGGTTCAGGTCGGGCTCTATAAGGGTACAGTTCCCAAGTTCGGATATGCGTTCCAGCAGATGACGCGGGATTGAATTCAGGTCGTGGCCTGTCCAGTAAGAGTTGTTTTTCTCCACTACCTCAAGAGCACTTATCAGGGGTTTTATTTTCTTAATTATGAACTCTCCCAGGACTGTGAGTTTATACATCCTGTCTTCCTGTATGATAAGATCGTTATCTATCAGTTTCTTTATCTGGGGAAGGATCGAAGTGGCTGTAACATCTAGTGCGTTCCTGATTTCATCAATATTTTTTGAGCCGCTATCCAGCAATATAAGAAGGTTTTTTCTCTTGTCTGAGCGGAAAACAAGATCAATAAGTGAAGAATCCATGTTCTCTTACTTCCTGTTCTTCAGTAGCTTGCAGTTATAGCCGGTCCTTCTTTCCGGCGGCTGGTTCTTTGGCTGTTCATGTTCAAATTGAGCATTTCTCCGGCTTTTTCAATTAATCTTTTATCTGTAATCTATTATTTTTAATTAGTTGAAATCCAGGGGGTACAGACTCCTACTAAAATTATCTTCGTCTCCATTGGCGTCTGTTTCCAGCCAGGAGGAGAAAGATATTCCACGCTTGTGCTTATTTTTACTGAGCCTTCCGGAAGTCCAAAGTCTTTCATTGAATTCAGAATGATTTCTTCGCCAGTTTTATGAGAATATTCTACTGCCGTTCGATATTGCTCAAATTTTTTCCTTCCTGCGGGGGTAAATACCAGGAAATTCTGGTCAGGTTTTTCCATTGAGGAGGGCCTGATAATTATCTCAATTCTTTTAATTCCTTTTCCTACGAGAGCCCCAACTGCGTTTCCTACCCTGGCCTGTTCGGGAACTATAATCTCTGCATCAATAAGAGCCTTAATTTCCTCATAATAAGCCTTTACGGGGCCTCCGAGCAGGACTATAGGAATATTTAGCTTATACTGGACAGGAATTTCCTCCTCCAGCATTTTCTTTATCCCTTCTTTTCCCCTGCCTTCCATGATAAAGGACATCAGGCTGTAGACCATATTTTTTGCAACCTGGTGCTTTACTTTTTTGCAAAAGGCGTGAACTCCCATTTGAGTAAAGCGCGAAAGTTTTTTAGCTCCTATCTGAGAAGCTTCTACATCCCATTCGGTATATTCCCCAAGTACGTGCAGGGCATCGGTCGGTGTAAAACCTATAGCATGGATCACTCGCTGCTGGATCAGTGAATCAAGGACTGCCGGAGATGGGAAACGTTTCATCTTATTTAATATCTCGTGGATAGAGAGAGGTTCGTCTTTTATAAACTCAAGTAATTTTTTCTCGCTTTCTGTGGGATTAATGGGGTCTGCTCCAGTACTTACAAAGAATTTGGTGGGTTGAATATGCTCATTGAGCATGGTTCTCAGGGGCACGGGATTTCTTTCCAGTTTTTCCTTGAAGTTGGGGTATTTTACAGCAGCAAAGCAGAGAGGCATAACTCTTCTCGGGCCTATCCTTACGCATTTCTTAAACCATACATGGCTATCTCCTCCGTTTGCCGAACTCTCCATTTTTATCGCTTTTACGCGGGTTTGCCAGCCTCCTACAACTGCTCCTTTTTCACAAAGCTCCGGAACTCCCTTTTTTATTATAGAAACATCCGTGCTCGTCCCTCCTACATCGATTACGGCGCAGGTATCCAGTCCTGAAAGGTGAGAAGCTCCCATTATACTTGCAGCAGGGCCTGAGAATATGGTTTCAATGGGGCGCAGTTTCGCGCCTTTTATATCTATAACCGAACCGTCACATTTCAGCATAAGGACTTTCGCATCAAGATTTCTTTCCTTTATCTCGGCTGTGATGGAATGGATAAATTGACAGGTTATAGGAATTAACTGGGCATTTAAGACGGCTGTGGCTGCCCGTTCGTAAGCTCCAAGTTCCTGAGAAAGTTCGTGTCCGCAAACCACAGGATGCCCTGTCAATTTAAGGATTGTCTGCTTAATTTTGAGCTCATGCTCTGGATTTCTTGTGCTGAAATAAGAAGATACCGCAAATGCAGAGACTTTCTTTTTGAGGCTTACTGCGAACTCTTCTACGGCAGTAAGGTCCAGAGGTTGCAGCTCGTCTCCATTGCTGTCATGCCCTCCTTTTACAGTAATACAATAATTTGCGGGAAGTTCCCTCGGGACAGTATAGTCCCCTACAAGGATAAGGCCAACAGGATATCCTGTTCTTTCGAGAATGGTATTTGTCGACAGAGTTGTGGAAACCGACACAAGTTTTACTTTGCTGAGATACTCCGGATTCAGTTTGTCAATTGCATTTCGAATTCCGACCATAAGGTTCGGATAGGTGGTAATTGCCTTGCTGGTATCAAGAATCCGGCTGTCCGAATCTCTTAAAATTACAGCATCGGTGTAGGTTCCGCCTGCGTCAATACCCAGACTATATTGCATGTCAAAACAGCCCCATTTTTACTTTATGTTACGCAATTCAGGTCCTTTTTAGCTGTATACATCTTTTTATCCGGATTTGTGGAATTATTCCTCAAGATATATATCTCTGTTTATAATATCCGGCTACTCATGCCCCGATTTATCTTTATCCTTTCAGACCGTAATTGTGGTTTTAGGGATTCCTATCCCTACGAAAACAAGTTTTGTTTCCAGGGGCACATCAGTCCAGCCTCCTGGTGCCAGGTGCCTCCTGCTTACATCTATTTTTATATTCTCCTTTTGAAGTCCCGCACTCACCATGTAATCCATAACAAGCTGCCTTCCAAGCTTTTCTGCATATTCCACGGCCTCGGTATAAATTTCAAATTTCTTTCTTTCAGAAGGAGAGAAGACAATGAACTCATTTTTCGTTTCATACTGTAAGATATCTTCTGCAGCACACTTCTCGTGAGCCTCGAAATCCATATTTTCAGCTTCATCTTCGCGGGATATGGGGATAACTTTTGTTTTTATAAGAATCTCTACCCTTTTAATTCCTTTTCCAACAAGGGCTCCGACAGCATTGCCTACTTCGGCGTGCTCGGGAACTATAAAATCAGCATTAACAAGCCTTTTCAGATCCTCAACATATGCCTTTACGGGCCCTCCGAGCAGCACCACAGGGATTTCCACCCTGAAACGAGTAAAGTTCTTTCCTAGAAGCACCCTGTCAATCTCATTTCTTGGCATTCCCTCTATAAGGTAAGCAATAAGATCCTCGGCAATATTACGTGCAACCCTTCGTTTTGCTTCCGCACTGAACGCCTCTGGGCTCTGCTTCACTATTCTTCCAAGCATGGAAGCTCCGATTGTTGCGGCTTCCACATCCCACTCGGTGTATTCCCCAAGCACATGAAGGGCATCAGTAGGGGTAAAACCTATTGCCTGGATCAGCCTTTTCTGGATTAACGAGTCCAGCATCGACGGAGAAGGGCGTTTTTTCAGAGCAATGAGCAGGTCTCCGAAGGAAACGGGCTCTTTTCCGATATGCTTGTAGATCTCCCGCTCTCCTGCCCTCAACTCGATAGGCCTGAAGCCAGTCCTGACAAAAAATTTTGTTACCTGGATGCTCTCACAGAGATATCCTTTTGCAACCCTGTTATGTTTCAGTTTTTGCTTGAAACCGGGGTATATAACCGAAGCCCGGCAGAGTGGGATCACCCGGCGGGGGCCGATATAAATCCTGTCGTTTTTTACCCAGACATGGCTATCCCCGCCGGTTGCCGAGGTTTCCATACGGATTGCTTTTACGCGGGTTTGCCAGCCTCCCACAACGGCACCCGAATTGCTGAGTTGAGGAAGCCCGTTCACCATCATAGCTACATCCGTGCTCGTGCCGCCTACATCGATCATAGCACAGGTATTGAACCTGCTCAGGTGAGATGCACCCACAAGGCTCGCGGCAGGTCCTGAAAATATGGTCTCAATGGGTTTTTCCAGGGCTTCTTCTATTCCCACAACTGACCCGTCACATTTCAGCATCAACATGTTCGCATTTATGCTTCTGATTTCGAACTCCTTGACTATTGCCTGGATAAACTTGTGAGTAATGGGAATTAGCTGCGCGTTGAGAAATGCAGTTATAGCCCTTTCATAGGCTCCAAGATCCTGGGAAAGTTCGTGTCCGCAAACTACGGGATGCCCTGTAAGTTCCTTTACGGCTTGTTTGACAGCAAGTTCATGCTCAGGATTGCGGTTGCTGAAATATGAAGAAACCGCAAATGCCGAAACTTTATCTTTTACCTTGAGGGCAAATTCTTTCACGGAATCGAGGTCAAGAGCCTTCAGTTCTTCCCCGTCACTGTTATGACCTCCAGATACCGTGACCCAGTAGTCAGTAGGGAGTTTTTCGGGAATTACATAATCCCCTATCATAATCAGCCCTACTGGAAAGCCAGTACTTTCCAGAATGGTGTTTGTAGACAGGGTTGTAGATACGGACACCAGTTTAATGTCTTTAAGATACTCCGGATTCAGCGCGTCAATAGCGTTTTTCATTCCAGGCAGGGGATCGGGATAGGTAGTCAGCGCTTTGCTGGATTCGACCACAGATCCGTCCGAATCCCTAACAATAACTGCATCAGTATAAGTGCCCCCTGCATCGATTCCAAGACTGAAGTGCATTTTCAACCTCTTTGTGAATTATATATAATTTCCCAGGATTTTAGACAATTTTTAAATTCGGATAATTAAAATTTCTTTAGCATCGGTAAAATTCAGATTTTTCTAATCCAGCCGGTTTGAACCTGTTATATACATAAATTCTGGATAGCTGTTAAACATAGTAGTAGGTAAATGGATAGTTGCCAGGCTTTATGGATAGTTGCCAGACTTAAAAGCGATACCTTGACGATCTCCTGAACTCTCGATTCTCACGTCTGGTTTTTTCACATCATTATTACCATGTTATTATTTTATTTTTTCTATATTTTTTGCCTTGTCAAAATAAAGTTACATTTTTCTTTCTCTCTTCTTCCGAAGATCTGCCTTTATTTTTGAAAGCCTGCTTTTTTTCCGGGATGGGCTCGATTTTTATCAGTATATACGCATCTTCTGCAAAAGCTGTTTTCAGCCTCTCTTCTACGAGATTTGCAATCTCTGCGGCTTCGCAGACAGTCAGGGTGTCATTCACGCGGATACAGGCGTTGATTGCTATCCCTCTCCCTATCCTGCGGGTTTTAAGTTCCCCGGAACCCGTGACGTTTTCGGTTCTATCTATTATCTCCCTGATTCTCAGGTTATTTTCCTCATCAAGGGAAGCTTCTACCAGTTCGTTTGCAGTCCTGTAGAGAAGTCTGGCTGAAGTCCCAAGGAGATAAAGGCTCAAAAGAACGGCAGCGAAAGAATCGGCTATGTCAAAAGCTTTTCCAGGCAGGAGTGTGCATCCGGTGCCAACAATAACAAAGCCTGATATTAATAAGTTTTCTATGTGGATACAGGCCTTTAAGGAAACCTTTTTAGCCTGCAGCTCAGGGCTTCCTGTCAAAAAGGTCATAATATTTGTTAACATGAAGGCTGCGATTGCTGCATGGAACGCGATCATTTCCGGAATCTCGGGTTCTTTGCCCTGCAGAAACATGGCCAGTTCCACAAAACTCAGAGAAAGCGCACGAAAACCTGCAAAAAGAAGAATAAAAGCCCCTGCTCCCATGCAAAGGGTTGTGATTTTTCCGTGTCCGTAGTTGTAACTTTTATCCTCAGGCTTGTTTGCGATTGAAGAATCCAGAAGTCTCATATATTCATTGATAAATTCGGAAAAGGAGCGAACTGCATCAGTAAGAAGCAAAGTGCTGTTTGCCGAAAGTCCGGCGAGCAGTTTGAAAAGAGTGAGTGCCAAACTCAAAGCAAGCTCTGTATAAGATATCTTCCGGTTTTTGTCCAGTTTTTTATCCGCTTGCATTCGAAGTTCACCATTAACCAGTTTTTCCAATCTTCCTTCGTAAAGCGGACCTTCTTGTGCAGGTCAATAAAAAACGAAAAACGATTTATCTCTAAAAATTGAACAGGCCCTCGAGTGCCTGTATCTTTCTAGCGCGGTCATAATAACTGATTTTAGCTATTTTGACAGTAATATTGGGGAGGACTGGAAAACACAGATTTGTAAGCTGTGCTTGCCTGAATACTTAATTTGGGCTGCTTTTTCTGTTTTTTTCCTGCTATTTTTACGGGTTTCGTATAGATCTCGAGGTTGGCGCAGGTTTTTTTCCTCAGGTGTTCGAGGGTTTTCTCAGTAAATGCTGATTACTTCACTTTTAGAGTGGGATTACAGGTTTTCCATGGATTTCATTCATTACCATGCCTACAGCTATATACAGGGCCCCAAGACCCATAACAAGTCCTACATAGCCAGCGACTACAAGCAACCCTGCACTTCCGGTTGCGTTTACAACAGCCAGCAACATAAATAATAAGAATAACGTAAGAAATACAAACTGAAGGGCACGGACTCCGATTTTCATGGTAACTATCAGCATAACAAAGGTATAAACACCCCAGATAAAGAGATACGCGGCCATAGCAGTTCCGGATGAAGTTTCAGCCCAGCCGATTGCAGGCATAATAAGCAGTCCGGCCAGCGAGAACCAGAAAAGGCCGAAAGCTGAGAATGCAGTCCCTGCAAAAATATCTCCTTTTTTCCAGGACATAATTCCTGCAAACACCTGGGCAAACCCACCCAGAAATATTGCCATGGAGACGATCATTGATTCAACAGGATATATCCCTATGTAGCTCAGACTCAACAGGACTGCAGCAAGGCCAAGCCCGGTAAAGCCCAGAGGGGCAGCATTTGCAGTCTTATCGACTATTATGGTAGCAGTTCCTACGTTTTCGCTCATGATCTTTTTTCTCCTGAAGCCAGTTATATAAAAAAATAAAAAAAGAAGTTTAGGGCTTAGAGCCCGTAGTTTTCAGGTCTGAAAACTGCAACTTCCTGTTTGAATTTGGTCAGGTTGTCGCTCATGAACTTGTCAGCATCGTCGGTGAGGACTTCGAGGTCAGCCTTAACCTTTGCAAGAGCACTGGTTTCGAACCTTGTAAGTCTGAGCTTGCCGGAGTTGGCACCTTCTTCGACAATGTTGCAACATTCGATTGCAGCGTTCTTTGCACGGAGGTAGTTGTTCTCTCCGTCCTTTGCGATTGCCTGTCCGATCCTGTAGGCGTTGTCGTAGGCGAGCACATAGCCCTGTGGGTCTCTGAATTTGTCAGAGAGCACGAGAATGTCTCTGAGATCCTTTGCCTTTCCGGTCTTAAGGGCAACGTTCATCATGGAACAGTCATATGCCAGGGTTTCGGACCAGCACTGAACAGTTGTACCACCGAATTCACCGTGGTATTCAACGGATTCGTTGGACCACAGGTCACAGCACTGCATGACCAGGTTACCCATGAGGTCAGAGTGGGCACAGGTTGAGGTCTTACCTTCCTGAGTAATCGGGACACCTGCAATGGACTTTATGATAGTGTTTTCATATCCGCAGTCCTTTCCGGGTCCTACTGCACCGGCTTCATATGCACAGAGAGATCTTGCTGCAGAGATTGCCCTTGCAACGATTGCAGTTGTGTGGGCAAGGTTCTTGTCAAGCAGACCGCCTGCGATGAACATTGCAGTGTTTGCCTGGGCACAGTCAGTGTCACCAGCGGAAACAGTGCCGGTCTTCTTTGCAATGTCTGAAATGTCTTTCCAGACCATTTCCATGTCCATGCTGCCGAGCACGCCGATACCGAAGAGGATACCTGCAGTGTCATTTCTCAGGATAGAGTAGTCGAAAACTTCCTTACCACCCATGCTCTCTACGGAAAGCAGGTCTGCACCATTTTTGGCAACTTCTTCAAAAGCTTCTATAAAGACGCTGTACTTGTCTCCCCTGAGCTGGAGATAGTCACGGTCTTCACGGATGTCACCGATTGTGTGGCGGAGTGCGCACTTTATGCCGTATTCGTCATGGTATTCTTCCATGATGGTCTTCTGGGCGTGTGCAACAGCGCCTCCCCACTCGGGGTTGTTGGACATCTGTTCTACATGTTCGGTTTCAAGCACCACGGAAGGAGCTCCGATCTGGACCATCCTTGCCATGATGTCGGTGGTGATTCTCTCGTATTCTTTTACGAGTTTGTCTTTGGATTTGCCTGCCTGAGGCCTTGGGGCATAGTTAACTTCGGGGGATGTGTATCCAGCACCGATCTCGAGGCCAAGCCCTGCCTTTACCGGGAATTTTGATTGCCCGAAAAGCAGATCATCTGCATTAGCATAAGCCATTGAAGTGTATTTTTTTACCATTCTTGCTCCCTCCTTAATGCTTGTGGAATTCCTCTCTTAATGCTGTGATATCTGTAGTACCTGCAACGATTGCGTCAGCAATCTTGGGGGCGTCTGCAGCTTCTTCACCATAAACTCCGAGTTCATACTGGGCAACGAAGTCCTGGTTCACAGCACCGCCACCGCATGCGAATGGGATCTTTATTCCTTTCTCAAGGAGTTTGTCGTTGATTTCCTTGAATGCATACATGGTGGTTGTCATGAGGGCAGTACCTGTGAGCATAATTGGCTTTTCGTTTGTAACTGCAGTGATTACTTCATCTACAGGAACATCTCTTCCAAGGTCAATTACTTCGTAGCCGTTTGCTCTTAGAAGGGCAGCAACAATGTTCTTTCCGATGTCATGGACGTCGCCTTCTGCAACATGGCAGACAACCTTGCCCTTTGGTTCAGGGACTTCTGTGGTCTGGGTCTTGCAGTAGTCGATACCTGCCAGCATAGCATCAGCTGACATCATAACGTTCGGGAGGAAAATGATACCATCATCGTAGAGCTGGGTTACAACTCCCATGCCTACCATCAGGGCATCATCGATAAGGTCGATTGGCTTCTTGCCTGCATCGATTGCGGCTTTAAGTGCGTCAACCACGTCATCCTCTTCTCCCTCGTAGATTGCTTTTGCAACCGGGTAGATGAGTTCATCCTTCGGGTAAAGCTCTTCTGCGGCTTCGTCAGGTGTCATTTCCTTTTCGAGGGCGACGTTGTAGCGTACTAATATGCCGTCGATGTCTTCCAGTTTCAAATCCAACATATTTTAACCTCCATTTAACAAAAAGGTCTCGGATTGCTCAGATCGTTGACCCTGCAAGTTACATCTCCCTGAAGTTTTCAAGCTTTTATTTGCCAGACACTTCTTGAATACAATGTCAATGAATTCGAAAACCTCCAGATCGAATTCCTTCCATTGGGGGGGTTTGGATAACCTTATGGTGATGTGCTGATCTTTCAGCAAGCTGAATTTAAATCCTCTATCCCGTTTTTTAGCTCTTTTTTTAAGGGCTTTTGAATCTCCAGGTTCAGAGATCTTCTATTTTCCGATTCCTGGTCCTAAAGGATCTTTTTGTCCAGTTAATTTTGATAGATGTACTCCCTTCAGTATTCCGGGATGCACTTGCAGATCACAGTTAGATTTAATTACATATACCCTCACCGATGTTAATTTTTGAATTGCTATAATTTTATAATTCTCTCCTCAATTTTCTCTGCAAATGATTTTATAAAAAAGAAGATTTTTTTTGTTCCCATTAATCTAAACAATAGGATCAAAATTTATAGGGCAATTAATCCCATTTCAGGGAGATTTTTGATTGCAGAGAGTGAAGATATGGAGGTTTTTGTTTTGAGCACCGGAGGTTATCAAGTGGATTTGTTTTTTACTGGAGATTTGAATCAGGCAAAATAAGGTGATCAAAGTATATTTTTGAAAGCGCACAAGTGAAGTTAATATTCCCCTAAGTTTTTCCCAGGGCTTCCTTAATTTCTTGCTTTCTGCGGGAAATATATCAAAGCTTCCAATACTCAGATCTTTTAATTATCCTGGAGTTTAATTTTATTGGAGTTTTTGCCGTTTTTCAATCCTTTTTTTAAACAGAGGCGAACCATTTTCCTGGCAGGTTATTCGGTCTCTGTCTTTAATTTCTTCCTAAGCAGGCTTCTTTCAAACTATGTGAAATTTTACTGCTCACCCAAAGCCAGGTTCTTCCGAATGGCTGGAAGAGTACCTTACTTCTCTATTTGTGAGGTTATCTTGCGGGCAAGGGCCGATGACCATTTTATGGTATATATAGTTTTTGTGTGTCAGGTCATGACTGTCCTGAGCCGGAAACTTCCTTCCTCCCAGAGTTGTTTCGCTTAAGAAACTATTGTTACCTGGGTATGCCCTGGACTGCCACTTCTCACTTTTCAAAAGGAAAGCCGCTTTTTCTTCAGTTGTCTGCTTATTGAGAGCTTTAATAAACCCATCTGGGGCAAGCACGTTACCGCAGAAAGTACCTTTACTCTTGACTGAGATTCTCCTTCTTTTCTATGGACTTCATTTTAGGGATTTTTTTCGCAGAAGTTACACTTCCCTTTACAAGAGTTTCCTGACACCTGAAAGAAGGCTTAATTTGACCAATGAATTCGGAGTTCAGCCCTTCTGTCTTAATTCTTATGCTTTCCAGAATCTACTCGGAAACAGAAATCGCTGTTCTGATGAGGTCTTCTGTGAAGCGATTTCAAACTAAGATTAATAAGCCGAAACCCCAGACATTTGAATTGAGTTTTTCATTTCCAGAGTCATTTTTCTCCCTCTGGTTTCTTCCAGCAGTCCGAGCAATTTATCAAGATTTTCTCCTCCCTGCCGGGCCGAAAAATGGATGATTCTTGCTTCAGGGTTTAATTTGCGCAGGAACAGGCAGATTTCCAGGAGTTCTTCACGGTTATTTATAAGTTCTACTTTATTGATGCCCAGGATCTCAGCCTCACCTATCTGGCTTTTCATGAAGTTCTGTAGTTCGCCTGTTTCCCGGCTCAGGCGGTCAGCATCCACAAGATTCACGATCGGGGCAAAAGTTATTCCCAGGATTCCCATATTCTCAATATTTTTTTTTATTTGTCTAGGAAAAGCTATTCCCGTGGGTTCTATTATAATAGTGTCCGGATTGTAAGATGCAATGAGGTTTCTCAGGGTGTATTCCATGCTGATTTTCAGGGTACAGTAGACACAGCCGCTTGTAATTTCCCTGGTTTCAACCTCCCCTTTCGGGATCATATTTCCATCGTTCCCTATTTCTCCTATATCGTTAACGATAACTGCCACTTTCTGCCTCTGTTTTCCCAGGTGTTCAACAAGTTTTCTTATCAGTGTGGTTTTCCCGCTTCCCGGGAAACCTCCGATTAATATACATTTCATACCTCTACACCTTCCATAAGTTATGCAAGAGTCCGAATCACTTCTGGGTAATGACAGTGTCTCTAGAGGGTGCTGAAAACGGAGAGACACTGCCACCAGCATTTAAGGAATTTTTTTGGATTTATCTTCAGAACTCTTACTCCTTTTGACTCTATGATTATCAATTAGGATACTCTCAATTGTATATAGCTTAACCGATGGTGTTTTTCTATTGAGGTGCAATATTTTCTCCCTTTAAAAATAAGCTTTTCCTGAAATTTCATGCTTGCCTGAATTTTCCAACATATTGCATTTTCAATAATACAGGAGGGATAACAAAACACCGCAGGCTAAAAAAAAGAAGTCATTAAATATTGAAGGGCATTGAAAATTTGAAGGCTTGACTTGCATATTTAATACAGGAATCCATAGTCCTGAAATCCAGAGTTTTGAAGAGCTCGATCCTGCTTGCAGGTCAATAGGATTTATAAATTCGGTGCAAATCAATAAATGAGTTCTCTTTTCAATATACTTTAAATATAATCTTCACAATATATATTATGTATTATCATAAATTAAATATAATCTTCACAATATTAATCTAGTTCTGGTTGAAAATTATTCCCTGTCTTTAAGACGAGGATGTTTTATCAATTGATACACGGATATATATCTCTGAGCAGGCCCGAATAAACAAGAATAAATCTTATTGTTTCTAATATTGATTAGCGCGATACGCATCGATTGATAGAAACGCTTTTTATTTCATCATCTCTTGACTAAAGGCTGAAACTATGCTGCTCCATAATTGTGATGGGTTTTAGGGCAAATTCTGGCGAATTTGTTCCGGTTTAGACAATATATGAGTAATTGGAAGCTGATAAACATGAGTTCCCTTATAGACCTGATTTTTTTCTCTGAAAAAAGAAAAAATCTTCTTGTTCAGTTAGCTAACGGGCCGATGGATATTAACGAGATAAAAGAGGTTCTTAACGTAAACTCCTGTGCTCTAATGCCTCAGATTAAAAAACTGAAAGATATGGATATGATAGTTCAGAGGGGAAGTGTCTACCAACTTTCGGATATAGGAGCAGTAATCGTTGAGAAAATGCTCCCTCTTAAATCCGTTCTTGACGTTTTTGATGGAAACAAGGACTACTGGTCAAAGCATGACAGGGCTCCTATTCCCAAACACCTGATTAAGAAAATTGATATGCTGGAAAAATGTAACCTGGACGAACCTAATCTTGACCACATTTTCGAGTTTCCAGGGTATTTGCGTGACAGGCTAAATGGTTCAAAAACTATAAAATCCTTTTACTCCTACTTCTGTCCTGATTGCCCCTCGATCCATGCCTCCTGTGCGGAAAATGGGGCCGAAGTACAACTTATGCTCGATGAAAAAGTATATAACAGATTTAAGAACGACTTTGAAGAAGAATACAATGTGTTGCTTGAAAACAATGTATCGCTTTATATATACTCCGGCAAAATAAGGCCCTCTTCCTTTATGGTTACAGATAATTTCTTGATGCTGAAACTTTTCGGAAAAGAAGGGGAATTCGATCACAGGAAGATCACAAGTTTTACTCCGAGTGCCATAGAGTGGGGCAATGAACTGGCTCAGTATTATATAGACCGTTCCATGAAGATCAATTAAAACAATGAAGGTTAATTAAAACTACAAAGATCAATTAAAAACCGAAGATCGACTAAAAAATATTTGAGGAAAGTAAATTTTTCCTCACGTGTTTATTCATCTCAGTCCCACTCGTCAACTTAATCTTTTCTTTTAATGTTCGAAATCTTCTGTATATGCCCCCGATCTCCATGATTATCATTCTCATGGTGCCTGTGTTCGTGGGTGTGGTCAGGCTCGGGTTTATTCACTTTTACTTTCTTTCTCTCAAAGACTTCCTGTACCGAATCGTTCACAGCGTCTTTAACGGCTCCCTTCTCAACGTTTGAGATTGCTGAAAGGATTTTAAGTGTAGGGGCAGCTCCTTCCTTTGATTTGATTACATCTTCTTGGGGCTCCTCATAGTATATAGTAACACTCTGTTTCACGGTTTCTAACCCATTGTCCAGGAAGAGTTTGATGTGCCCTACGAATTCAGGGTTTAGTTTCAGCACCTTTGCCTTTATTGTGTTTATCAGTTCGGTCGTTAATTCCCTGGCAGCCTCAGTGCTAAGATTTTCGTTTTCAACTGCAAATTCTGCGGCATAACTGCCGACTTTTGAGGCTTCAATCGAACTTTCGGTCTCCTCCGGAGCAAAAAGTTCACCTTCTCCTGTTACTTTAGCTCTCGGGACTCTTTCGGATACTTCTTCAAGATCGGGGAGCACTATCCGCATGAAATTTTCGAATTTTTCGCCCGTATCCTTTCCTGAAAGCATGACTACTCTGGCACTCGGATTCAGCTGCTGCACCGATGCTTCAAGGATCGGAAGTCGGATAGGCTCTATCAGGTCTATCTTGTTTATCCCGAGAATTTCCGCATCAATAATCTGCCTCATTGCAAATTCTTTTACTTCTTTCATAAGGTGCTTGAAACGGCTACCGTCAATCAGGGTCACAAGGGGAGCGACATTTACCTGCTCGCCCAGGTTCATGAGTTCGATTTCGTCCCTTATTATGTGCGGGAAGGCTATGCCTGTGGGTTCGATCATCAGGATGTCAGGGTTATATTCCTTTGCAAGAAGGGTAACGGTTGCCCTTAACCCGACTTTCAGAGAACAGCAGATACATCCGCTTGTGATCTCTTTCGTATCGAATCCGAACCTCTTTATCACGTCTCCGTCAATCCCGATTTCCCCTATCTCATTCACGATAATGGCAACTTTTTTCCCTTTCTCTGCCAGGTATTTGCCCATATTGATGATGGTGGTGGTTTTCCCGCTTCCCAAAAAGCCCCCCACTACAATGACCTGCACGTTTTTTCCTCCCTTCGTGTCATTTTGCTTATTACTTATTTTTCCTTTATTCGTTTTTTACTCTCAATAAGCTTACCCTTTTTATTTTCCTGCGACTGTCAGATTTTCCCATTTAAACCTGTCATCAGGGCAGGCATGCAGACAGCGCTGGCAATTTGCGCCATCACAGAGGTCAGTCCTTATTTTTACAAGCCCGTTCTCTTCCATTCTCAGGGCTCCGGTAGGGCAGACCTTTACACACTTATGGCAACCTTCACACTCCTCAATTACCATTGTAAGGTAAGTCCCAACCCTTTCAAGCACTTCAAGCCCTTCTTCTCCGAGTTCGGGGATATCTCTTTCAACCTGGCGGTCAATTTTGAGAATGGCAGAAGGCTCACCGATCATAGGAAGTTTTTTCTTCTTCAGGAATTTCTGAAGCATCTTGAAAGCCATACCTTCATTCCAGAAAGCAAGTTCCAGCAGATAAGCTTCCTTAAAAGCCTCGGAGGTTGCAAACATTACATGGGTGCCCACTATTTCCTTTGCAATTGCCTGCAGTTCCCAGAGCCTGTCTTCAGAAAGCAGAATTTCCCTGGCAACGGTCAGGGAGGTATTTCCTATCTGGGAGACATAACTTGCATTGTAAGGGATCATTCCTACCTTATGGGCTTTTGCAGCGTCCATATAAGTGCCTGCAGCTCCTGACATGTGAGCTGTCTGCAGTTCTTCCATCTCTATGCCTGCAGCTGCACAGAGAGTAATATGTCCGGCCCTGATTGCCCCTATAGCTCTCCCGGCTGCAATAAGGTCTTTATTTGTGAATTTTATTCCGTCCTGGAGGTGGATAATGCCGTCCGGAGTCTGAATCTTTGGCAGCACAATTAATTTATTTCTCATGCCTGTTTCTATAAGCGCAATAACTCCGGTACCTGTGATGCCTTTTGCAGTGAGTTCTCCCTTTTCTACAACCTCTCCGGTTTTAGGATTTATAAGATCTGCCCTGGTAGTCTTCATATCCCGGTCGAGTACATAGCAGCGCAGGTTTTCTCCCTCAAATTCAACGTCGCAGATTGTGTGGGGGGAAGCAATGGACCCATCCTCTATCTCCTGGCCTTCGAGAGCAGGACCTGCGGCAGCCGAGCCGGTATATATAATGCCGTTTGCTTTGAGAGCCATTTCGGCATTTGTTCCGTAGTCCGTTGCAATCGCGATCTCACTACTTTCAATCATGCCAGCCTTTACAATAAGCGCAAGCGCATCGGCTCCAACTTCGTGTTTAATTGCCGGGGGTACAAACAGTTTGCAGTTTACGGCTTCTTCGAATCCCTCAATCTCGGCCATAGGTCTTATACGGGCATCCCTGTTCTGCTCTTCAATGTGATATTTTTGCTTTTTACGCTCTCCGGCGTATGCCAGGTCTTCAATTGGAATTCCCTGAAATATGGAAAGCTGGATAGGGTTTCCGCAGATTGAAAATTTTTCCATTTCCGCCAGGTTTACTTCCAGTTCGGCCAGAATATTTTTTACTGCTGTCGCCGAGAGCCCGTGGGCTTTGTCAAGCCCGTAATGGATTGCAAAGTCAAGATGGTCCATCACGTTTGCTCCGGGAAGGGGATTCCGCAGCGTTATGACAGTTTTCTTGATCTCGCCACTTTCCAGGTCAATTTTCTGGGCCCTAAAACCGCTGGTTCCCAGGTCAATTGCAACTCCTGTTCTCATATCTTAACCTCCTCCAAAAAGTTTAAGATTACTCAACCAGTATGTTTCAGACATATTCTGAGTTTAATAAATTTAAATAAGTCTTATACTGAATAAGCTATTAAGCTATTTATACTGAGTCATTTTTTCCGGACCGGTTCTCCTCAGCTCAGCCTGAAAGGGCCTGGCTCTGGAGTACTCACTCCTTCTGCCAAAACTAAGAAAATATAAAGCGGAACACAATACCCGGATGCTCTAAAGGTTTTAGAGTTCCGGAATGTGCCCGTGAAAAAAAAATAAAGAAATTTTCGTGCCTTTTCAGGCGTAGTACTCGTCTCTTGCTGCGACCATCGCTTTTATGTTCTCGAGGGGGGTCATGGGTGCAATACCACAGCCCGGTGCGAGTACATCGATTCCGCCTTCAAGAGCTTCTTTTGCTTCAGCTTTTATCTTGTCAATAGGTCCAGGCAGCAGAGTGAAAGGACTGGAAACATTCCCTACTAATCTTGCTCTGTCTCCGATTACTCCCTTACCCTTCTTTACGCTGCCTATTTTTTCTTCAACGCTGAGACCTTCAAAGCCGCAGTTTGCCATGTCACTGAGAATCGGGTTAACGTTTCCGCAGATGTGGAGGATGGTTATGGAGTTCACACTTGAGGAGAACTTCTGCAGTCTTGCCTGGAGGAACTGCCTGAAAGAGTCAGGGCTCATGAGGTCAGGGGAAGCTACAGGGTCCGCAATGGCAATAACGTCTGCGCCTGCTTCGACCATTGCATTTGCGTACATGATTGAAGCTTCAGTGGCAAGGTCAAGAGCCTGCTGGAAGAGATCAGTCTTTTTAATGGACCATTTCATGAAGGATTTTACACTTACCAGGTCAGAGGCGACTGTAACCGGACCTTCCATACCGCCGATAATCGGCACGTCAGGACCCACTTTTTCCCTGACTATCTTTATAGCTTCGAGTACAACAGGAATTCTACCTTTCTGCAGGAGATCTGCTGGAATGGATGCACCTTCAAGGTCCTTGGGATAGGGGTGAGCAGTAACAGATGGCTGTCTGTTCTTGGTACCCATGTTAATTTCACAGCCCATGGCTTCAACAAGAACGGTAAGACAGTAAGGAAGCCTTACAGCTTCGAGTCCGCTGAGTTCATAGTTGGCGATTGCGAGCTTTGCCATAAGTTCGGGGTTGGTGTGGGCTTCGGGCCATGGGGCTCCTACTTCATCCATGAGTTCTACAATCCCGGTCTGGGTCACGGAGCAAACAGGTACTTTGTCAACGGGCTTGCCTTCAAGGGCAGCTAAGAGTCTCGTTTTGAGTGTAAATTCGCTCATAGTCATACCTTTTTTTTAATTTATCGATTTACATTTATTTTTATTACAATTTCATTGTCTACTTGACAATATTATATAGACCTTTTCAATCCAAAGTGTTTCATGCTCTGGACTGGAATCCAGAGTTTTGAAACGCAATTAAAAATCACAAGTTTCGCCTGGGAAATCAACAATACCCTGAATTTCCTTTCCGCCCCTCCCGAGCAGAATGAGAACCACGGTAGTAAAAACAATTCTCAGGCTCCTTACGATTGCGTTAGAATGCGGCATTTTTTTAGTTAACAACTTATAAAAGCTATTTGTCAAGAATTTTTTTTTGCCGTTTCTTTAATAAATACGGTCATAATTTTTGACCCTATTGTTCGATTTTTACGCGAATCAGTTTGCTCAGGCTTTTTACCCCATCCTGCTAGTGCATGAGGTCTGACCTGGTAATGCACCAGTATCATTTCCGATCTTATTTTATATTTAGAGATAGTTTTCGGTACGCATGTCAAGCTTCTTATTCTTGAATTACATTGAATCAAACAGGGGATTCAATGGGGAAGAATCTGACTGGTAGCAACGGCAAGATATGTTCTCCCCAGGGGAACGAACACAGTATTCCACTTAAAGAATTTCTTCAAAAATTAGAGGTTGATGAAAACGGGCTGAGCGAGCAGGAAGCTGCTCGCAGGCTCAAAGAGTGTGGAGCCAATATTCTCGAAGAAACAGGCAAAGAGAGCATAATAAAGAAGTATCTCAGGCAATTCCGAAATTTTTTCTCCATACTGTTGACTGTGGGATCTCTTCTGGCTTTCGTCGGAGAATATCTTGATCCCGGGCAGGGAAACCTGTATATAGGAATTGCTCTCGCAGGTGTCGTAGTTATTAACGGAACCTTTACATTTATTCAGGAATACCAGGCTGCGAAAACAATGGAAAGCTTTCGGCAGCTTCTTCCACCCCATGCCAGGGTTCTGAGGGAAGGAAAGGTAAGGGGCGTTCTGGCATCGGAGCTTGTGGTAGGGGATATTATTCTTCTTGAGGAAGGAGACAAAGTTCCTGCTGATGGGCGTTTGATTGAAACCAATACTCTGAAAGTGGACAACTCGGCTATTACCGGCGAATCCGAACCTCAGCTTCGGTCTCTTGAATGCACTCATCCAAACATGCTGGAGTGCAGGAACATGGTTTTTTCAGGAACTCTGGTACAGAGTGGGAATGGAAAAGCTGTCATTTTCGGAACGGGACAGAATACCCAGATCGGAAGCCTTGCAACACTTACAGAACAGACTTTAGGCGTGGATACTCCTATCCGAAAAGAGCTCAATCATTTCATAAAGGTTATATCTGCAATTGCAATTTCCCTTGGAATAACCTTTTTTATACTTGCTTTCCTTCTTCAGGATGTCTTTCTTGCAAGCCTGATCTTTGCAATCGGAATTATCGTCGCCAATGTGCCCGAAGGGCTTTTACCTACAGTTACTCTTTCCCTTAGCCTTGCCTCCAGAAGAATGGCATCAAGGAATGCCCTTATAAAACAACTTGAATCAGTAGAAACTCTGGGCTCTACAACGGTTATCTGTACGGACAAGACCGGTACCCTGACCCAGAACAGAATGGCAGTAAACTCCATCATGGTAGGTTTTGAGTGTCTCCTTCTCGAGAACCCTCTCAGCTCTAAAAAAAGGAATACAGGGCAGGAGGCAGAAGAAAGTATAACTAAAACGGTTACGGGTACGCAGAAAGCTGTTACCAGTAAAGACAAAGCTGTTGAAGAAAAAGCTGAAGATTCAGGAGTACAAGGATTTTGTATTATAAAAAAGCCTGTATGGGACCCTGAAAAATTACCATCTGTTTTCATAAGAGTTGCAGGGCTCTGTAATAATGCAAAGCTTTATGAGTCCCCTCCAGGGTATACCGGTGATCCGACCGAGGGGGCCCTTCTTGTTTTTGCAAATAACCTTGAAAATATAAAAAAACTTCAGAATGATTATCCAAGGCTAGAAGAGTTTCCCTTTGATTCGCTTACGAAAAGAATGGAAGTTATCTGCCGCACTCCTGAGGAAAAACTTGAAGTCTATCTCAAGGGGGCCCCGGAAGTAGTTGTGAAAATGTGCAGTTCAGCCCTGGTTTCAGGAGGAACTAAGACTATGGGTGAAGCTGAACAAAAAGAACTTCTTGACCGACACCTGAGGCTTGCAGGAAAAGGAGAACGTGTGATTGCCCTCGCGTACAGGCAGGGAGAAGATCTAAGGGAGTACACCGAGGACTTTATTTTCCTGGGATTTATAGGAATTGTAGACCCTCCGCGTCCTGAGGCCAGAGGTGCTATTGCAAAATGCCACGCCGCCGGGATCAAGGTTGTTATGATCACCGGGGATCATCCTGTCACTGCGGAATCAATTGCAAAGGATGTGGGACTTTCAGACTCAGGAAACCTTGAGATTATTACCGGAGACGAACTGAATATACTCTCACGTACCGAGCTTGCTTCAAGATTGAAAAATCCAAGCATTGTCTTTGCACGTACTTCTCCTGTACAGAAGCTAAAAATCGTACAGCTTTTCCAGGCCGAGGGGGAGATCGTGACCATGACAGGCGACGGGGTCAACGATGCTCCTGCAATCAAGAATGCGGATATGGGAGTCGCGATGGGCAGCGGCACGGATGTGGCTCGCGAAGCTGCGGATATGGTACTTCTCGATGACAATTTCGCTACGATTGTAAATGCTGTCGAGGAGGGCAGGACCGTTTTTGATAATATTAAGAAATTCATTGTGTATATCCTTGCCAGCAATATTCCTGAGATCCTGCCTTTCATAGCCTTTGTTCTCTTTGCCCTGCCCCTTCCCATGCCCGTACAGCTTATCCTGGCAATTGATCTGGGCACGGATATGCTGCCTGCAATTGCTCTGGGAAAGGAAAAAGCGGAAGGGGATATTATGAAAAGACCTCCCAGAGCGAGAGAAGAAAAGCTGTTAACACCCCAGCTGCTCTTTACGGCTTATGCGGTAAAAGGTCCTGTAGAAGCTCTTGCAGGCTTCTTCTGCTATTTTGCCGTACTTTTTGAAGGAGGCTGGAGTTTTGGCGAGCAGCTTGCAAACAACAATCCCCTTTATATGCAGTCAATAACTGCTTTCTTTTCAGCAGTGGTAATCTGTCAGATAGCGAATGTTTTTACCTCGCGAACCCGGTGCCAGTCAGTTTTTACAGCGGGTCTGTTCAGCAATCCCATGGTTCTGGTAGGAATTGCAAGTGAGCTCCTGATTCTGGCATTTATTATCTGGAATCCGTCCGCAAATCTTATTTTCAATACTTCCCCTCTGGACCTCAGGTATTTACTGTTTGCCGTTCCTTTTGCAATTTTACTGCTTGGAATCGATGAGTTAAGAAAATACCTGCTGAGAAAGAATGTAGGCTGGGCAACCAGATTTCTTAAATGGTAATTCAAGTCGGGAAACCAGATTCCTTATGTGGCAAATAAAAATTGAGCAACAGACTTCCAGATGTCAAACCAAAATCAGGTAAGAATAAGTAAATAATTTATCTGGAGATTAATAATTATTGTTCTCTAAATTAAATCTCTTTCAGTATTTTTCAGGCAAAAACACAGCAGATTAACAATTTATCTGACGTTTGGAAGGTAAAATACTTTAATTTTAATTTTTTGAAGCTTTTTATCCCTGAGTTGTTGCATTCAATCCCGAACCTATGAAATCGAGTGCGGACACAGTAATTACTTATGAATTGAATATTTTTAAAATATTAAACTCTTTTCTGGCTCCGAAATAATTTCCAGGGACAAAAACAAAGTTTTTTATTAAATCATTAGACAATAAACACTTTTTTAGAGAAAAAGTCCTGGTTATACTCTTAATTCCAGGAATAATCTTTTTGATTCTTTGGATTGTCTATAGATTCTGGAAGATCTTACTTAATTTTTTATTAAATTATTTGCTTTTTTATCTATATTTCTTATAGTACATATTTATTATATTACTCAATTCTATGTTCCTATATGGTATTTTCTTCTCTATATAATGTATGGAAAATTCTTATATACTTCTCTTCTTTTATTGTTCTCTGTACGGGAATAAGTTGAATAAACATAGATAATTAACCTGTTAGCAAGAATTTCGATAAACCTCTGATTTCAATGAATCGTTTATACTTCCCTTTATAAACACCCAGCTAAACGTTGGGGTTTCTCGGAGATCTCTAACAGTTATTTTAGGAGTAACTTTAACATGGTAAACAAATTGAAATTCTATGCAATCCTTACATTAATGGTGATAGGATTCGTGTTTTTGGGTGGATGTGCTGAAAAAAATAGTGAAGCATCCTCTCCTGTTCAGGAAAATTCTTCCGAGGGTACTCCTGCAGAGGAAGCTACTGCAACCGAAGCACAGGAAATCTCTCTGAAGGGCTCTGATACGGTTCTTCCTCTTGCACAGACTGAAGCTGAAGAATTCATGATTGAAAATCCTGAGCAAAGCGTAACAGTCACCGGAGGCGGATCCGGGGTTGGAATTGCAGCGCTCATTGACGGTGAAGTAGACATTGCTACCGCATCCAGAGAAATGAAAGCTGATGAAATTAAGGCTGCTCAGGCAAACGGAATCAATCCCACAGAACATACCATTGCTTATGATGGGATTTCTGTAGTCGTAAACCCCAGTAATCCTGTGACTGAACTTACTTTTGACCAGCTGCGCGGCATCTACAATGGGAGCATTAGCAACTGGAAAGATATCGGTGGAACTGATGCACCCATTACTATAATCTCCAGAGACAGCAGTTCAGGCACTTACGAATACTTCCAGGAAGCTGTTCTGCTTGAAGATGAATACCGACCTGACGCCCTTACTCAGGCTGCTACAGGTGGAATTGTGGGCGAAGTCTCCCAGAATCCCAGTGCAATCGGATACATCGGGGTTGCATATCTCGATGAAAGCGTAAAGGCCCTGAACCTGGACGCAGGAAACGGCCCTGAAGCTCCAACTCCTGAAAATATTCTAAGTGGCGCATACCCGCTCTCCAGGCCTCTCTACTTCTATACTAATGGGGAACCCACAGGCCTTACAAAGGAATTTGTTGATTTCGTAATGAGTGAGAAGGGCCAGAACCTGGTCAGTGAAGTCGGATATTTCCCTATACAGAAATAAAAGTGGGAAATTAGCTTAAAGAAATAATCTGTTCAACAAAAAATATAAGGAAAAAGCAATAGAGTCCGTTTTTTCTTTGTAAGCGCCTTTATGGCTGCCAGCTTTTTCCTTATACGTCTTTTTAGCTCTTACTTCTCTTTTTCATTCCGAAATTCTTACTTGTTTTTAAAAACATAACCTTCTTAAAGAAATACTTTTCCAGGTTTTTTCAGGCAAATTCTGGTACAGAATATGGGTAAGTTGAACTTCTAAATTTATTTTTAAGGTTCTGGTAAATGGATTAATAGTATCCAGTTTAAGATCTGAGTTATTTCCTGCTTTTTTTCATGAACAGGATCGCTTATGTTCATACTTGTCGTTTAAGCTTTTTTTCACCTGATCTACTCTGAAAGCCTTTATTCGGGAAAAAGAAACCTGTATCTCTCTTTAAATAAAGGAAGTTACATTGTCGGACTGCTTGTAGAAAACTTTTATATAGATTCCAATTTAATTTTATCTGTTAGTATTATCTTATAAACTTCCCTGCAGATCCCGACCCAGACCTGCCTACAGGCTTAATTAACCCGAAGCCCATCATCGAGCTTAAACTATGAACGTTAGTAGAAAGATCCTTGTTATTATCTATATCATCTTTGCCCTTCTCATTTCAGTTGTTATTTTTGCATCCCAGAGTATTCTCTATTCCAGTTTTTCCGATTTGCAGGAAAAAGAGGCAACTGACAATGTAGAAAAGGTAGAGAACATAATTGATTTTCAGGTTCTGTATCTTGAGGAAATCAATTCTGCTCTTTCTTCAAGACAGGATGTCAGGAGTTTAATATTCAATCAGCATCCTCAGAGTTTCAGTGAAACTGCATTCGATGACATCTTTTCTGTCAGTGGGTGTGACTTTATTTTTCTGGTGAATAGTTCAGGATATATCGTATATTCCGAATTTTCGGATTCGGGGGTTTCTACTAATGCTTCCACTCTTCCCGAAGTATATCAGGGGATAGGTGACGGGAGTTTACTCTGTAAGGAGACTGAAATTCCTTTAAAAGGGTTATTCCTGCTGGAAAACGGCCCTGCAGTCATTTCCAATCAGCCTGTGGTGGCTGCACCCGGGAATAAAGAAATCTCAGGTACAATCATCCTTGGAAAAAAACTTGATTCAAGTTTCCTCGAATCCGTCCAGGAAAGTACAGGAAGTAAGGTTACTCTTTACAGTTTTTACAATATGCCACCTGATTTTCGGCAGGCCCTTTTTGAAAGTAAAAATCCGAATTTCATATATGCCGCAACCGGAGACCGGGTTACCGGCTATTCCGTTCTTAGAGACATTTCCGGAAATCCGACTATTGTAATCCGGACTGATGCAGCCAGCAATATCTATGCCGAGGGCCAGAAGTCTCTCCGATACATGGTGTTTTTCCTTTTGTTCGCAGGCCTTATGATTGGGGCTAGCTGTAAATTTCTTCTTGACAGGGAAGTAGTATCCCGAATAGTTGCAATTAATAATTTCGTAGAAAAGGTAAGAATAAATAAGAATTTCTCCGAACGATTTCCTATTGACGGGAATGATGAACTCTCAAGGTTGTCCGAAGGAATAAATCAGACGCTTGACCGCCTGAGAATGACTTCTGATGAATTTAAAAACCAGGAACATGAAAAAAAGGTAATTCTGGACTCTCTCACTGAACTCGTAGTCTTTATGGATTCCGAACTGAGAATAATCTGGTTGAATAAAGCAGCTCTTGACCACACGGGCAGGAAACTTGATGACGTTATCGGGCAGCGTTATCAAGATATGTATATTTTATATAAAGAGAATCCGGGCAAGTCTCCTGTACTGAAAGTACTGGAGTCCGGAAATAAAGAGTTCGGGGAAGTAGTTACACAGGATGGGAAGATCTGGACTGTCAGTGCGATTCCTATAAAGAATGAGAATGGTAGGATTACCGGGGTTCTTAAAACAGGTCTCGATATCACCGCACACAGGCGCTCGGAAGAAAAATTACTTCAGGCAAAACTGGAAGCTGAGGGAGCCAATAATTCCAAGAGTGAATTTCTCGCAAATATGAGTCATGAGTTGCGAACACCTCTGAATTCCATTATAGGATTTTCGGATATTCTCCTTGAGAGGGTTTTTGGGGAGCTTAATGAAAAGCAATTCAGATACGTAAGCAATATCTCTACCAGTGGGAAGCATTTGCTGGTACTTATTAACGATATCCTTGATCTCTCAAAAGTAGAAGCCGGGAGAATGGACCTCCACTACAGTGAATTTTCAATCAATTCCATTTTTGAGGAAGTTAAAGCTGTTCTCTCTCCTCTTGCGCAGGTAAAAGTTCTTGAAGTCACTTTTAATGTAGAATCCGACTTTACGACGCTTGAAGCCGACAGAGGCCGCCTAATTCAGATCCTTTACAACCTTGTAAGCAATGCAATCAAATTTACCCCAAACGGTGGAAAAATCTCGATCTATTGCAAAAAAAGCGGAGACCAGGCACTTATTTCAGTCATAGATACCGGTATAGGCATTTCTGCTGAAGACCAGGTAAAGCTTTTCCAGCCTTTTACCCAGATCGATGCTTCAGCAACCAGGCAGTATTGTGGCACAGGGCTTGGACTTGCTCTTGTCAAGAAAATTGTGAACTTACATCAGGGAGATATCTGGGTTGAGAGCGATCCTGGTAAGGGCAGTAACTTTACCTTTGCAGTTCCTCTCAGGAAACCGTTAGAGCGCAGGAAAGCCAGCGAGATGGGACTCGAAGATGTAATCATAGAATTCGAGATGAACAAAGCAGCAGCACTTTCAGTAAAAGAAAATCTTGAGGATTTGCAGGAAGAACTGGAGCTGCCCGAAGTCTATCTACCTGTAAAGGGAGATACTAAGCAGCAGCTTGTTCTGGTAGTTGACGATGACAAAGGTTCTAGCGAACTCCTCTCCGTTATCCTTAAGGATGCCGGGTATAGTGTAGCTCTCCTTTATAGTGGAAAAAGTGTTTTGAAGGTTGCAAAGAACCTGAAACCCGACATCATTACCCTGGATGTCTTCCTGCCTGACACTAATGGCTGGCTTGTTCTGAGGCAGCTAAAAAATGACCCTCATACGGCTTCTATACCGGTACTTATTATTTCCATGACCAATAATAACGAGCTTGGAATTGCCCTTGGAGCAACATACTCCTTTACAAAGCCGATAAAAAGAATTGAACTGGTAACTTCTCTCGAAGAAATTACCGGGAAGCTCCGGTTTGAATATCCTAAAGTTCTTATCGTAGATGACGATGAGAACACTGTAGAACTGCTGAGCTCAATGATTGAGCCCGAGGGCTTTGAAGTTATCAAAGCTTACAGCGGGAGAGAAGGCTTGCAAAAGCTTTTCTCAGAGCAGCAACCCGATATCCTGATTCTTGACCTCATGATGCCGGAAATCAGCGGATTTGATGTTATATCCAGCCTGAGGGCCGATGTACGCACAAAAGATATTCCTCTTATTGTATGTACTTCCGGCGAGCTTACTGAGAAGAATCTCGAAGAATTGAACAGTGAGCTGAAAGGGCATTTTATTTCTATCATGAAAAAAGGCACTTTCGGAAGAAAAGAGTTAATTAATAGGATAAAACAATTAGCTATGCTGAAGAGGCGTAATGATGAAGAAAATCCTGATTGTCGAAGATAATCCCATGAATATGGAACTGATTCTGGACCTTCTGGAATTCTATGGACATAATGTAACTAAAGCCGAGGATGGGATAAAGGCTCTTGAGCGCCTTGCTGAGAAAAAATTCGATATTATTCTGCTGGATATGCAGCTTCCGAAGATGGACGGGCTTGAGGTTCTCGATCGAATTAAGAAAAATCTTTCTACTGCGGATATCCCTGTGATAGCGGTTACGGCCCATGCTATGAAAGGCAGTGAAGAACATTTCATAGAAATGGGCTGCGTGGACTATGTCTCCAAACCCATAGATATCCACAGATTCAGGGCTCTGATAGATAAATATCTGGAAGAAGACTCATCCTGACTTCGTAAAGGTAGTTATAATTTCTCCAGCAGTGTGGACAGGTCTTTATAGTGCAAAAATAGTTCTTCGCACCATTTGAGTGCACTCTCGTCAAAGCTCATAAGGCGCTGATGGTCGAACTTTCCTTTTTTGTCGAAAAGCACAAGCGAGCAGAAACGCTCTGTCACTACATTTTTGAGGGTTACGTTTTTGTCACAGATGTAAATCTGAACATTTTCTGATTCCACAAGAGATTTCAGATCCTCATAGTAATCCTTTTTCATCCTGTCATAAACGGGTTCTGTCAGGATAAGACATATTTCAGCTCCTTTTCTTGCAAGTTCCGAGTACATTTCAACATGAAGAGGATTGAAATATGAAAGGAACATTTTTACGTGCCTTGACTCCAGGAGATTATTTTTAAAATCTTCAGGTACTTCAAAAAGCCTGTTAAGGTCGGCTTCAAGCATGAAATAGTTCCCCAACTCATCAATCCTGTTAAGGAGGGACTCGGGAATTGCGGTAAAGTCATGGTTTGTCCAGTAATCGTAGTTCTCCTCAAAAACCCTTACGGTATTAAGCAGAGGCTCCATCTTTTCGACTACTATCTCTCCCATCTCCGAGAGCTTATAGGTATTTCTATCATCCTGTACTATCAGGCGTCCTTCTTTTAATTTTTTGATCTGGGGCATTATCGATGTAGAGTTGACGTTTAGGGCTGTTTTTATTTCATCTCCAGTTTTAGGCCCCTCTTCCAGCAGGAGTAATACATCCTTCCTTTTTTCTGAAAGAAATGCCAGATCAATAAGTGATATTTTCATTTTGTTCCATCTCCCCGGGAAATTTTTAAGTATAGAAGAGATAATTCTCCTTTATTTCTTTTCAGAAAGCAGTCTTAGTTGGCAAAGGTTCTTTCTTCCTCCAGAGGACTTCGAAGGAACTTCTCGCAACATTATTGCGCTACTTTTCAATTGATCCTTTATATTTTTTTCCAAAATGCATTTATTTTCTTTAAGTTAAATGCTTTTTCTGGCTTTTTCCTTGTTTTTGTTTTATCTTTTTAAGGGGCCTTTTAACCTATTTCTCTTTTCTTTATTCCGAGACTTTTATCCTGAAGTCGCTTTCAAGCTCGTTTTCGACCTTAGCGGTCTTTCTCACGGCTTTTCCTTTTTTGAGCTCATTCTCTCCCAAAAGGTAAATTTAATAAATTCTGACTTTGAATTTTCTAGCAGCAGGATTTTGCTGCCTTCACACTGCCTTCTGGAGCATTCCGTAAATTTCCAGTTTCTGCCCACGAATTCATCCGAACTTTCGTTCTCAAATGCATCATTTCCGGAAGTAAGATGCAACGCACGCGGAATAATATTTCCTCTTATTTATAATTTTCTCACTCTCTTTATTGGTTTCCGAAATGTATCAATAAAAGGTAAAAAGAGACTTACCTGAACCCGATATTGGATAACTTTTAAGAAAAAAGTTTTAGAAGGAAAAATCCCAGATTTTGATAAAACTTTTTAGAAAAAAGTTTTGGAATCAGGTCGGTTATCCTGAGGCCTTTTTTACCAGGGCAAAGATCCCGCGCAGGATTTCTTTCGGGGAAGGAGGGTTTCCAGGGATTTTCATATCCACAGGCAGGATTTTGTCAACTCCTCCAAGTACGGCATAAGAACCCTTATAAATCCCGCCATCACAGGCGTCATCTCCTGCTGCGATCACGAACTTCGGGAAGGGCATGGCTTCATAAGTTTTTAGAACGGCTTCGGCCATATTCAGGGTGACTGCACCTGTGACCAGCAGGACATCAGCATGCCTCGGGGAAGCTACAAAAGAAATCCCGAACCTTTCAACATCGTAATGCGGGTTTCCCAGGTTTGAAATCTCAATTTCTGTTGAGTTATCGCTGCCTGAATCCAGTTCGCGGATTGCAAGGCTGTGCCCGAAAACCTGGTTAACTTCTGCTTTCAATTGGGAGCCGAGAGCTTCAAGTTCGGTATCGGAAAACTCAAATTTCTCCGTTACTTTCGAACGGAAAACATACGTAAGTGGGTTTACCATTCATTTCACCTCAGAGGTCCGTTCCTGCATAGGAAAGGTTAAGGCTCTTGTTGATCAGGGGAAAATCCGGAACAATATTCCCGAGCACTGCATGTTCTATAGCCTGCCAGTTGCAGAAAGATGCGGTACGCACCTTGTAGCGGTCAATTACCCCACCTCTCACATAGACCCAGTGCAGGTTCTGGCCCCGAGCGGCTTCAACCATTGAGAGGGAGTACCCGTCCGGAATATTCGAAATTGCAAACCCGGTTGCTTCGGCGACGGTCGGGCCGTCAGGGACTGATATTATAAGTTTCTGTATCAGGGAGGCTGAATTAAGAACTTCCGCAGCTTTAACTTCAAAGCGGGAAAGGACGTCTCCTGCGGTTTTGGTCATTCTTTTAGGAGGTTCATCTTTATATATACCGTAGGGATGGTCAAGCCGGACATCATAAGAAGCCCCGGCAGCCCTGGCAATGGGGCCTGTAAGATTAAGCGGAGTAATCAGTTTCTTTTTCAAAATCCCGGTCGTTGAAAACCTGTCAATAAGGGATGAGGAAGCATGGACAGCCGTAATTGCGGATTCAAACTGCGGTACAAACGTTTTCAAATAAAGGGCAAGCTTTGAAAGGGCCTCGCCTGAAATCTCCTTTTTTACGCCTCCCAAATCTATAGCGCCTCTCATAAACCGGGAGCCTGTTAGAAGCTCATTTTGCCTGAAAAGATTTTCACGGAGTATAACGAAAGGCGTTGTCATTCTTGGAAATCCTATATCAGTAATCATACCTGAGAGATCGCCCATATGTGAGTAGATGCGTTCAAGCTCCAGGAGAATCGCTCTTAAGTAGCTGGCCCTGGGCGGAACCTCAATTCCAGCAATTTTTTCTATGGCCGTGCAAAATGCAACGGCATTGGCAACGGTTTCGTCTCCACTGATGGCTTCGGCAATAGGGACACAGGCAGAGGGTTTTTTTCCCTCGGCAAGTTTTTCGATTCCTCGGTGTTTGTAAAAGAGCCGGATTTCGAGATTTAAAATGGGTTCTCCAATAACGCTGAACCTGAAATGGCCAGGTTCAATGATTCCTGCATGGACAGGCCCTACCGGGATCTGGTATACGCCTTCACCTTCCATCTGCTTGAAAGGATATGCTTCTTTCGGGTTCTGGACAGTTTGGATTTTTCCATTTTTAAAGGATTTCAGGAGAGGGTGAAAGCCTTCAGGATATGCCTCATGTAAAAAAAGCCTCCTTTTGTCAAAAGCCTCCTTAAATTCTATCCCGAATCCATCCCGGATTTCCCGCTCATACCAGCAGGCGGACGGGAAAACCGTGGCAATCGATGTAGTTTCTTTCCTGACATTCTGCATAAACGCAAATATATCACTAAAACCTTTAAGCCTGAAAACATAAAAGAGGGTAAAACCGTGGCTATCCTCAAAATTCTGGACGCAGAACAGGCTTATCAGCACAAAGCCCTTCTCAGAGAGTACAGGCACAGTTTTTAAAAACTCTTTTTCTCCCAGGGGAATATAAAATTCATTGTTTTTTCCCCTCCTGATTTGTGGCTCTTTGCCTGAAACGTCAATTATTAAATCCGTAGCATATCGGGTTGCCAGAACCGCAGGATTCACTGGAATCTGGCAATTCTCTTTTAATTTCGGGCCTGCCGGGATCAGGGAATTTGCTGTGTTTTTGTTTGAATTCATATTCTTTTTGCCTCCGATTTACAGGTATCCAAGCTCATGCACGATTTCGTTCAACAGTTTTTCCAGAAATTCCGGAAAGAAAACCCCGAGTGCCAGAATCATAAAAATAATGGATAAAATTGGGAATTTCATACCGCTCCTGACTACATACGGAGTAAGTGGGGTTTCTGGCCCTTCGGCCCCAACCTCTTTCGAACTCCGGGTAAAGGCCTCGATTAAAAACCTTGCAAATGCAGCTGATGCAATGACCAGCAGGAGAAGAACTGCAAAGACAAGAGGTTTCGAAAACCCGAATGCTTCTAGCAGGATAAAGAGTTTGGCCGAAAAGATCGGGAAAGGGGGCATGCCTATGATTGCAAAGCTCCCAATAACAAATCCCCAGCCTGCAATGGGCTGGAGCGAAAAAACGTCTCTGATGTCCTGGATCAGGTTGCTTTCGTATTGCCTATGCAGAATGCCTGCCGAAAAGAAGAGTGAGGCTTTGGTCAGCGAGTGGGCAAGGACGTAAAAAAGTGTCCAGAAAAGGGCAAAAGGCGTTCCAACCCCTATTCCGATGAGAAGAATGCCCATATGTTCCACACTTGAAAAAGCAATCAGCATCTTCAGGTTCTTTTGCAAGAGCATATTCAGGACCGCAACCGCTACCGTAATTAGCCCGAAACCCATCAGAAACTGAGATGCCATATCTTCGGCCTGCGTCTGCCTGATAACCGCGTACATCCGCAGAATTCCATACATGCCTATATTTAACAGGACACCGGATAAAATGGCGCTTACTGCTGAAGGGGCTTTTGAGTGGGCATCCGGAAGCCAGGTATGGAAGGGGAAAATCCCGGATTTTGCTGCAAAACCGATAAAGAGAAACACAAAACTTGCAGTCAGCATTTTAGGAGACAGAAGGGCTGCATTTTCAATCAGCACGGTCCAGTTAAGGGTTCCGCTGCCCAGCACTTCCCCGGAGAGTGTATATAGAAAAATCAGCCCTATGAATGAAAAAAGCATGGCTCCCGAAGCTATGAAGATATACTTGATGGCAGCGTCGATGTTTTCTTTGGCAGACAGGATAGCCACAAGCGCGGCTGAAAGAACTGTTGTCAGCTCGGCAAAGATCCAGAATAAGGCAAGGTTATCCGAAAAGAAAGCCAGGGTAGCGGTCGTAAGCAGGAGGCTAAAAACCATATAAAAGATTTTCAAGTTATTCCGGTGCAGTTCCTGGGCCTGCATCAGGCTTTCGACATAACCGTTTGCATAGACCGAAGCCAGGAAAAACAATAAGGCTGCAATCAGAACTTCATAGATACTGAGATGATCTACATAGAAATACTCGCTTCCGGCCTCAAAAGCCGGGACTGCGGTAGTGAGCAGTGCATAAAGCCCGATTGCAAGAAATGCAAGGGTGTGCAGAATACAGAAAGCATTCATTGCCCTGTGGGATTTTGAAAGCAGGATAAGGGCAAGAGCTATGGCTCCTGCTGCCAGATAACCGAATATGATCATTAATCTTCCCCTCCTGACCAGATTTTGAGTGTCTGGAGGCGCTGGTGGTATTCCTCACTAGTGGAATCGAGACCTATTGCGAGGATAGTTATTAACAGTACAAGGATCATCAGGTCTATCACTATCAGAATTTCTATAATAAAGGGGAGATCCGCAACAAAGATTCCGAAGAGCAGGACCCCGTTTTCCATTGTCAGGTATCCTATAACCTTCGTAATTACTTTTCTGCGGCTGAATATCACAAGCATACCCATAAGCGTCAGGGATAAGCCTATAACAGCCCCCATGAAAAATAACTTGCCCAGAATAAACTCATTGAAAAAGCCTGAGAGGAAGACATAAGCAAGCAGGATCAGGCCCATGCTAACAAGGAGGGATGCTGTTGGCTCCAGGTAATTAAACTTCAGGTCCCGGCTGATTTTGATTTTTTCCCCTATCAGGTTTATAAAGATGGGAATTAACAGCACCTTGCTCACAAGTGTAAGGGCTGCGATCGCAAGCAATGTCCTGTTACCCTCGATAAAGTAAAGGGACGAAGCGATCAGGACCAGCAGCAGGGACTGAACAGCATATACGGTCAGTAGCGAAGCAATATTCCTTGTGGAAAGGATAAAGGCTGCCGTGATCAGCACAAAGACAAAGAGGATCCTTACAATATCTTCGAGGAATGCCGGATCTGCCAGGAAGGAAAATATCATGCAAACACCTCCATCAGTATGGTAAGTGCGGAAAAGAAAAATGCCATCATATAGAATCCGGGCAGCCTGAAAAGCCGCATTTTTGCAATGGAAGATTCAAAAAGACCTATTACCCCTGCAAGCAAGCAGGCCTTTACAAGGAAATAGAGGCATGAAACCACAAAGCCTGTGAAGGTAAGCTCGGTCGCAAGCCCCCAGGGAGCCAGGATGTTTATCAGAACTGCCATCAGGATTGTCTGTTTAATGGCATGGGCAAGCTCTATTAAAGCCAGGTTTTTCCCGGACTGCTCCAGAATCATGGCTTCGTTTATCATTGTAAGTTCAAGATGTGTTGCCGGGTTGTCCACGGGAATCCTTCCGGTTTCCACTATAATGATGATAAAAAGGGAAATGGAAATAAGGGTCAGGGTCGGGCTTTCCGGGATTGCGGACCCGGCAGTTATTGCAAACATCTCATGGAAGTTTACGGTTCTCAATACGTATGCAAGTGCAGCAAAAGCTATGATCATTGTAGGTTCAATCACAGCCGAGAGACTCATCAGGCGGGAACTGCCCATGCCCCCGAAAGTGCTTCCCGCATCAAGCCCGCAGAGTGCCGTAAAAAAACGCTCTATTGCGAGCAGATAAAGGAAGACTATTATGTTTCCGATTCCTGCAGGAGCATCGGGGATAAAGACGATCGGGACAAACAGTGTGGCCAGGAGAAGGACTCCCAGGTTGAGATAGGGAGTAATCCTCATAATCCCTGAGGAATTGGGTGAGTAAACAACTTCCTTTTGCATTAGCTTGCGCAAATCGAAATAGCTCTGCAGGAGACTCGGGCCTTTTCTTCCCTGGGCATATGCCTTGACCTTTCTGATCAGGCTCATAAAGAGCGGTGAGACCAGCAGGACAAAGCCCGTGTTCAGCAGGGCGAATAAGAGGAATGAAGCATTCATGCGAAATACCTCGTAAATGTCATCAGTGTAAGTACTACAATAAAAACATAAAGTACATAGGTATCCAGCTTCCCATTCTGCATTCTGGAGACCTGGGAAGAGACCAGGCTGACTGCATAGGCTACTGGAAGATAAATACGTTCCTCAAAAAATTTAATAAGGTGGATCCTGGCAGTCCCGTCCTTAAAAATGCTTTCCTTTGTATCTGAATACGTCCTGGTACTGGAGATCTCGGTCCTGTAAATCTTTTTGAAAATGAATACAAGAGGTTCCGAAAAGCCTGCGGAGCTATATTCCATTGTGGGATGCTGGGCCAGAATTCCGCAGCCCCAGGTTTCTTTGATTATCCTCGGGCTTTTCGAAGGACCTGAATTGCGAACTGCAAGCCATACAAGCCCGCAGGCGGCTGCAAGAATCAACCCGAGAAGCAGCATGTCCGGAATTCCAAGGTCAAAGCCGAGAAGACCCAGAAGCCTGGATGAAAACAACCCTGAAAGGATGCAGAGAGCTGCAGGTACAGCTTCTCCGAGCAGCATGGGTTTCGGGACTTCGGCGGCTTCCTTTGCGCATTTCGTCCTAGGAAGGGCAAGGAAAGTAATTCCGAAAAGCTTTACAAAAAGCGCTGCTGCAAGCGCACTGGTAAGGGCAAAGACCGAGAGGGTAATAATTAGAAGCACCTTTAAAAGCGGGTCGGGAAGCGCTGAAGAGTAGAAATAAGCCTGAAAAAGCATCAGCTCACTTACAAAGCCGCTTGTTGGAGGAAGGCTGGCAATTGAGATCGAGCCTATCAGGAAAAAAGCGGCGGTATGGGGCATACGTTTTACAAGGCCTCCGAAAGCTTCGATGTTCCGTGTGCCAGTAGCGTGAACCACCGAGCCTGCGCAGAGAAAAAGCAAACTTTTGAAAAGGGCGTGGTTAAAAGCGTGAAAGCAGGCTCCTACAAGGCTTAACAGGGCAAGGGCCTCAAGTCCTTCCAGTTTAAATATCAGATACAGACCAATTCCCATGAAAACGATACCGATATTTTCTATGCTGCTGTAAGCAAGCAGCCTTTTTATGTCGCTCTCCTTAAGGGCGTAGATTACCCCCAGTATGGCTGAGAGACTCCCTGCTATCAGGATTAGCGTACCCCACCAGAGTTCCGGGTTGGAGACTGAGAGTAAAAACCGCAGGAAGCCGTAGATTGCAACCTTCAGCATTACGCCTGACATCAGGGCCGAAATGCTTGAAGGGGCTGCAGGATGAGCATAGGGCAGCCATTTATGGAATGGGACAAGCCCTGCTTTGATCCCGAAACCGGTAAAAAGGCAGAGGAAAGGCAAAGTCAGGATGTGTGCCGGGTAATCCAGCTGTCCGAATTCGGCAGAGCCGGTCAGCCTGAATAGACTTATAAAACCCATGAAAAGAAAAGCTGTACTCAGACTTGTCATTATAAAGTAGAAGAGCCCTGCTTTTTTGTTTTCTTCCGAGGAATAATCGTGGAGTACAAGCATTAAGGAAGACAGGGACATTATTTCCCAGAAAACCAGGAAACCTACCATGTTTCCTGCGAGCACGACCATCAGCATAGCCAGGATAAAGAGGTTTGTAAGGGCTGCCTGGAGGTTTTTTCTGGCTTCACTTTTAGCGTGTTCCACATATTCAACGGAATATATCGAAACGCCTGGCACAACAGCTGCGATAAGCAGAATAAAGCCTGCAGAAAGCCTGTCTGCCGCCAGGGTAAAGTCCAGCCCTGGAAGGAATCCGAAGGCTGGAAAAGCAGGCTCTTTTCCTGTGTAAAGAACTGTGCCTGCAAAAGCCAGAAGCAGGATTGAAGAAATAAAAGATAGGCCGAAAGAAGCCTTTCGTGCATTTTTACTGTGGTACAGGAGAGGCAGGGCAGTTCCGGATATAAGGGCTATAACAGCACCGTAAATGAAAGCTTCGAGCAACTTCATTCACTCCTTAAGCCGATCTCCGCAGTTGGAATAAAATTTTCAAATTTTATTCCACTCCAGGCCGGGCATTGAAGCTCTTCAGCTCGTGTCCCACTTAAAAGGAAATTTTTGAAACTGTCCTTTTCATAAGAGATATTGAGAGTAATTCCATAGTTCGTATTTACATTCCACCGTAAACTTCTATTTTCAAGGGTTTTTTATCCCGGAAACTTTTCGCCTAATACTCTCTAACATTATATATGTTTACATTATAAACTTTTTTGCAAAAGTTGATAGCTATCACTCGTTATACTTAAACTCGAAAAATGAAAATTACCGAATGCCTCAAAAGTAGATAAAAAAACTTTTTTTCCTGATGAACGAGTAACACATTTGCATTTTTTACGTCATCACTGAATATATATATTCTAGGCCTTTATAATGATCTTAAATGACAATCCTCTTCGAACAACAGTGATCTTAGATGAGTAATGATCTTAGATGACCATTATCTATTTTAAGAAGTCCCATTAAGTCTGCTACTCGCCCGAGTCCCATAAACTTTTAGAAAAATTTTGATCAAAAACCTTTTCAAAAAAGGCTTGATCGCAAACCTTTTCAAAAAAGGTTTGATCGAAAACCCCTTACAGGGGCGTGATCAAACGGCGCAACGTTTGCGGCTCAACGGTCGCGTTTGTGCTCAAGGGGGATTCTTTGTAAAGCTATTTCCCTCATTTTCGGGATTTTCAGTATTAAGGTTACTGAGGTCCGTTAAGTGTAAAGATTTGTATTAAAACTATATTTCCAGCTCTTTTATTCTTTTAAAACCCGGTAGACCAGATGTACATATTTCTTTTCCACGATCTCATCTTTTAAAAGTTCAAGCCGGATTCCGCTCTTCTCGAGTGTCCTGAAAAGGTTTGTTCCTCTTCTGCCTGTAAGCTCAGGGGTGAGGATCAGGCTGATTTCTTCGACAAGCCCATGATCGAGCAATATGCTGTTCAGCACTCCGCCGCTGTCCGAAACTACAAGTTTGAAACCATACTTTTCATTTGCAATTTCGAGTGCCTGTTGGATATTTACACGTTCTGCGCCGGTCCGGATGAAGTCATAGTTCCTCTCTTTCAGATAATTGATGTAAGCTTCAGGAGTCCTTTCCGAGACCAGGACAATTACATCTTTACTGTATTCGGAACGCCTGAACACATGCATTAGCCCTTCCAGGATTCCCCTTGAGTCAGCAATCAACCAGTATGCCCTGGGGTCATCGGGCTGGATTTCAGGTTTCCTGAAGTCCGATTCTTCTTCAGGCGGAATTTTTTCGCAGAAAAACTGGGTTCCGGTTTTTGCAGTGTTTGAGCCGACTATCATGGCATCGGGCTGATAACTGCTCAGGATTTTGTAGTGAACATCAAGATTTGCCTCGAAGCCTGTAGTGGAGCCATCGAGACTTATGCTGTTGTGAATAACCAATTTCGGTAACATACTATCCCCTGAATTTTCCTTTTCCCATATTGAATTTCCATTAATTTCTTTAATGCTGGAAAGTTACTTTAATCATACGCCGAATGAGCTTTTGCTTCCAGTAAAGCTTCCATTAAATATCGAATAAACTTATTCTATATTGGAATGTATTTAATCTGGATGCATACTGTGGAATTTCAAAGCGTATCAAAGTCTTTCTCAGAAAAGGATATCATTCAGGATATCTCGTTTTCAGTGAGTCAGGGCGAGATCTTCGGGCTTCTCGGGCCAAACGGGGCAGGAAAGACGACGCTTATCAGGCTTCTTCTTGACATTATCCGGCCGGATACCGGGGAAATACATGTCTTTGGGGATCTCCTTAGCCCGGCTGTAAAGGACAGGATAGGATATCTTCCTGAAGAAAGGGGATTGTACAGGAAAACAGGACTTCTGGATATGCTGATTTATCTTGCACAGCTTAAAAGCATTCCGAAAAAACAGGCTCATTTAAACGCCGAATCCCTTCTTAAATCCCTGGATTTATATCAATATAAAAACAAAAAAGTTGAAGAACTTTCCAAAGGAATGCAGCAGCAGATCCAATTTCTTTCCGCAATTATCCATGAGCCTGAACTTATAATCCTTGACGAGCCCTTTTCCGGGCTTGATCCCGTAAGTACGAAGGCCATTAAGGCCAGAATCCTGGAACTCAGGGCCGCAGGAAAAACAGTAATCCTTTCCACGCACATGATGGAACAGGCTCAGAACCTATGTAACAGGGTTCTTATGCTCAATAAAGGCAGGAGAGTACTTTATGGCCCTGTGGATGATATCAGAAGGGAGCGTGGAAAAAACTCTCTGGTTGTAGAATTCGCAGAAAAAGAAGATTTGAATGTAATTCGGGAAATTTCCGGCATAAAGAAAGTAATAGAATCCGGAAAATTGGTTGAAATCTTTCCTGAGGAGGGAATAAACATACAGACCCTTCTTGAGGAACTCGTCCGGAGGGCAAATCTCCTGCGTTTTGAGCAGGCGCTTCCTTCCCTGAATGAAATCTTTATTGAAATTCTGGAGAGTGCCGCCAATGAATAATTTTCCCGGAAAAACCTTTATTGTTGCCAGACACGAGTTCGTGAAAACCATAAAACGCAAAGAATTTCTTTTTATGACTTTTCTCTTCCCTCTCCTGCTTACGGGAATCAGTCTTCTTCCGGCAATATTCTCAGACATGACCCCGGCCGAAGACCAGAAAATAGGTTACATTGATCTGACCGGCGCCTTAGAATTTCCAGAATCAGTCCGAAGTGAAGGCCTTTCTCTGGGATCTTCCGAGGCCAGAACCTCAGTTATGGAATTTGTAATGTACAGGGAAACTTCCGATGCAAGGCAGTCCTTACAGGCAGGCCTGATCTCTTCCTATGTTATTATCCCTGGAGACTTTCTTGAGACCGGAACAATAGAACTATATAGCCTTGAAAAAGAGGCGCCTGTGCCAAATCTTGAACTGTCTGCCGAACTTTCGGATATTGTTATAACCTCCCTCCTTAAGGACAAGGTGGATGAGCCGATTATCAATAGGGTCCGGGATCCGGTCAACATAAAGTTTTATAATATCGGAGAGAATGGAGAATTTTCTGAGCAGGGCATTGCCGAGATCTTTGCCAGCTTTGGACTTCCTATCCTTACAGCTTTTCTCCTGCTCTTCAGTATTTTTTCATCTTCTGGCTTTCTGCTTCGCGGCGTTGCCGAGGAGAAAGAGAACAGAATAATAGAAATTCTGCTTTCTTCCGCAACCCCTTCCGAAATCCTCACAGGCAAGATCCTTGGCCTTGGCACAGTTGGCCTTTTGCAGATTGTTGTCTGGTTTGCGGCAATAGCTCTCGGGAGTGGGTATGCCCTTCCTGTAAAAATCGACCCTGTTACTCTCTTCCTCGCTCTTATTTATTTCGTGCTGGGCTTCCTATTTTTTGCCAGTATGATGGCAGGAATAGGGGCAGTGACCAGCTCTCTGCAGGAAAGCCAGCAGATTGCGGGAATTTTCACGTTTGCAGCCGCATCTCCTCTTATATTCATGCAGCTGATCCTTACAGACCCGGACAGTTCATTTTCAGTTTTTCTTTCCCTCTTCCCTCTTACCTCGCCTGTAGCCATGCTCGCCAGAATGGGGGCGGCATCTGTGCCTGTTTACCAGATTCTTGCCAGCATCACCATTCTGTTTGTTTCGGTTCATGGGGTGATCCTGCTCTCCAGCCGGCTTTTCAGGGCTTACCTGCTGATGTACGGGAAAAGGCCCGGACTACGGGAAATTCTGAGAAATCTCAGGGAAGGGTCCAGATAAAGGGAAGATAATACAGAAGATAAGTATAGTATTTTGATTGGCACGTAGGAATTTTAATTTAATTAAAAGGTTTTTTAAGTACCTGATCTTTACCTCGAAGCCGAAGAATAGAGCTGTTTCCTATGAGGAATTCTTGAATATCGGAGTGACAAAAGCTTCCATCGCAGGTAAACAAAAGCTTCCATTGCAGGTAAGCAAGGGCATTCTATTATTAAATTAAATACAAGGACTGGTTAAGTAAATTAAAATTCTATCGTTAATATTTTATAATAATAAGTATATAGTTATACTTGGTTCATAAGGGAGTACTGTGGAATGGAGCAAATACCGGACAGCTTGAAAACTGATCCAGCAATAAACTTCATGACATAGAACAAACCTTGTGAACCACCTGACTACCCTCTTTTAAACTACCTAACTAGCCTTTTTAACCGACTTTTAATTCAACGCTTAAATCTATGAATTGCTCGTCTCCGGCTTCCACTCCATCCTCAGGTTTTCATTTCTACTGTGAATCCAGTTGTCTCCTTATTTCTACGGCGACTTCTTTGCCCTGGAGAATTTCAAAGCTTATGATAGTTCTGCTTGAATGCAGACCGGAGCGATATAATTCACCACCTGGAGAGCAATACTCTCCAGGAAGTTTCGGATGCTCCAGGGAATTTTCTCCAGGGTATGGGAGGCGAAGTTCAGGCTGCCTACAACCTCTCCTCTGTACTTCAGAGGGATTATGGCAACAGCCTTTATTCCTTCTCTCTTTATTGCGTCAGCCATTGTATCGGAATAGAATTCCAGTGAATATATGGGCTTTTCAATTGAGATTTGCCTTGCCTCCAGAGAATCTGCTTTATATCTGGAAACTTTTTCCCTGAACTCGTGAGAAATTCCCCTGTATGCGACCAGGTTTATCTGGTCCAGGAGTTCGTCCTTGAGGTAGATAGCCCCTGCATCGAGTCCGTTTATTTGAAGACAGGAATCAAGAACCCGGTCGAGTATCGTCTGGAGGTGCCAGGTGGTACTCAGTTCCTTTCCGAGTTCTCGCTGGATCTCAAGCATTTTCTGGGCTTCTTTTCTTTCGGTAATATCAACTACAAGCCCCTGAAAATGGGTTGCTTTTCCTTCCCTGTCTCTCTGGATAAACGTTTTCTCATCTACCCAGAGCATTTTTCCGTCCCCAGTAAAAATCCTGTATTCAACGTCAAAAGAATCCTGTTTTTCTGCAATATTGCGTTTGAGGATCTCAGTGACTGAGCCAATATCATCCCTGTGAATAATGCTTTTGTAGGGGACTTTCCCTGAAGTAAAATCTTCTACCGTATACCCGAACTGAGCCACATTTTCTGAAACGTACACAATTGGAAGGTTTTCTTTGTTCTCCCACAAAAAAGCCACTGCCTGACTGTTGTTGATTATAGTTCTCAACAGCTTCTGAGTTTTTAAAGACTTTCGTAGGGCTTCTTCGCTCTCTTTCCTCTCAGTTATGTCGAGCACGAGCCCCTGTAAGTGAGTCACTTCTCCGTCAGGACCACGCTGGATAAATGCCCTTTCGTTTACCCAGTGGAGGTCGCCTGCTTTTGTAAAGATTCTATACTCTACATTGAAGTCAACTTCACCTCTCCGGATACGCTCTTTAAGTGAATCCTCAACTCTCTTCAGGTCATCGGGATGGATAATATCTCCATACAGGACCCTGCCTGAAATAAAGTCCTCCACTGTATACCCAAACTGGACCACATTTTCAGAAACAAACTCTGAAGGCCATTTTTCTTCATTTTTCCAGAGAAATACCACTGCAGGACTGTTATTTACTACGGTCCTGATTATTTCCTGCATCTCAAGGACAGAAAGTAAATCCACAATCCCTATTGCCGCAATAACCTTGCCGTCCTCTGAGAAAATTGGGGAAACAGCCACGTTTCTGCCCAGATATGTGCCTTCTTTGGGCACTCCACGTATGGTCTTGCCTGTCCTGAGCACTTCTTCCAGTACAGGGCCTGTATAGTCCCTGTCAAGGATTTTACCTTTCTCCAGACGAAGTCCGTTTCGTTTTAGGCTGCGGATAGTGGTTGGAAGCCCGACGAGGGAGTGTATTGCGACTGCTATTGACTCAAGTTCCTCAGATCCCGCGTCTTCTGATATCAAAGAAGTAACCTTCTCACCCCCGGAAAGATCCTGATAATTCTTAAAAGTAAAAGGCAGAAAAATTTTAACAAGAATAAATTAAGAACTGAACCCTTTGTACGTCTTTTTTTTCTTTATTTTTATACCTTTTTAAGGGTTATAAAATTATTCTTAATTTTATTCTTAATTTATATAATTCGTATTTTTCTTGAATTCTCAGATTTAAATTCCCTTAAAGGCGCTCTTTTCTGGTTTTCGTCCCTGCTATAAACCCAGGTTTCCCGGCGGTATGGCTTTCCAACGGTCTCGGAAACGCAACAGTTAAAGGTAAAATAGTTTCAGGTAAAATAGTTTCAGGTAATTTTAGTATATTTTGAAAGATCAGTAAAGGGACAGTTAAGCATTATTCCTCTTGCGATATTTTAAGCAAGGTCAATTTTGATAAATCTGGAAATCTTTCACAGGAATTCTTGAAATCGAACGCTACACTCGCACTTTCTGGTAAAAATGGAAGGAACGTGTTCAAAGTTATGAAAATTCTGGTTATCATGGGAAGCCCGCGAAAAGGTAACACTTATCAGGCGGCGAAGAAAATCGAAGAATTCATGCAATCTATGGGCAAAGTTGAATTTGAATACCTGCTGCTCAGAGACGCAAATTTATCGCAATGTCGGGGCTGCTTTGCCTGTCTCTCAAAAGGAGAGAATTATTGTCCGTGTAAAGACGACGCTTCTCTTATAGAGCAAAAAATGCATGCTGCCGATGGAGTAATCTTTGCGTCGCCTGTTTATGGTATGAATGTTTCTGCACTCATGAAAACGTTCATTGACAGGTTCTGTTACATCCTTCACCGTCCCCGCTTTTTCAATAAAAAAGCCCTTCTTCTCTCTACCACAGGCGCGGTGGGTCTTAAGGAAACTCTCGATTACCTCAAACTGATAGCTGGTATATGGGGTTTTGAGGTAAGTTCCAGTGTTGGCCTTGTGACTCCTCCAGGTCTGATCTCCAAGAAGCAAGAACAGGAAAATGACCGGAAGCTTGAGAAAGCTGCATTCGAGTTTTATAATTCCTTCCAGAAAAAACGCCGCTCTCCAGGGCTTAAAGAAGTATTGATTTTCCGTGCCCAGAAGGCGAGTTTTGGAGAGCCTGACCTGAGTTTCCCTGCTGATTATACGTACTGGAAGGAAAAAGGCTGGCTCAACCCGGAAGCAAAGTATTACGTGGATGTGCCGGTTAATCCTGTTTACAATGCTATCGGCTGGATCTCTGAGCGAGTGCTGAGACGAAAAATGCGAAAAGATCTGGCTGAAGTAAGAAAATAAATCCCTTCTTAAATCAGTCGTTAATTTTAACCGAATCTAAAATTAGATAATAGTCCTGAGCGGATTCGAACCGCTGTCCCGGGCTCCAAAGGCCCGAAGGATTGACCACTACCCTACAGGACTGCATGTTAAAGCTTTTACTTATAGATTAATTCATGTACTTAATTTTTGTGCCAGCTCTGGGCTATTTTGCGTTAATTTTTCCAGCCGGATCCCTTTTCTCTATATTTCCGCTATATCCCTCTTTTTATATTTCCACTTTTTCTTTCTCTATATTTCCGTTTTGTGTTAATCTTCCCTTTAAAACTTTTTATCCTTATATATTTTTAGTTACAGTCTATTTCTGGCTTTGAAATATTTGGTATGGAACGATTTTTCGCTTACAGGCAATTTTTCAGATAATTAATTTAAAGTAATTTATTTCACTACTATATTGTGTAACTGGAAGAGAAAGGGTATGACTGAATAGCGAAGTAGCGGGTTGTGACAGAATTTCCCGGGGGCTGGCGGTTCTTGCTTCAGGATATGTTTGATGGGAGCATGTTTCGGAAGCGGCTGTATTGGGGGATACGGTAAATGAACTATACTGCTCTCGGGCTTCTTCTTACTAAACCGCGCATGATTTTAACGATTTTTTTAAGCAATTCTTTTAATTTTAACTTTATTTAGTTTTAATTCCTTTTTATATTCACTTCGTATTGATTTTAATTTCTTCTTACCCTTACCTGTTATTTCCGGACATTTTAAAAGTCAAAAAGTAAAAGTTAAAAGTATTACTTTTCTGCCTTTTCTTTTTTATTCCCCGGTTTATCTGCCGATTCTGCTATCTGTCTAATGCGTTTAGTTTGCTACACAATTTTTTTATCGATTATCAGTCCATTTTTGCGCTCTGGGTTAAAAATATAAATTCCTACTAACCAAAAAATAGGAATCTCTAAATTTGGCTCTTTGCTGGCATTGAAATCTTTTATGTCAAACTCTTTTTTAATTAAAAACAATTTTTCATATAATTAATTTAAAATAATTTATCTCCTTAGTATATTCTGGAGTTGGGAAGTGAGGTGGGGAATTACCACAATAAATAAGAGAATGACCTGGAGTTGCTAATCTTTCTTCGAATCAATATGCTTGGGGGAGCATAAATTCGGAGAGACTGTATTGGGGGATACAGCCAGCTGATGCAGCGCCTCCGGGTATTTTCTTGCTGTTTTTCCGGATTTACTGGATTTACGATTTACTGAATTTACTGAATTTACTGATTTACTAACACTGCTAACCCTTTGTTCTCTTCTGGTTTTTGTTCTTCACTCAATCTTTCATTTTTCTAACATTCTTGTTTTCCTGTTAACCTTTTATTTTTTCTCACTTTTTATTCACTTCTCTATTCTATTTTTTTCTGACTCTTTTGTTATCTTATTTCTCTTTCTATTATCTACCAGTCCCTCTGCTGTGATTTCTAATAACAAAAGGTTATTTTGCTCTATGTCTTCGCTTTGTGATTTTAAAATTTGTCTTTGAGTAATACTTCTATTTCTTTCCCAGGTCTCTTTTAGGGTTTTAAAGAGTTAAAAATTTCCTTGAAGACTTTTATTGAAAGCTTCAGCCGGATTATAAGCTGTAAATTACCTGATGATCAAACCTTTTATTGCTGCATTTCCTTTTCGAGGCTTATTAATCCCTGGTTAACGCTAAAAACTCATTTAATCTGAAATTATACTTCGTTTTTAAAACTTTTTATGCGAAAGCATTTTTCGTTCGAAACTAATTTTTGGCATAATTAATTTAAAATAATTACAGGGATAATTATACATTGTACCAGGGGAGAACAGAACGAGTGAGTAACGGGTATGAATAGAGTAGGTAAAAGAATTGCCCGGAAGCTTTTGATCCTGGTCTGAATATGCTTGGGGGAGCGTATCTTCGGATCGACCGTATCGGGGGCTACGGTAAAGGGAACATGAAGCTTTCGGGCTTTTTCTTAATCTTCTTTTAACGTGCATTCTTCTTTTTCTGCTATTATTTATAACACCTTTTAATGAAATTCTAATGCGTTCTACCTTCTCCTATTCTGCCTGATCTCAGAAAGAGGGTACATAGACTTTTTGATGGAGTATGAGACGAAAATAATAAACATTTCATTCGATAGTGAGAATACAAAGACAATTCTACGGACTCGTCTTCAAAATATTATCCTCCTGGTTAAGTAAATGACATATGTGAAAAATTCAAATATGTTTAGTTCCTTTTTTAAATCGAAATATAAAATTCTGAGTAAGGTCTGAAATAGACCTGCTCTTGAATCCTGTTATAAAAAGAACTATTTTTGGTGTTGAGGTATTTTATGGAGACCAGGAGACTACACGTTTTATTTATTCTATCAATTGTCAGCCTGCTGCTTCTTGGATGCATCGCTCCGGCAGTAGCTTTAAACGATTCCCTGAACGAAATTAGCGTTCTCAGTAATGATGTCGATTACGAGCTTCAAGCAGACTCGGAAGCCAGAATCAAAAATGTCATCATTCTTGTCCCTGATGGGTGTTCCCAGAGTGTACAGACGCTTGCCCGGTGGTACAGCGGAAAACCCCTTCAGGTTGATGAAATGACAGCCGGAACAATCTCAACTTACAGTACTGACTCGGTTATCACGGATTCCTCTTCTGCAGCAACGGCATTTGCTACAGGGTATAAAACAACAAACGGATTTGTGGGCGTTGGCCCGGCTGACGAGACTGTCCTGAGCACGCTGGAAACCCCTCCTGAAGAACTGCAATACAGCCCGCTTGCAACAGTGCTTGAAGGTTCAAAACTTCAAGGCAAGGCTACCGGACTTGTGGTAACCGCCCGCGTAACCCATGCCACACCTGCAGCTTTTGCTTCCCACATCCATGATAGGGATATGGAGAATGAAATCATGGAACATATGGTTTATGAGGATATTGATGTGGTCTTTGGCGGTGGTTCCGGTTATCTCATACCTGTAGCTGAGGGAGGAAAAAGGACTGACGGAGAAAATCTGACACAGGTACTTCTTGACAGAGACTACCAGCTTGTTGACACCAGAGATGAGATGTCGAGCCTGACTACTGGAAGGGCATGGGGTCTCTTTGCCAGCAGTCACATGGCTTCAGACATTAACCGGCCATTCCTTGCGCCTGATCAACCTTCTCTTGCAGATATGACCGGAAAAGCTATCGAGCTCCTCTCCCAGGACAAAGACGGCTTCTTCCTTATGGTTGAAGGCAGTCAGGTGGACGGGGGAACCCATGCCAATGACCCTATCTATGCTGTTACCGAATTCCTGTCTTTTGACGAAACTGTTAAGGTTGCAGTGGACTTTGCCGAAAAAGACGGGCATACTCTTGTCCTGGCCTTTCCTGACCATAATACCGGTGGTATGACTATTGGCAGTTACTCCGATTCCGAGTACGACTCCACGACGGTAGAAGAAGTTATTGAGCCTCTCAAAGGTATGAAACTTAACTCCTTGGGTGTTACAGCAAAAATAGGAAAAGATCTCTCTCCCGAAAACATCAAAACCCAGCTCAAGACATGGTGGGGCATTGATGCAACTGACGAGGATATAGCTGAAATTCTTAAATTGTACGACAATGGAAAAGGCCTCTCACTTGACTATGCCATCAGCGAGGTAATCAGCCGGAGTCACACAGTTATCGGCTGGACTACTCACGGACATTTGGGGGGTGATGTTCCTTTGTGGGTTTACGGCCCTGACCACCCATCAGGCTATCTGGATAATACCGAAATTGCGGGATATGTTGCTGAAAAAATCGGCTTTGACCTGAATGAAACAAGCAGGTGCCTGTTTGTAGAAGTTGGGGAGGCTTTCTCCAGAGACAACGGGGATGGACAACTGGACCAAAATGAGTATTTGCTGGATATGGCAGATGCTTCAAACCCTGTACTGAGGATCGGAAATGCCGAACTACCTGTTAGCAAGAACCTTCTTATCAAGGACGGTGTAACTCACGAACTCAAAGGTATAATTGTTTACGCGCCGATAACAGGCAAAGTTTACATTCCTAACGAAGTACTTTCACTCGTCTGATGAAAGTACTGCTAAATTGTTGACAGCTACCCTTATTGGAATAAGGGGCATCTATGTTTCAGGAAGAGATCTATAAATTTCAAATTCAGTAGAATGTAATTTTCGAAAATCCCTGGGATAGCTCTTCCCCCAGGAGTTTTTCCATTTCCTCTTTCAGGTTTTCAATAGCTTCTTCAGTGGTATTTCCCTTGCAAATTATATCAGCTTCAGGGCAGATTGAGACGTAGAAAGCTTCTTCCTGACAGATGGTTGCAGAAAAAGGAAACCAGATTGTCATACTTTAAAATATCCATCAGTCTACGTTTAAGGATTTCGTATCTTTCATATCCTTAAATTGCTTTCTTGCGGAAAATTTCCCCACGAGCGCAGGAGTTTTATACTTAAGCTGGCATCACATTCTAAATTTATGTTGTGGTGTTTGTGGGTTCTATGGCAACCGAGTATATCCTGTCCTCTCCTGTATCTTTACCTGACCTTTCAGTACTTATTCTTCTGGGCGTCTTTGTACTCACTGCTCTCAGGCAGGTCGGATCTTTAAGGCTGCAGATCTGGCAGATCATGACTTTTGGAGCGATACTGGTACTGCTGCTCGGCGAGATTTCGCCTGAAGAAGCCCTTGAGGCGATTAATATGGACGTGCTCATCTTTCTTTTCGGGGCTTTTTGCGTGGGAGAAGCACTTAACAGGAGCGGATACCTTGCCTGGCTCGGGAACCGGATAGTTTCCAGGGCAAGGGACACTGACCAGCTTGTTTTGCTTGTACTCTTTTCTACAGGGATCCTTTCTGCAATCCTTATGAACGATACCCTGGCTATCATGGGTACCCCACTCGTTCTGGGATTTTCCAGAAAGTACAATATCTCTCCCAAACTCATGCTCTTTTCCCTGGCGTTCGGAGTAACTACAGGAAGCGTTATGAGCCCTATAGGAAACCCGCAGAATCTCCTCATAGCAATTGGTGGAAACCTGGATACTCCTTTTGTAACATTTTTGCGTTCACTCGCCCTGCCAACCCTTATATGCCTTTTAATTGCTTATGCCGTGCTAAAACTCTTTTTCCGGGAGGAATTCGGAAAATCAACCCTGATCCACTCCGAAGAAATCATTACCGATCCTGAACTTGCCAGTGCCTCAAAAATGGCTCTTTCCCTTTTGCTGATTCTCATAGCCTGTAAAATTTTCCTGGTGGAATTTTTGCCTGCGTGGGACTTCAACCTGAGCTGGATTGCTCTTTTCTCTGCCTCGCCTGTTCTGCTCAGTAGAAAGCGTGTTGAAATCCTGAAAAATATTGACTGGGCAACTCTGGTCTTTTTCGTTTCAATGTTTGTGCTAATGCAGAGCGTATGGATTTCCGGGACATGCCAGGAGTTGCTTGCCAGGATGTCTCCGCAGTTGGGCTCTGTGTCAACTATTCTTGCGCTCAGCATTGGACTTAGCCAGCTTATTTCTAATGTTCCCTTTGTTGCGCTCTACCTGCCTGCCATGGGCAGCACAGTTTCTCAAGGGCAGCTGATGGCGCTTGCTGCTGGAAGTACAATTGCAGGAAATCTTCTAATCCTGGGAGCGGCAAGTAACGTTATAATTATTCAAAATGCAGAAAAAGAGGGAAATACTCTTTCATTTACAGAATTCTCCCGAATAGGGGCCTTAATAACTATTTTAGACGCTATTATTTACTCTATCTTCCTCTAACTCTTAAAAGCTATAAATTATCTTAGAATGATCCCATAAGGCTTAATTCTACTGTAAACCCGATTTAGAGGTATATTGGCCCTCAATAGGTTAACCTTCTTTCTTCTAAGGGTATATATACGAGTCTCAACCCTCCGATAAACTTGATATACTCAAAGCACATACACTTTTTTCTGGAAGATATAAAATCATGACCCAGAACAATACAGATTCAAATACCAGGCGCAAGCGCGTCAGGTTCACCGTACAGAAGAAAACCTTTGGGCCTGTTGAAGACCTTGAAACTCATGTCCGGTCCGACTGGTGGCAGACTCTTTTTAATTCACTTTACCTTAAGACCGATGCCGATCTTCTGGATGATATGGAGGTTACCAGGAAAGAGGTCGATCTCATTGTTTCCATTTTGGGAGTGGCTCATGAAGAAAGAATTCTTGATCTTTGCTGTGGGCAGGGAAGACATGTACTTGAACTGGCAAGAAGGGGTTTTTCAAACGTTGAGGGATATGACAGGTCCCAGTACCTTATAAGGAAAGCCAGGACCAGAGCACAGAAAGATAACCTGCAGGTCAGGTTCAGAGAGGGGGATGCAAGAAAACTTCCCTACCCATCTGATACTTTTGATATAGTGACTATTCTGGGCAACAGTTTTGGTTACTTCGATTCAACGCTCCAGGATCGAAAGGTTCTTGAAGAAATCTTCAGAGTTTTGAAGCCTGAGGGTAGGGTTTTCATTGATGCCGTGGACGGGGATCATATGAAAAAGAGTTTCCAGCCAAGGTCATGGGAATGGCTGGACAGGAAGTATTTTGTCTGCAGGGAAAGGGCTCTTTCAGCCGATGGGGATCGGCTAATTTGCAGGGAAGTGATAAGCCGTATTGACAGGGGGGTAATTGCAGACCAGTTTTATGCTGAGAGGTTATACAATAAAGAAAGCCTTTTTGAGTTACTTACCGCGTCAGGTTTTAGCAGTCCCGCTTTTCATACCACTTTCAGCCCGGTATCCGCAGGCACTCAGGATGCGGGCATGATGGAGCAGAGAATTCTGGTCTCGGCTTCTGTTGAAAAACCGTGGCTTCCTTCTCTTCAGGCAGCCGGGAACAAAAAACCGATGAACATTGCAGTCGTGCTTGGAGACCCAAGGAAAGAAGACCAGGTCAAGCCTGCCTGTGTGTTCGACGATGACGATTTTGATACGCTTGAGAGAATGAAAAAGGCACTTGAAGAGATTCCCTTCATGAGATTTATTTTCTTTGACAGGCATGAAACACTGCTGGAAGATCTGAAGAAGAAAGCAACAAAAATCGATCTTGTACTTAATCTCTGTGATGAAGGGTTTTACAATGATCCTACAAAAGAGCTTCATGTTCCGGCCTTGCTTGAACAGCTCAATATCCCTTATACAGGGGCAGGTCCTCAATGTCTTGCCTTCTGTTATGATAAGTCAATTATAAGGGGAGTCGCCCGAGAAATGCGCATTCCTGTAGCAAAAGGAATGCTTGTAACCGTAGACTCGGATCTTTCAAAACTTTCTCTTTCTTTCCCCTTGCTTGTAAAGCCTAACTCAGGGGATTCGAGTTTTGGGATTACACAGAAAAGTATTGCTTACAGCCGCGAGGAGCTTCTGAAAATTCTTGCGGCAACCCGGGAAAAAATGGGCTCGGACAGACCTTTCCTGCTAGAAGAGTTTCTTCCCGGAAAAGACATCAGTGTCGGCATTATTGGAAATCCGCCTGCATGTACAATACTGCCCATTACGGAAGAAGATTACTCGGCAGTGCCGGAAGAACTTCCAAAGATCTGCGGCTATGAAGCCAAATGGCTTCCGGATTCTCCATACTGGAACATAAGATCCGTGCCTGCCGATCTTCCTGAAAAAACCAGAAAAGAAGTCGTGAAATGCTGCCTTGCTCTCTTCACCAGGCTGAGCTGCAGGGACTATGCCCGTTTCGACTGGAGGCTTGATGCCGAAGGCAAACCCAGGCTGCTTGAAGTGAACCCCAATCCTGGCTGGTGCTGGGACGGTCACCTTGCAAAGATGGCAGCCTATGCTGACATTTCCTATTCAGGAATGCTTGCAGCCATTCTTGAAGCTGCAAAGGAAAGGTATGGTCTCGGAACTGCCGGAAAAATCGAGCTTTCCAGAAAAGTGCCTGAAACAACTCCCAGAAAAAGCCCTGCTGAATATGCTGCCGAGTTTGAGGAAGAGATTGAAGCCAGCAGCTCTATGGATTCCGAAACTGACAGGAAGAAAGGTGTTTTTTCAAACACTTCCGAAACAGTACAGGCATTTGAAAGTATATAAATTCAAAAAAATGCGGAATGCGAGATGATCGGATTTTCCTTTTCGCGCTCCGCTTTTCTTTTACTTCGGCACTTTTTTACTTCTGGATTATGATTGTAAGGATATCTTCATCCCGCATTCTGTGGTCGAGGCCCACTCTCTGCCCAGGATGTTTTGCAGATGTGCCCCATATATGGGCATAGCGGAATTTCCTGCGGAAATCTCTGTGAAGGCGGTCACAAATCTGACCTATACTGGTCCCGCTCATAACTATCAGGGGCTCTTCCATGTCTGCGGCCTGTCCCTGCGGTTTTAAGTAGACTCGAATGAAACCCAGCCTGTCGTAAATGGCATCTTTGAGAGCTTCGATGTTAAAGCCTTCATGGGCTGAAATGAACATCGATTCCGGGTATAATTCTCTGCACTCTTCGATCAACTGGGGATAAGCCAGGTCAACCTTGTTAATCGCTATAAGGGACCTGACATAACTGCGGTTACTCAGGACAACGTCGATAAGCTGGTCAACCGTTATGTTTTCTCTTATAAGCACGCTGGCGTTATGGATCTTATACTCGTCCAGTACAGCCTTGATAGTTTCCTCATCCAGGTCAAGGTCAACGGTTGAGTTGATCTCTACTCCGCCCCGGTCTTTCTTCTTAATTACCACATCAGGGGGCTCTTCATCCACGCGAATACCGGCCTGATAAAGTTCGTCCATAAGTACTTCATAATGCTTGGGCTGAAAAACGTCGAGCAGGAATATAACCATATCCGAGTTCCTGATAACGGATATGACTTCCTTTCCACGCCCACGCCCTGAAGACGCGCCTTTTACAAGCCCTGGAACGTCAAGGAACTGGATTGTAGCCCCTTTATGCTCAAGCACGCCTGGCACAACTGTAACGGTAGTAAACTCATAAGCTCCCACTGCGGACCTGGCGCCCGTGATTTTGTTCAGGAGCGTGGATTTCCCTACTGATGGAAAACCTACAAGGGTTACGGTTCCATCTCCTGATTTTCTGACCGAGTACCCTTCCCCTCCTCCTTTTGCCGAGGCTTTCTTTTCAACTTCATCTCGCAGGCGGGCTATCTTCGCTTTCAGGCGGCCTATGTGATGGGAAGTTGCCTTATTGTACTGGGTCTTTCGAATTTCGTCTTCGATTTCCTGTATTTGCTCCTGTATGCTGCTCATCTGGAACCTGCCGATTTAGGGACTGAAGAAATGATTCTCATATTACTTGAAAAAAGAAACCGCATACAAACGGTCTCCACAAACCTTTTTTGATCCAAAACAGATCCGTATCTGGATATTTTATCCTGAATAGTTGAATGAAATATATATACCTATGGAATGTTTTATTTACATGTTCTGAATGGTAAGGCCTTTTTGCAAAGAAGTTAAATAAGGCATTTTGGTCAAGCTTTTTTGCAAAAAGATTGCGCTATTTAATATCATTTATATCTCTTAATAATTATAATAATATTTAAAGCTTATTGAAGCCAGTTATCGGTAAACATTTCTTATCTGGAACTTCATTCAAAGTGAGCTACCCTCTGATTCAAAGGAAATTATTTCTCCTGTCCTCTTATACACACGCAGTCCTTCCGGAAGTTTTGAAGCGAATTCTGCGGAACTAAGAATTTCCAGGAACCTGTGGACTTCGGGAGTTTCCAGCATTTCCTTCCTTATCAGGAAATCGTACTCTTCTTCTGCAAATTTTATGAATTTGAGGCCACCCTTCTCTGTACAGTTTCTTATTCCCACGCCTGCCTCAGCCTTTCCTGAAGCAACCGTCTCACAGATAGCTACCTCCGATTTTGCTCCGGATGCATATCCGGGAATCGAATCCGCAAATTCCTTCTTATTGATCCCCTTTCCAGCTACGAATTCTGCAATTTTGAGGTCTAGAAGAGCTCTTGTGCCCGATCCCAGGTTCCGGTTGATCAGGCGTTTTCCCGGAAGGTCCGAAAGTCCGGAAATCGGGCTGTCCTGCCTGACAATTAATCCCACTTCTCGCCTGTACCCTTTGACGAGCACAACGCCTGAGAGTCCCATATTCTCTATTGTAGGGGCATTGTACAGGATTCCGTCCTGTCCCCTGGGATCTCCCGACGGCATATTCACGCCTGCAATATCGGCTGTATTTGCGGCAATTGCGCTGAAACCTCCGCTTGAGCCAGTGTACAGGATCCTGAAGCGAAGCCCGCTAAGGTCTTCAAGCAGGTCAAGGCCAGGGCAGAAGCCTCCTGCTATCAGGAGGTCAGGTTTTTCGACCCCCCCAAAAAGGGTCACCTCTACAGGGGTTCCTGCCTCAATAAACTCGGTACTGGGTGGGATCTCGATAAAGCCATCGGCTCCGGAAAGAGAGGTTATTGCACCTGAACCCCGATCTGCGGGATAAACCCGTCCCCGGATCAGGCCTACAGGAAGAAGCTGCTGCCTTCCTTCGGAACGGAAGCCAGTGCCCATAACTCCGTTTTTCACTTTTTTAAGTTCGGTTCCTGCTCCAAGGGCTTTCCGGAGCAGTGGAGCTACGAATTCATTAAAGATAATTAGCGCAGATGTCGGGTTTCCGGGCAGCCCTATGACCGGGACACCCTTTATCATGCCGATAACTACGGGTTTTCCGGGCTTTATATTAATGCCGTGGGCCAGAGTCTCGCCGATTTCGTCGATCAAACGGTACATCACATCCCCGGTTCCTGATGACGTGCTGCCTGAGGTCAGGATCAACGTGCATTCCGAGACCGCGGTTTCGAGTGCCTTTCTCATAACTGTTTCATTGTCCTTTACAATCCCGTAAAGCAGGGGGAAAGCTCCGCATTCCTGCACCCCGGCGCATAAGGTGTAGGAATTTGCATCATATACCTGCCCCAGGGCAAGTTTATCCCCGGGATGCACAAGCTCGTCTCCTGTCGAGATTATCCCAACCTGCAATTTAAGGGCAGGAACGTAGTTTTTTCCGACAGACGCAAGCACACCGATTTCCCTGGTTCCGAGCTTTCGCCCTGCCCTGAGCACACGTTCTCCCTTCAGGATGTCCGAACCTGGCTTCATTATATTCTCGCCTACAGTTACGGGCCTGTAAATGAATGCGGTCCCGTTTTCCTCAGAGCTGTATTCAACCATAACTACAGAATCAGCTCCTTCAGGGATAGGAGCTCCAGTTGCGATTTCCACAGCTTCCCCTGCCGAAATTGTGAATTTGGCATCCGAGCCTGCTGGAATATTCCCTAGCACCTTTAGCCCTGCTGGCTCAGTTTCACTGCAGGCATATGTATCCTCTGCTCTTACGGCATATCCGTCCATTATTGCTCTTGCAAAAGGAGGCACATTGATTTCGGCGACAATATCCTCTGCAAGGATTTTACCGTGAGCTTTTTCAAGGGCCAAACCTTCCTGCCCGGGGAGAACCTGCAGGCTGTCTATTATTTCCCGTGCCTTCTCTACAGAGATAAGTTTCCGAAATTCCTTTCGCTTCATAGAAATCCAATCCTGAACCCATAGGCTTTCAAATAAGTTTTTTAGTTTAATAGCATTTCCAGGTATGTTTTATACGTACTTTTTCCTTCAGGAAGATATTGAAGGCAAGTCGGTTAAGAGATGCGCAAACCGAAGCTTAAAAAAGCTCAAAAGGGAGCTTAAATAAAACTTTAAAAAAGGTTCTAAAAATAAAAGCTGCTCCGGAACGTTAATCAAAAAGAGCCAAGGCGGGAAAGTCCCGCGTGATTTTATCGCCTTTTCTATTTCTTTCGCTTTTCAGGGCAGATTTATTTATAAATGGGTGTGCCCGTGTTCTGGGTTATTTTCTCAAAAGCTTCAACCATCCTCTTTGTAAGCGGCCCGGGTTTACCTGTGCCTATTAGCCTTCCGTCAAGTCTGGTCAGGGGGGCGGATTCGGCTGCGGTTCCGGTAACAAAGATCTCATCTGCTGTGTAGAGGTCAAATAAACCCAGATTTGATTCAATGGTCCTGTATCCCATTTCGTCAAGAAGTTCTATGGCTGTGGCCCTGGTAATCCCTTTCAGGTTGCTGATCGTGAAAGGCGTAAACACCTGGTCGTTCTTGACTATGAAGATATTATCTCCCGAGCCCTCACAGACAAAACCATTCTGGTCGAGGAAAATAGCTTCGTCTCCTCCTTTTTCGTTGGCTTCGATCTTTGCAAGGATGTTGTTCAGGTAGTTCAGGGATTTGATATTCGGGGATAGGGCATCAGGCGCATTTCTCCGGACACAGACACTGACTCCTGTGAGCCCGACTTCATACAGGTCGCCGTACATGGCTCCCCAGCCCTGGGCTATGATGATCACGCTGGGATTCTCACATTTGCGGGGGTCAAGCCCGAGATCTCCGACTCCTCTTGAGACAATAGGGCGGATATATGCATCTTTAAGGTTATTTTTCCTCAGGGTCTCAAGAATTATCTCACTCATTTCTTCTTTGGTAAGTGGGATATCCATTGCGATTGCCTTTGCGGAGTCGTAAAGCCTGTCAACATGCTCTTTTAACTTAAAGACACGCCCATTGTATGCCCTAATCCCTTCAAAAACACCGTCGCCATAGAGGAAGCCATGGTCATAGACCGAAACTCTGGCTTCGGATTTGGGAACAAAGATCCCATTCAGATAAATTAGTAACTCACTCATTTGCGAACAATCCTCTGCAATTTTAATATTTTATAAAGTTTACTCTTTTCGATACTTTAACCGAATGTCTAATTTACAAACTTCAGTATGCCACTCGCTTTTTCATTAATTGGCAGTATGCGAGTCCTCTGCAGGGTTCTTAACGGACCTCAAAGCTTTAGGGGAAGTTTCCATACTGTAACTCTTAAATGAAACGCTAAATATAGCGGATATTTACTGATTATATATTATAATTCCGCTTCTAACTAAATATTTTAAGACTTTGCCAGCCCGGATTATAACATTCATACAAAAAGCTTTTATGTTAAAACGCTCATTTCGTATTCCGCAGTAGGAAAAACAAACAGGGCTCGTGGCTTAGCCAGGATATAGCGCTGGGCTTCTAACCCAGACGTCGGGGGTTCAAATCCCTTCGAGCCCGCTTAACTCTTTATTTACTTCTAACTGCCCTAAGTAAATTGTTTTCATTTCTCTCTTTCTGGCGCGTTTATCCTTTTTTTGCAGAATTCCATATACTCTATTTATGTTCCCATTTTCATTCATTTCTACGGTAAACAGTTCTTAGCTTAGTTGCAGCTCTACCAGAGCGTGCACAGTTTTTGCTTCAAAACTTTGATTTCAATACCGTAGAAATCATAAAAATAAGATTTACTCGCTAAGTAAACGAAAAATTGAGATAACAAAAGACTAGGAAAGTAGAATTAAAAACAAAAATTTAAGAAAAAAAATTTGCCGGAAAATACTAAAATTCATCATGCAGTCCATTACTTTCCCGGCCTGTTTAAGGTCTCATCGCTGGAAATCGCTGCCCTGGGTGCTTGGTACCATTTCAAATTTTTCTCCCGAGGGCATAAGTATTGCCAGGATAATATACAGGATAATACCAATTCCTTGCAGAGCAAGGGCTGCAAAAGCAAGCCTTATAAAGGTCGGGTCAATGCCAAAGTATTCTCCCAACCCGCCGCAGACTCCAAAGAGCATACGGTCTTTCTTGCTTTTAGTCAGGCGCTTCTTCATGGTGTAGGCGGTCCGCTTTTCTTCTCTGGCTTCCTCTCTGGCTTCCCTGGCTTCTTCTCTAACTTTTTCTCTGGCCTCTTCAGCGGCTCCTTCTCTTTTCTCTCCAGGTTCTACTGTGACTTTTTCTTCCATATCTTTCTGAGGCTTTGCCCATGACTCCTCAGTATAGCCAGTTTCAGGTTTTCCCGGTGCCTTGAATTCGCTTTCTTCCGGGACTTTTCTCTCTTCGAATGTGGGACTTCCTATGGCTTCCTTTTCTTCCATATCTCTTTCAGGCTTTTCCCAGGATTCCTCTTTATAGCCAGTCTCAAGTTCCCCTTGAGGTTTGAATTCGCTTTTTTTCGGTTCTTCTCTTTCCAGGGATTCGGTACTTCCACTGGCTTCTTCGGTTTTTCCCTCACGTCTCGCACCTGGTTCCTCTTTAGATTCGGCTATAGGTACCCCTGGCGCTTCAAAAAAGTTTCCTTTAGTCACCTTTTTTTCTTGAGATTCGGGATTTTCCTGCATAATGACTATTCTATTTTTGAGGATTTATATTATACTGGTACTTTTTCGATCCTTTTTACTATTTTCATCTTTTTTCTTCGATTTCAGTGACATTCCGAGCAGCCGCATTCTTTTCTACTGCGCAAGATTCCGTATAACATCAAAGGGAGAAGGAAAACCGCAAAACCGAGTTTCAGATCTTCGGGAAGCAGCTCTTTTGCGGTACCCACGGTTGCGATTGCGCTGATCCCGAGTTTCAGATAAAACCAGTCCAACAGGAGTCCTGCTCCAAGGGCACAGAGGGAGATCACTCCAAGATAAAGGGCTGCCGAACGTTTTCCAAGGAAGCGGGCGACCATAGTTATGGTTGCTGCATTGGTTGCCGGACCTGCAAGGAGGAAAACAAAAGCTGTGCCCGGACTCATTCCTTTGGCTACGAGACTTGCGGCAAGAGGGGTGGAAGCTGTAGCGCAGATGTAAAGAGGAATTCCCACTAAAAGCATGACCATCATTGACCCGAGGCCGCCGCCAAGATAATTCTGGATAAAGCTTTCGGGGACTGCATAGGAAATTATTCCTGCAAAAAGGATCCCGATGAGCATCCATCTAGAAATCTCTCCTGGAAGCTCGATATAAGCATATTTAATCCCTTTAATCAACCTGGCTTTTACCGACTCTTTATTTTCCCCGCCTGTCCCGGATCCTTTTTCTTCGCACCCACAGCTTTCGCAGCCGAATGACGAGGTGTCTTTCTGGAAGCCTGGACTCGCCAGGGCAAGTTTCCGGACACCTTCAGGCTTATTACTGATTTCCAGAGGCTTTGCTTCTATACCCTTAACTATAGTGATTGCAGGCCCGGTTTTTTCATTATCCGAATCTTCTGGCTTATTGCAACTGCAGGAGGAGCCGCATGGGTTTCTCTGTGCCGAAGCTCCGATTAAAGTCGAGACTGCAAGAACTCCTGCTCTCTTCCCGGGATTTTCTTCTTTTTTGCTATTCTTCTCTTTCGGTTCTTCTCCTATCAAAAAGTTGTCTGCAAGCCCTGCAAGGATAGCAGTCATAAGGGCAGCAAGCGGGCGGAAAACTGCCATCAGAGGGTCCAGAAGAGCATAAGTAACCGCTATCGAGTCTACTCCTGTCTCGGGAGTCGAAATAAGGAAGGATAGGGTTGCGCCCCGGTTTGCTCCCCTTTTTCTTATCGACATGGCTGCAGGAATCACCCCGCATGAACATAATGGAAGGGGAAGACCTGCCAGGGACGCATTGACAACAGAACGAACTTTTCCTGCAGATGCCCCCAGGTACTCCACAATCTTCTGGTCAGGCACCAGGATATTGAGAAGACCTGCAATCCCCAGACCGAAAATCAAATAGGGAGCTGCCTCTACGAAGATTTCCCAGGATGCGAGGAGAATGCCTGAGAAAAGGGCCAGAACGGAATTGAGGAATTGAAAGCTCATGCTTTTTCCTCCACATGTTCAAGGCACATCTCAATCAGTGTGCGGACATGCTCGTCTGCAATATAATAAATCGTAAATTTTCCCTCCCTCCTGACCCGCACGAGGTCAAGCTGCCTGAGGGTGCGAAGCCCGTGAGAGACTGCGGACTGAGTGACACTAAGTGCCTGCTCGAGTTCGCAGACACACATCTCTTTTTGCCTTAGCAGGAAAAGGATCTTAAGACGGGTATCGGACTGGAGCGCCTGAAATACCGCAGCCATTCGCGTGATGCTGCCCGAATCAGGAACTTTTTGCAACAGGTTTCCTATTTGTTTTGAATCCACTCTTTCACATTTATCTTGCATGAACATATGAACAGCTGTTCATATATTAATACCCTCTCAAAAGTTGCGGTAATTGAGTAAGTCGTCATAACCTTAGATTCATCATAACCTTAGATTTTTCAGAGCTTTAAGAGCGCGTTAGAGCTTTAGATTTGTCAAAATCTTAAAATTTGTCAGCCCTTTTACTCTATCTTAAAACCCGTTAGTGCCCGTTTTCAGAGCACCAGTATAAGAATAAAAAAGACTGCAAGGATAAAAAGGGCTTTCCAGTCATTTTTCTGCATGGAAAGCTCATGCATCGAGGTCCTCCTGCTTCCCTGGTAACCTCTGCTCTCCATTGCGAGGGCCAGTTCTTCAGCATCCCTGATTACACCTCTGAGCAGGGGAATTGCAAGGGCAGGAACCGAGTGGAAAGGATTTTTCACAAAATCCATGCCTCTTGCAGCCTGAGCCGCTTTTGTCCGTTCGACTCGCTCGAACAGAAGGGGAAGAAACGCTATGGAGATATTCATCATGGTAGCAAGCTCAAAAGAAGTGATTCCAAGCCAGCGCAGGGGTAAAGGCCTTAGCATTCTTTCTATGCCGCAGGTAATTGCGGAGGGGTCGGTACTGGCCGTCAGAAGGGCTGCAAAAAGTAACAGGAGTATAAACCGGGCAGCAAGCTTGAGCCCAATTTCCAGCCCTTCCAGGCTCGGCTGCAGGATCCAGTACGAAGCAAAGGCTCTCCCGTCGGTGAAAAATAGCTGCGCAAGAAAGATGAAAGTTATGAAAAGCATCATAGGCCTCACTGCTCTGAAAAATATCTTTATCGGCAACCCTGAGAGCAAAGCGAGGGCAAAGAAAAACGCGAAAAGCGCCCCTATTCCTGCAAAATTCTCAATCCTGAACGTTAGAATTCCAAGCAGCATCACTGCTGCAATTTTTGTCCTCGGGTCAAACCTGTGAAGAAGGGAAGCCCCAGGCACGTAACTGAAGACAGGTTCCTGCATATTCTCTCGCGTTTGTCCTTGTAAAGTATCTTTCAGGAATTTTTCCGGCGCTTTCCGTTTTAATTCCTCTTGGTTCTAGTTTCGTTATCCCATTTTTCAATCTAATTTCCGTTATCTTCTTTTTCAAAAGCGGATTTCACTTTCAGGATCTCTTCAAGAGCATCTTCAACCGTGAATGCTGCAGGGTTTACTGGCATTCCTCTTGCTCTGAGTTCTTTCATCATGGAGGCTATAGGAGGAAGAGGTACACAGCCTTTCTCAAGGTAGCTTTCCCGGCTGCCCTGGAAAACTATCCTTCCCTCCCTTATGAGCACGATTCTTTCCAGCAAAGGAAAGAACCCTTTAAGATTATGGGTTACCGTTATAACTGCAGTCCCCATCTCTTTTACTTTTTTGAGAGTTTCAAGGATTTCCTTTTTCCCAGCCGGGTCAAGCCCTGTTATGGGCTCGTCCAGTATCAGGTAGTCCGGCCTGAGGGCAAGGGCACTTGCAAGGGCAACTCTTTGCATTTCTCCGCCACTCAGGCTGAAAGGGTCTCGAGATAGTGCGGTCCGGTCAAGAGAAACAGCTTCAATCGCCTCATATACCCTTTCCTCGGTTTCTTTTCTCGAGTACCCGAAGTTCAGAGGCCCGAAAGCTATTTCCTCATATACGCTCTTACAAAAGAGCTGGTCAGCAGCCTGTTGAAAAACCATCCCTATCCTGCGTTTTGCTTCTCTTGAGGACGGATCAAGCCCATCCACGCGGACGGTTCCGGTTTCCGGCTTCAAAAGTCCGTTGAGAAGTTTTGTGAGAGTAGATTTCCCTGCGCCTTTTTCTCCCAGTATTCCTATGAACTCTCCTTTCTCTATTTGCAGGTTAATGGCTCTTAAAGCGGGCGTTTCGAGAGGGGTCTTTCTGGAATAGGAAAAACTTACGTTTTCAAGAATAATCGGCATATTTCCTCTGCAAAGCTCTCGGGGGAAGAGGTTTTTTCCCAGGGGATTATTACTCCGTGTGTTTTCAGGTTCTCGGCCAGCTCAATCAAAGAAGGCAGGGCAAGCCCAAGGCTCTGGAGGGAAGCATCAGAAAAAACGCTCTCAGGGTCTCCTTCAAGCCTGATTTTCCCGTTTTCCATGACAAGGATTCGATCCGCGTCATGAAGTTCTTCGAGATTATGAGTAATATATACAATGGTTTTTCCCTTTTTATGCAGCTTTTTTATGGTTTCGAGGACAGTTATTCCGGATTCCGGGTCAAGCATGGAAGTAACCTCATCAAAAATAAGGCATTCAGGCCTCATTGCAAGAATTCCTGCCAAGGCTACACACTGTCCCTGTCCTCCACTCAGGGTTTTTGGAGAACGGTGCCTGTACTTCTCAAGCTCGGTTTCGGCAAGCGCCATATCTACGCACTTCCTGATTTCCACAGGAGGGAGGCAGAGATTCTCGGGGCCGAAAGCTAGATCCTCTTCGACAGTCCTGCCTACAAACTGAGTTTCAGGATTCTGGAACACGACACCTACGAGCTTCCGGATTCCCGGAAGCTTTGAAGGGTCACGGGTATCCATTCCCCTTATCATTATCCTGCCGGTCTGGGGTTTAAGGAGCCCGCTGAGCTGAAGGGCAAGTGTGGATTTTCCGCTGCCGTTTTTCCCTGTTACCCCTATAAATTCCCCCTTTTTTATAGCCAGGTTTATATTCTGAAGCGCGGGGGTACCATCAGGATAACTGTAACTTACTTTTTCAAGCCTGATCATGCTTAATCAAAGTTTTATTTCTTCATTTTAAATTTTCTGGAAAATTCGAGCTTCTTCCTTAATCTCAATTTCTTTTTTCCAGAAAAAATTAGAAATAAGGTGGTTTTAGAGCTCATGGGTTGAAGCAATATATGCGGCAACTACCGTTTTTACGATTTCTCCCGGCAGAAAAGGAATGACACCAAGAGCGAGGGCCGTTCCAGGCCCGACTTCAGCTATAAACATCAACTGGATAAACCCGCAAGCATAGATAATGAGGATTCCTACACTCATATTAAGAGCATTAATAAAAAGGCCGGATTTATCAGCATTTTCAACTTTCTCGGAAAGCTTTCCTATAGTATAAGCCGCCAGGATGAAGCCAAATATATATCCACCTGTGGGCCCAAGGAGCACTCCCATGCCGGAACTACCTCCTGCAAAGACAGGAAGCCCTGCTATGCCAAGCAGGGTATACACTATCATGCTCAGGCCTCCCCATTTGCTTTTCAACATGCTTCCGGCAAGCAGGACAAAAAAAACCTGCAGTGTAACAGGGACAGGGGAGAAAGGTATAGGAATCTGTATATAAGCTCCTGCGGCAGTCAGGGCCGCAAAAAGGGATGCGAAAACCATCATTCTAAGTTCTGGAGTATGGGTGGAATAGGAGTCGTTGTTTTTTGTATGCACATTTTTTCCTCTTCTCAATTTTACGCGATTTTCTCAATTTTCTCGCCTTTTTCAGACCTGTTAGAGCTTCTTATGCCCCAAAATTGGCAGGCAAGATCGTCCGGTGCAAGATAAAGGTTATACTAGATATAGAAACTTAAATTAATAGAGATAGAAACTTAAACTGGTTAGAGGGAATTTAAGCTGGTTGATATAGATGGAATCTAACTAATGGAGACTTAAACCGGGTAATAGAGGGCGAATCTAACTGCTGGGGCTTAGATCAACTGACTGAGATTGTGAATTGATTAATAAAGGATCGAAATTACTGATAGAGGCTGAAACCTGCAGTAACCCTATCAGCCTGATATTCGATAACTCTATAAAGGTAAATCCCTAAGCTCTGAAAGATAGACAGCCAATTGAAAATGTCCGGGCAGCTATGGAAGAGGACCCGGGCGAGGTAAACTCTGAAAGATAGATAGCCAATTGAAAATCTAAGATATTGTTAACCTCACTAGGGTCAATGGTTTACATTGGATTTAAAACTTTCCTGAACAATCGATTTTTGTTTTGCAGGCTCACATTTCTCCCCTCTGGAGCGATAATTTGATATATATCTTATACCGGTATTATGGATACTTCACCGGGAATGCAAATTCAGTAAGCAGCTGCAAGATTGTATTTTTAGGGAAGCATTTATGGGCGCGTGGCCTAGCCAGGATATGGCGGCAGCCTCCTAAGCTGTAAATCGGGGGTTCAAATCCCTTCGCGCCCGCTAATTTCCTTTAACCTGCTTTTGTCAGCTTTATCCGGAAAGAAGTCTATTTTCGAACTTTATTGCTTTCTGTATGCTTTATCGACTCAGAAGGAGAATCGGATCTTCCTGAGTTTCAGATACATCCCTGTAGACTATGGAAAATTTCTTATCTGGAAAATGAGTATTTCCATAGCGGTACACAGTACGGTTTTATAAATTATAAGCCAGTACAGTCCATTCTATTAGAATAAATGCCACCTCAGAGGAAACACGAATTGATCAGGAAAGCCAGGGTAAACGACGTTGCTGTAATGAAGCAGATTATCAATACTTACTCGAAGGAAGAGCTAATGCTAGCCCGTTCACTGAGTGAGATGTACGAGAGCATCCGGGATTACTATGTCTGCGAGATTGATGGAGAGGTTGTGGGCTGCTGTGCCCTGCACGTAGTATGGGAAGACCTTGCAGAGATACTTGCCCTTGCCGTGGACCCCGGATGTGCAAGAAAAGGAATAGGCACAAAGCTTGTCTCGGCCTGCCTTGAGGATGCGGAAAACCTTGGAATGAAGGAAGTCTTCGCACTTACTTACGTGCCTGAGTTCTTCGAAACCATGGGCTTTAAGATTGTAGACAAAAACACCCTTCCCAGAAAAATCTGGTCCGGTTGTCTGAGATGCCCCAAGTTTCCGGACTGTAATGAAATTGCTGTCCTGAAATCAATTAATTCCTGAATTGCTTCCGAAATCTCTCTTTCCTATTTTTTCCGACTTCAAAAATTTAAATTAGAATCTACATGATTTCGATTTATAGTATTTAGAATAAATGTAAATAGTCAAAATCAAAAATTATTTATTCAGGCAGTTACGTTTTTTAGGTTATCCTAATTATCTGGTCTGAAGTCAGGCATGTGTTGGCGGGATGATATTAATGCATATCGATCGATTTGAAGAATATCTTGAAACTATTCTCTACCTCATTAGAAAGAACCAGGGCCCTGCAAAGACCAAACAGATCTCTGAAGAACTCAATGTATCTCCGCCGAGCGTGACGGAAATGATAAAAAAGTTATATTCTTCAGGACTTGTAGAGTATACACCTTATCAGGGAGTCGAATTGACAGAAAAAGGAACTGATCAGGCTATCAGGATCAAAAGGAAACACCAGGTGCTTGAAACTTTCCTGGTTGATGTCCTTGATTTCGATAGGAAGGAAGCCCATAAAGAAGCCTGCGAACTTGAGCATGCAGTATCGGATGCCGTACTTGAAAGGATCTACGAATTTCTGGGAAGTCCCGAGTATTGCCCTGACGGGAACCCTATCAATATTGACAAAAATAATATTGGGCGAGAGGAGAAATTCGTCCCGCTTGATGAAATGGAAGAGGGAAGTTCAGGCAAAGTTGCACGGGTAACCCTTCCAAGAGAGACAAAGGAACGCCTCATCTCACTTGGTATTCTTACGGGAGAAGATATTGAAGTAAGGCGCAAGCAGAAACAGGGCTGTATCTCGGTTATAGCAGTAGGGTCGGAAATCGCTCTCGGAAGGGATATTGCAAAGAAGATTTTCATAGCTCCGAAAAGCAAAAGTGTGTAAACGGGCAGAGAAGGCATATAACTGGCATGGAACCGTATAACTGGAGACGTGATAGGAATTTCCAGCTCATGTTGCACTTCCGGAAGCGGAAATAAGAGCAAAACCCCTTACGATCTGACAATCGCTTTTATAGGCAACCCAAGCGTTGGAAAAAGCGTCTTCTTCAGCAGGCTAACCGGGGTAGGTGTCGAGGTCTCGAATTATCCTGGCACGACAGTTGCCCTTAAAAGGGGAATTGTAAAGGCCCGGGAAAAAACTATTGAAGTCATTGACCTGCCAGGCATTTATTCCCTTGGGGTCGCAAACGAAGATGAGAAGGTAACCAAGAGATTTCTGATCGAGGACCGGCCGGATATCATCGTCAATGTCCTTGATGCGAGCAGGCTTGAAAGAAATCTGTACCTTACCCTGCAGCTTCTGGAACTCGATATCCCTATGGTTGTTGCGTTAAACCAGGTGGATCTGGCCGCAGACCTTGGGGTTCTCGTTGATGCGGACGGACTCTCTGAACTTCTTGGCCTGCCTGTAGTGCCAACGGTTGCTACCTGGGGGATAGGGCTTGATGAGGTAATGCTTGTAGCCCTTGCAGAACAGGATAAGACTCAGGAGCATCACAGGGTAAGATACAGCCAGTGGATCCGGCAGGCTCTTTCCAGCCTGGATTATGCTTTTCCCAAAATCCCCCCAAGTGTAAAAATTGCAGTTCTGCTGAACGATGCCGAGTTTGTAGAGCTCTGTTGTATGCCGCCTGAAGCTAATGCCCTGCTCTCTTCTGCCAGGCGGCTAAGGCAGAATCTGGAGATGGAACACGGGATTTCGGTACCTGATACGGTTGCAAGAGATCTCTATGGGGAAGCCGGATATATTGTGGACAGCGTGGTTTCAAGGTTCGAGCCTAAAAAAAGCTTGAGGGAAAAGATAGATGCCATTCTTACTTCCCCAAACTTCGGAATTGCAGTGCTCGTATCTGCCCTGCTCCTCACTTTTCTTCTTGTTTTCCGCGTAGGAGGTTTCCTTGAGACCTGGATTGTGAATGAAATTTTTGAGCCTTATGTGATTCTGCCTGCTGAGGCCGCAACCTCAGATATGCCGCCTATCCTGGGAAACCTGATCGTGTATTCTCTTCGGGGTGTGGAAGCCGGATTCGCAATTGCAATTCCCTATATTGCAGTCTTTTACGCTATTCTTTCCATATTTGAGGACTCGGGCTATCTTACCAGGGCAGCTTTCCTTCTTGACAATCTCACGCATAAGCTCGGACTTCACGGAAGAGCTGTAATCCCGCTGGTTCTTGGCTTTGGCTGCAATGTCCCTGCAATTATGGCAGTGCATTCCCTTGGCACGCGGCGGGAAAAGAGGATAGCTTCCCTTCTTATATCTTTAATTCCTTGCTCTGCCAGAACGGTTATCATCCTGGGGCTTGTAGGAACTTTCGTAGGCTTCTGGCCTGCGGTCTCAATCTATGTTATGGAGATCATTATCATTGTCGGTATGGGCTGGGTTCTGGGAAAGAGCCTGCCAGGCCAGAGAAGCGGTTTTATTATGGAAATGACCCCCCTCAGAAGACCGGCACTGAAGTCTACCCTCAAAAAAACCTGGATGAAGAGTCGGGAGTTCTTCTACATTGCTTTTCCGCTTCTTCTCGTTGGAAGTGCTTTTCTCGGGGTTGTCGATGCCCTGGGACTCCTTTCGATCTTCCAGGATTTTGTGGAGCCCATATCTGTCGGCCTGCTGGGCCTTCCATCATTTGCTGCAACAGCTCTGGTTTTCGGGATTCTTCGAAAGGAAATGGCTCTTCAGATCCTTGCCGTTCTTGCAGGCACAGCCAACTTTGCAGCTGTAATGACACCTATTCAGATGTACCAGTTTGCTGTAATTACAACAATTTATATCCCCTGTGTAGCAACGATTGCAGTACTGAAGCACGAACTTGGAACAAAAGATACGGCTCTGATAGTTTTTTTTACCACATTCCTGGCTCTTGGAATGGGGATCCTGATACGTGTTTTCGGGCCTTCTTTCCTTTAATTTCTTTTTTCTTTTTTCCACAATTTTACAGATTTTTCTGTCTTTTCTTGCGTCAAAAAGCAGCTATCTTTCTTTATAGCTTTCCAGGATCATTTTATGAAAGGGAAGTTTCTCTATGTTGAGCATAACGTTTATATATTAATAAGCTCGTTTCTTTCTTTCTAAAGTATTCTGCTTTTACCGCAAATTATTAATATTTGGTACATCGTGTTTATTCCCGATGACCCGAATCACCAATCACTTACACAAAAACGTGTTGAGTGTTATTATGGATATTATTGAAATGGATCATTTCCGCGAGCCTGAACTTGAAGAGGTTCAATTTTTCCTTGAAAGCACCGGAACTCATGGTTCCGTTGTTAACGAAGCTGCCGTGGAAATGGACTGTACATCCCCCAAAGTCCAATCAAGGGAGAGTGTACTGATCGATTTCAAGGATTCCTTTTCATCCATTAACTAACACTTCCCCTTAAAAATTTTCCATCCCCTTACTGAAATCCAACCTTTAACTCCTTCTATTTTAGAGTTAAGCTTGGGTTTCATTCCACTATTTTGCAATATTGTCAAGTTCTTTTCTGAATCTTACCCTGTGAAGCTTCCCCTGTACTTGAACATTATTGCCACTTGATTTATTCGGGAAACGAGATCTTCCTCAGTCTCTCATATTTACTGTTTTTGTAAAGGAGATATCAAAAATTATTTATCCTAAATGTTTATAGACTATTTATCCAGGATATTTATAAACTATTTATCCGAAATATTTATAATCTATTTATAAATTTTTTACCCAAATTGTTTATCCGATTTGTCCTCTATTTTACCCCCCGGAAATACTTCTTTTAATTTTTAGAACCTCCTTAAAATTTCCTTTTATATCCTTTCTCCTCTGCTTCGAGCCGATTCTGCAGAATATTTCCGCAAGATTAATAAACCGATTTTTATTCTTATTTATCAGAGAGTTCTATAAGGCCGGAAAAAACTATCGATTACCATATATATATAAAGTAAGATTACATGTACTTTGTACATATTATTTAAATTTCCATGATCTAATCAATTTAATTATAATTGCGCTGACTGCCTTGCGCCCAGAAAACTCCAGGCAATCAGGAAATCGGAACCCGAATTGTAAGAGGTATTTTTAATGAGAACTGGACAGAGGGACGTGCATAATACACCGCTTAAAAGGCGACTGTCAATAACCTATGAGGAGCTCGAGACTCTCAAGAAATCGATTAAGGTTTCGGTTCTCAATGAACTGCGGGCCGAAATGGAAAACGTTTCCGATCAGGACTACATCAAGGATCTTGTCCTTTCCGAAATCAGGACAGAGCTTATGGGAATCCCTAACCCTGCCCTACTCAAGGCTTCCATCCTCAATGAATTGAGGACGGAATTGAAAGCATCCGGGGAAAATGACTCGGGGGCGACTGACCGGAAACTGAGGGAACTTGCAGGCATTCAGGATGGGCTTGTCCGTGAATTGCTTGACCAGAAAATGCTTGTAAAAAAACTGGAAACACAGATAGGAACTCTCACTAAACAGCTGGAGGATGCTAAAAAGACCGCTCCGGTTGCTCAACCTTCTGTTGTTCCGCCTTCTATTGCTCTTGCCCTTCCCGAAGACCCTCTGGACCTTCCGCCTCTTTCCAGAAAGCCCAAACAAAAACCTGAATCCCGAAAAGAAAACCCGGCATACAGACTGGGTGAGTTCAAGGAAGCGCCTGCTCCCCTGCCAGGTACAGGTGCAAAAGTTCAGCTAAAGCTCAGGGAAGTCGAGCCAGCAGAACTTGACAGAGAAGAAGCCGAAACTAAGTGTGAATATATTATTGCAGAAAGCGGGGATAGAAGACGACTTAAAGGCGCTGTGAGACAGCAGCCGTCGATCAGAGAGCCTGCCAGGCAGCAGTCATCGATCCTAACGGAGCCCAGGCAGCAGTCTTCAGGACCGTCGTTCCCTCAAAGACGACCTTCTGCTGTTAGAACGGACCCTGTGAAAACCCAACCTGCAGACGACTATAAGTGTGAGTATATAATCGCCGAGAAGACAACGAAAAAGCATTTCATAGAAGAGTCCGTGGACGTGCGGGAAAAAGAAGATGCTGAGATTATAACATGCAGCCGGAAAAATTCTCGGGCGTAATGAGGCTTAAAAGAACAAAAACTTCTCAAAAACGTAGAATTACAGAGGCATTCTGTGTATATAAAAGAGATTGAATTTGTTAATTTTAAGTCCTTCGGGAAAAAAGTAAAGCTTTCCTTTTATAATGACTTTACCACGATTTCCGGCCCTAATGGGAGTGGAAAGTCTAACATAATAGATGGAATTCTCTTTGCACTCGGGCTTACCAGTTCAAGGACTCTTCGGGCTGAAAAACTTACTGATCTGATTTACAACGGCGATGCGGCAAAAAAGCCTGATTTTGCCCAGGTTACGATTCGTTTTGACAATTCTGACCGCAAGTTACCCCTGGAACTTGACGAGGTTGAAATCTCAAGAAAGGTTCGGCGAACAAAAAGCGGGTACTACAGCTATTTTTATTTCAACGGAAAAGCCGTAAGTCTTGGAGAAATCCATTCCCAGCTTGCGAAAGCAGGCGTAACGCCTGAAGGTTATAATGTTGTTATGCAGGGAGATGTTACGCAGATCATCTCAATGACCTCTGTGGAAAGAAGAAAAATTATCGATGAAATCGCAGGGGTTGCAGAATTTGATGAACGCAAGCAAAAGGCGCTTGGGGAACTTGAAGTTGTAAGACAGCAAATCGAGCGTGTAGATATAATCCTTGAAGAAGTACGCACCCAGCTGGGAAAACTGGCAGGGGAACGCGATCAGGCCTTAAAATACCAGGCACTTAAGGCTGAAAAAATCAAATTCGAAGGATATGTCCTGCTTTCGAAGCTTAAGGACGCAAGGGCTGAGCTGCAGAACGTGGACAAGGAACTTGCAGGAAAGGAAGAGCATCTTGAAAAAGTCCAGCTCCTGCTGAACGAGAGAACGCAGGAACTTCAGGCCCTTGAGGAAGCCCTGGAAAAGCTTTCCGTTGAAATTCGGAAAAAAGGAGAAGATGAACAGCTTCAGGTTAAGAAAGAAATCGAAGAGACCAGGGGAGAGATTTCTCGCTGTGTAGACAGTATTGAGATTTCGGAGTCCGAACTTGAGGAAGCTGACTCAAGGCGCAGGAAAGCTTTTGTAGAGATTGATTCCACCAAGGGAAAGGTCAGGGAGCTCGAAGAAAAAATCGAAGCCGAAAACCTGAGAAAGGACAGTATCTCTTCAGAGCTTTCCGAGCGCAAAACCGAACGTATGCTGCTCCAGAGCAGGATTGCGGATGTGGATGCAAAATTTGCTGCTACACGGGATGAGCTCATGGCTGCCAGGAAGAAGCTTGAGGATGCGAAAAACGAGAAAAACGAGCTCATCCGAACCGAAGATCGGTTCCTCGATACCCTCCGGAGAAAGTCTTCGGAACTCCGGGATATAGAAAACCAGATCAGGGATGCCGAAGCCGCGGTTGCTACTTCGGACAGTGACACTCTTTCTGTCAGGTATGAGCTTGAAAAGCTTTCCGAAAGCCTGGAGTCCCTTATTCGAGACCGCGATGACATCGAAAGCAGTCATTTCAGGATAAAGGAGGATATTCGGAAACTTGAGGGCAGGCTTCACGGTCTCCAGCAGGAATATGCAATCACGGAAGCAAGAGTGCGGGCTTCGGAACAGGGAGGAGGCTATTCCAGGGCTGTGGAGATGGTAATAGGGGCTGCAAGGCAGGAAGATCTCTTCGGAATTCATGGGACCATTGCCCAGCTTGGAAAAGTGGATAGGCAATACTCAACAGCTCTGGAGATTGCTGCAGGAAATCGGATGCAGGCGATTGTTGTGGATACGGACGCCGATGCTGCCGAAGCAATCGAATACCTGAAGCGCAGAAAGGGAGGGCGAGCTACTTTCCTTCCCCTAAACAAAATGAAAGAATCCAGGCGGCTTGAAAGCCTGAGTTATGAAAATGGAGTAATAGGGTACGCGATTGACCTTATTGAGTTTGATTCCCATTTTGAGCCTGCCTTCTGGTATGTTTTCCAGGATACCCTGGTTATGGAAAACCTTGCAAGTGCCCGCCGTCTCATGGGAAAGGCAAGAATGGTCACTCTTGAAGGCGAACTCCTGGAAAAGAGCGGAGCAATGGTAGGAGGGTCGATCTCCTCTAAATCGGGAATTTCCTTTGCGGCTGCAGAAAAAGATAAACTGCTTGAACTTGCAGAGGAGATCAGGTCCCTGGATACAAGCCGGAATGCAGCCATAAGCAAACAGGATAGCATTGAAAGCCACCTTTTCGAGTTAAGCCGGAAAATTCGGGACTGTGAGGCTACGATCTCAAGAAAGGAGCGCCAGCTTGAGGAAATCGCAGGCCGGGAAGCAAAACTTGCCGAGCTTCTTGAAGCTAAACAGGCCGACCTCAAAGCAATCGAGGTATCCAGAACCGAACTCAGGACTGAAATGGACAGAGTGATTGCGGAAAAGATCGATAAGGAAAAGGCTGTATCCGAACTTGAGGTGCAGATTTCCGGACTCGAAGAAAAGCTTGCTGATTCTCCCCTACCTGAAATCAATAAAAAGATCGAATTCGTTGATGAGGAACTCAGCCGGCTTGACGGCCGAATCCGGGATACTGAAGCCACCCTGAACGCCCTGCAGCTTGAAAAAGAGTATGCCGAACAGAAAATTGCCGAGGCGAAGGAACTTATCCGGGAGCTTGATGAAAAGAAAGCTTCAAGACTGGAGAAAGTTAACTCTCTGAAGGTAAAAATAAGAGAGTTTGAGGAAAAACTCGAGGAGAAGAAAACCAGGGAGCTCGAACTTTCGGATGAGCTTAAAGGGCTCCAGAAAGAGCGAGAAACCGTCCAGGCCGAGCACGGTGCTGTCAAACGCAGGGTAAGTATCGCCTCAACCACCCTTGAAAAGGCAAGGCAACAGGTGCTTACGCTCACAGCTACGAGAAATGCGCTTTTTGACCAGGAAAAGCAGTTTGTCGAAGAAATCCTCAGAAGAGGCATAGAGGAGACTGACGAGGTTCCGAATTACGAAACTGTTTACGTGAGGATTCAGGCAATCGATGAAGCCCTCAGGCGGCTTGAGCCCGTGAATATGCGAGCAATTGAAGAGTACAACGAGGTAGAACTCAGGCTTTCGGATTTGCAGGGAAAACGGGATACTCTCTTTACCGAAAGAGAGCAGCTCCTTGAGCGCATCGACCAGTATGAGCAATTAAAGCGAGATGCTTTTATGGAAGCCTATACAAGCATCAATGCCAATTTCAGGGAGATTTTCCACGAGCTTTCTGACGGCATGGGCGAGCTCTTACTTGAAGATCCTGATGACCCTTTTGCAGGAGGGATGACCCTTCGGGCGCAGCCAAAGGAAAAAACTCTTCAGAGAATCGAAGCGATGTCCGGAGGGGAAAAAAGCCTTACCGCACTTGCTTTCATTTTCGCGATCCAGCAATACCGTCCCGCTCCCTTCTATGCTTTTGATGAAATTGACATGTTTCTGGACGGCTGGAATGTGGAAAGGGTTTCAAGGCGCGTTAAAACCTCAGGATCAAAAGTCCAGTTTATCGTTGTTTCCTTAAGAAAACCCATGATTCAGGCCGCAGCCAGGACAATAGGGGTTACGATGCAGGAAAATAATTTCACGAGCATTACCGGAGTGAAGCTTAATGGCTGAACTTATGGATAACACAGGGGCAGCGCTTGAAGTTCCGCGACTTCAAGCCCTCACGGTTCGTGAATTCGATGAAAGCGATTCGCTTTTTGCGGACCCCGAAACTTATGGGCTGCCAGCCACTCTTTCATGCCTTGGAATTGATTGGAACCTGCTTGATATCTCAGAATTTGAGACCTACGAACCTCTGGGTATACTGGTAGAGCTTGCACGGGGCGGAAAGGTCGATCCCTGGGATATAGATATCGTACAGCTTACTGATAGTTTCCTGGGAAGAATAGAAGAGCTCAAACAGATGGACCTGAGAATTTCCTCAAGGACTCTTCTTTATTCTGCTATTCTCCTGCGCATGAAATCCTCGGGAATCCTTGAGGTAGAGGAAGAAGAGATAGATGCGTTTGAATCGGATTTTCCTGACGATCCCGATTTCCCTGAGCCTGAGGAATTTCCCGTTCCGAAGCTTCCTGTCCGCCGGGTTTCCACAAGGCCGGTCACACTCAACGAACTTATTCTTGAACTCAAAAAAGCCGAAAAAAGTCTCTCCAGAAAAAACGAAAAGAAAGCCAGCAAGGTTTCAGAAGAACCTGCTCTTCGCCCCCAGCTTACTACCGGGGACGTGCTTGGGATTGCACACGAAGAAACCATCAGCTCGCGATTGACCCTTATATGGGAAAGGCTTGCTGAAATATTTACGAAGCAACCTGTAGTAGTCTTTTCCAGCTTCCTGGAAACAAGTGAAGACAGGATTATGGATTATCTTTCTCTTCTTTTCCTTGCTTCAAACAGGAAGATCTGGCTTTTCCAGAATGAACTTTTCGAGGAATTATATATCTATCCGGGAGAGAAATCCGGTTTTTCCACAGAGGCTAACCCAGCTCTTTTCCATGAGATAGAGTTAAAATCGAAAGCCGAACTTTCAAAACCTCAAATTAAAGGCTCGCCAGTACCGGATTCTATCGGAAAGATGCCTCCGCAGGAAAATCCGGATGAAGGGCCTGAAATAATTGTGCCCTGAATATTATTTGCACCTTGAGGTCTTGCTTGTCCCTTGGATATTATTTGACCTTGAGATCTTGCGATTAACAAAAACCCTTAAAAGTCATTGATTAAACCCACCTTATAACAATTAGCCTGATTGAAGAATACTTTTATTCTTTTTCTGGAAGTGAGATTTATGAGTGAGCTTGAGATTATCGAAGCCGCGCTTTTTGCTGCTGGCAGGGCAGTAAGCCTCGAAAAGCTTGCGAAAATCACAGGAAAACCCAAAAAAGCCGTCCTTTCGGCAGTACAGGAGTTGACAGAGGCTTATTCTTCCCGTGGATCAGGGATCGAGATTCTTGATCTTGGGGAACGATACGTCATGCAGGTCAAGCCCGAATACTCCGAACTTATGCGGGAAGTCGCCCCAAAAGAGCTTTCAGCCCCCAAACTCCGCACCCTTTCTATGATTGCTTATCACCAGCCCCTGCTTCAGTCAGACCTTATCGATATGAGAGGAAGCGGAGCTTATGACCATATAAAGGATCTTATAGAGCGAGGCTTTGTAGAGTCTGTGCCCTGCGGGAGAAGCAGGCAGCTTTCCACGACCCCTCTTTTTGCAGATTATTTCGGGCTTAAGATAAATGACCCGAAAGCCATAAAAGAGAAAATCCTTGAACTTTTGAGATCCCAGGGCGGGCAGAGTGAGATCAATCTCTGGATTGGAAAAAAGACTATTGCCGTGACTCCCATGTATGAATCTCTCATGACCATGTGCGGGATCAGGGAATACTTTGTAGCCAATGTCTACTCGCCTTCCAAGGAGGAAATCTCCCGCCTGCTTGAGGCAGATGTGGTAGTGATCTCGGCCGGCTACTCCGATACTGTACGGCAGTATTGTGATGGAGAAATCCTTGAAATGCATTCAACAACTTTTGAGGACCTTATAGAAGCGCTTGCTTTACTTGCTGAAGAACTTCCCGACGAAGTGGACTCCAAAACTGTGGAAATTAGTATTAAGAAAATTAGAGAGACCAGGGAAAGATACGTTTCTTCTGCTGTACTTATCGAAAAAAAGGTAAAGCCAGCAACTGAAATGGTTTCAAGAATCATAAACGACCTTTCTCTCGGAATTTCCGCAGATGGGGTTCTTATTGCTCCTGACTATGGGATTTCAAAAAGTGGGGCTCAAATCGAAAAAGGAGCTCAGATCCTGATACCTACACACCGCAGTGTTGAGGGCGATCTTCTCCGGAGAGTCTGTACCAAATACGATTCGATTCTTGAAGGTCTTAAGAAATTTGAAAACTCTGGTGCCTGACCGGGGATTTAATTCCTCTCTTCTATCTTAATTTATTTGGGATCACGGGCGCCCTGAATTTAAGTTTTTCTATCGCATTTATATTCTATATATATGCATTTATATAGTATGCGGGGTATTTAACTATAGCTTTATATACTGGTTAGAGAATATTACCTTTGCTTTATATACTGAGGGTTGACTAATGAGCGAATCTAGCATCAAGATCGAAAATGTGGTTGCTTCCACCAAACTCGCTGAAGAATTCGACTTAACTGTTATCGAATCCGAGTTCGAAGGAGCCGAGTACAACAAGCAGAAGTTCCCCGGGCTCGTTTACAGGGTTTCAGATCCTAAAGCTGCATTCCTGGTCTTTACTTCCGGCAAGGTTGTCTGTACAGGGGCAAAAAACGTTGCCGATGTACACACCGTTATAGGTAACATGGCGAAAAAGCTGAACAGTATCGGGATTAAGACCGTGGAGAACCCGCAGATTACTGTCCAGAACATTGTTGCCTCCGCAGACCTGCATACCATTTTGAACCTCAATGCAATTGCGATAGGGCTTGGGCTCGAAAACATCGAGTATGAGCCTGAGCAGTTTCCTGGCCTTGTGTACAGAATCGATGAACCTAAAGTAGTTGTGCTTATCTTCAGTTCCGGAAAACTGGTAGTTACAGGCGGCAAGTCTCCTGAAGATTGTGAGAGGGGCGTCGAAGTCGTCCGCCAGCAGCTCGACAACATGGGGCTTTTATAAGAACCCTCAATCTATTACATTAATACCCTTTTCTTGGAAATAAGGTGACTGATATAATTTTACAATAAAACGGATTCTGCGGCGCGCGTAGAGGTTCCGACAAAGGATATGTGTGAAACGTGAACAGCGCAGATGTTTGCATTCTTATTCCCACGCTGAATGAAGCTGCAACGATAGGGCAGCTTATCAAGGACTTCAGGCAGGAAGGCTTTTCCAACATTCTGGTAATCGATGGGAATAGCAAGGACGGCACCGGGCAAATTGCAGAGGCTGAAGGCGCAAGAGTTGTCATGCAGACCGGAAAAGGTAAAGGGCAGGCAATGATCCAGGCTTTCGGGCTTATCGAGAGCTCTTACGTAGTAATGGTTGATGGTGACGGAACATATCTTGCACGGGAGGCCCGTTCTCTTCTCAAGCCCGTTCTGGAAGGCCGGGCCGACCATGTTATAGGCAACCGGCTGGAGAACTACTCTGCTGGCGCTTTTACGAAGCTCAACCTTGTAGGCAACCATCTGATAAACATGTTTTTTGACATCGCATATGGAGTGAAATTAAAAGATATACTCTCAGGCTACCGCGCGTTTACACTCGAAAGTATGAGGGAACTTGAACTTAACAAAACAGGTTTCGAAATCGAGACCGAGATTTCGGTGGAATGCATTCTTAAAAAGCAGAGGGTCGAGGAAGTCCCTATCACATACCTTCCAAGAGGTGAGAAAGGCGCAACCAAGCTAAACCCGGTAAAAGACGGATTTAGAATCGGGTCTACCATTTACAGGCTTGCAAAAGTGCATAATCCTATGTTTTACTTTGGGATTATAGGCTCTATCTTTATTCTGGCAGGCCTCTTTACAGGAACCTTTGTAGTAGTCCAGTGGCTCCAGGGAATCACCCGTATCCCGCTTTCCATTCTTACAACCCTGTTAATCATATTCGGCCTTCAGATGTTTATCTTCGGAATCCTGAGCGATTTCATTTTAACCCTCCACAGGCAAACCGTCCAGTTAATCATGGAAAAAAATAAACAGAGAAAATAAGTAAGTTTCTTGAAGGCGGTTTTTTCTTTATTATTCATTTTTCTACAGTATCTACTTATTCAGATTTCTTTCTATTACCTTATTTTTTTCAGTACCCTATTTCCTCGAATCGATTTTTAGTTTTGCTATTTTATTCAAGCTTCTCCGAAAAGCACTAAAACAAGTTTACTTGTTTTAAACTCAAAGAAAATTTAGTATTATTTATAAAATATTTATTTTAATCTTGCGTCTTATATTTTTCAGTAACTGCAGGCGTCGAAGTAAAGTAAACTTGATTAAGGTTAAAGTTCATTTTTTAAAAAGTGTTATATATAATTACACGCCTTTTATGATCTGACTCACCCTTACCTTAATTACAGCTTAATCTTACAGATAAATCTTACAGATAATAGAAAGCTTGAGGTTAATAATATGACAATCGTGGAAGATGCACAAAAAGGGATTATTACTGAAGAAATGAAGATTGTTGCAAAGGATGAAGGGCTTGACCCTGAGTTCGTCCGCCGTGGTATTGCAGCCGGAAGAATCGTTATTCCAACTTCCCCATACAGGCAGGTAAAGCTCTGCGGTATAGGAGAAGGGCTCAGGACCAAAGTTAATGCATCCATCGGTGTATCCTCGGATATCGTTGATGCAGATATGGAAGTTAAAAAAGCCCAGGCTGCTGAAGCCGCAGGTGCAGACACCCTTATGGAGCTCGGAACTGGCGGAGACTTCCTCGCAATCAGGAAAAAAGTTATTGACAGCATTTCCCTTTCAGTCGGCTCAGTACCTCTCTATCAGGCTTTCATTGAGGCTGCAAGAAAGTACGGCTCAATCGTGCACATGACCGAGGATGAACTCTTCAAGGCGACCGAAGATCAGGCAAAGCTCGGGACCAATTTCATGGCAATCCACACAGGGATCAACAACATCACCCTTGACAGGCTTAAAGCCCACGGCAGGTACGGCGGACTTTGTTCCCGAGGTGGCGCTTTTATGAGCTCCTGGATGCTGCACAATGAAAAAGAAAACCCGCTTTTTGCAAACTTCGACTACCTCGTTGAAATCCTCAAGGAACACGAAGTTGTCCTTTCCACAGGCAACGGGATGCGTGCAGGTGCAGTACACGACGCAACCGACCGTGCCCAGATACAGGAATTAATTATCAACGCCGAACTGGCCGATAAAGCCCACAAACAGGGATTACAGGTTATTGTCGAAGGTCCTGGCCATGTCCCACTTGACCAGATCGCAACTAATGTAAAGCTCATGAAGGAAATGAGTGGCCACAAGCCCTTCTACATGCTCGGCCCTCTCGTTACCGACGTTGCCCCAGGTTACGACCACATTGTAACTGCAATCGGAGCATCCGTATCTGCATCTTACGGCTGTGACTTCCTCTGCTACGTAACCCCGGCAGAACACCTCGCCCTTCCAAACCTCGAAGACGTGATCACCGGTGTCAAGACCTCAAGAATTGCAGCTCACGTCGGCGACATGATAAAGTACCCCGAAAGAGCAAAGCAGTGGGACCTTGACATGGGCAGAGCCAGAAGGGAACTCGACTGGGAAAAGATGTACTCCCTTGCAATCGACCCTGAACATGCAAGAGAAGTCAGGAACAGCAGAGCCCCTGAAGACTCAGATGCCTGTACCATGTGCGGCAACTTCTGCGCCCTCAAAATCGTCAACCAGAACTACAACCTCGCAAAATAAGTACAATACTTGCAAAGAAAAGTAAGGCCGGTTGGCCTACTTTTTTCTGTTTTTACTTTTTTTACTTTTTATTTTTTTACTTTTTTCTGTTTTTGATTTCTGTTATCTTCTACCCTGTTGCTCGCAGGGGTTCGCCAGCTCAACTTTGATTAAGAATAATTTTACTCAAGTGTTATTGGATCGATTAGAACTACCATATTATAATTATTGTAATACTATGGGGTGTTATTATAATTATTATTGAAATATGCTGATCGATATTTCCTGTCTCCAGGGTTTTGAGGAAGTCGACGGGTGCCTTGTCTGCTGGCTGTTCAATTGATCCTATTAGCTTTTTTTCATCGATTCCCACGTCTTCAGACAGCGTTGATGTAATTTTTGTCAAATCCTCTTCGGATTCTGCAGTGTATACCATTACGTTTTGTTTTTCTTCCAGGAATTCAAGTAGTTTTGTTGTATCTTCGTTCTGTTCTAGAGTATATATTTTATAATTAGGCTCTGCGCGTGTCGTATCTGCTGCAAGCGCCGGTGAAACGAATGCGGACAGTATCAAAAACATTATTCCTATAGTGATTAATTTACTCACTTTATTTCACTCCTTCATATGATCCTGAGATCTGGTCTTGTACTAGCTTTGCACTGATTTTTTTGCTCATCGATTTCATTTAAAATACAGAACATATTAGTCTTTTTTAGTACATGGCATTGAATATATTCGGAGGCGGTCTTGACACTCAAACATCTATACAACCGTATAATGGGTAATCTTAACTTTATATTCTGGTAGGGAATTTTTCCAAAATTCAGCATACATTACCTTATACGATAGTACTATGTCCCATAGGACTTATCACTCGATGACAAAATCAAACACATTGAACATCACGGAATTTAAATTTTGGACGTTTAACGGTTTATGTTACCTTTTTTTCAGTTCGCATGCGTAAATCCTTCATAAGTCCTAACTAACTTTTTACTATGTTCTGGATTTTCGATTCCAATCGCGTATTCCACACACGATTGAATTCCAAACATTACAACTTATAAACATCCATATAATTTGTATGACCAAAGTGTCTAACAATTAACACTTTAATCAACTTTATAAAAAACGATGATTAAATTGATTAAATTAAGCAGTGTACCAATTTTTGGCAGTGCGCCCATATTATGGACAGATTCTCAGTTGCGAGCCAAAACCGCAACAAACTTCTTGCTTCAGTAACTGTTGCTTTTGAATTTGCGAATGTGAGTCAGAAATGAAGTTGCAATTTCTGCCCAGCTTTGCCGGAGAGTGTTTTCGTAAGGACATGCCCGCAGCCGCAAGTAAGAATCTGATCTTTGTTACACTTTTCCCCTCTTGAGAGATCAATATCGATATTATTGAAAAAGTAGCAGAAAAAAGATGATTAAATCCAATATACCAGTAAATACTCAGATTATATCCATTTAAAATTTGAAAAATTTCCAATAGCAAAAGAAATCGTTTTCTTCTCAAATCAGGCAGGAAGCTCTCATTTTTCAACTTAAAGTAAAACCTTTGAAATTCGCACATTTTTGGAACATTCTCCGGCAGTTTAAAATCGATAGCTTTTTACATCATTACTTTAAAAATACCCAAAGTTATTCTTATCAGTTTATTGAGGCACCTGGAAGTCTTCTTACATAAGCTGGATGATATTTTTGATAGCCTGTCAGGGGTAGCGGTTTTATGAGACTAAAATCAGTTAAAGGGCTCATCGCTCTCGGAATAGTTAAAGGACTCATTACTCTCGGGGTATTTCTGTTCTTTTCAGTTTTTTCAGAATGCGGGGCTGCTGCAGAACTAGGTGGCCCTTCTGAAATCATAAATGAAGAATACACATTTGAAAAGCTTAATCCCGATGAGGTTACGACGGAATGGGATGACTCATATCTCTTCAGCAGCAGGGAAGATGCTTTAAAAGAGTTTGAGGCCTTAAAAAAGAAACCACAGGAAATAAACGAAACTTTCCGTCCGGAATTTGAATATCTATCCGGACCTGTTTTACTGGATTACCTGAACGCTGAAAAGGAATTCTCAAAATCGCTTGAGGTTCTGTATGCGTATGCATATACTCAGCTCAGTAAAAACGTGAGTGATCCGTTCTTTGCCTCTCTTCTTACGGACTCTCAGGACCTGCTTACCGAATATGGGAAAGCTAACTCATTTACAGTTGTGAAGTTAACCTCACTTGATAAGGATGAGTGGGACAGGCTCTTTTCTGAGGAGCCCAAACTTGAGGAATACAGGCCTTATCTTGAAGCTAAGTATATGAGGTTTGCAGATCACAGGGCAATGAATGAGTCTCAGGCTATATATCTTGCAGATCTCGATAATCAGCGCATGAAACTGGAGACTGAAGCGCTTTCTGAAATTACGAATAACGTCACAATGGCAGGAAATATAACGCTTGAAAATGGAGAGGAATATTCGGTCAATTCCCAGTCCTATTTTACTCTACTTTCAACAGATCAAAACCGGGAAAACAGAAAGAAATGTTATGAGAAGAGGTTTTACCATCTGAAAAACGAATCCGATTCCATGGCATCTCTCTATTCCAGAAAAGCCCAGCTCGATGATCTTACTGGCACACAGCTGAATCATACGGATTTCTATGATTACACACTGTATGGGCTCTATCTTAACCGTACTCAGATTGATGATATGAATACTGTCTTCAAAGAGAGAAAAGGGGTGTTTGAGGACTATAACGAGTTCAGGAGAAACAAACTCGGGATTGATACGCTCAGGCCATACGATCTTTTTCTTCAATTGACGGATCAGCCTGGCAAGAATTATGAATACGTGGATGCTTTACAGGAAATCCAGAAGTCCTATTCCAGAATGGACCCATGTTTCAATGAAATCTTCTTGATGATGGCAACTGGGAATTTCATAGACGTATATCCTGATCCTGAACACGGAAAACAGCCCGGAGGTTATACTTACGGATTATGTTCTTTAAAGTCTCCAGCCCTTGTTTTCCTCAACTACAATGGCATTATCAGTGACCAGAAAACTCTCACTCATGAACTGGGGCATGGGATTAATTTCTACCTTATGGGTAACTCCGTCGATTACCTCTACTGCTCAGGTCCACTATACGAATTGGAGATCCCTTCCACTTTCAATGAAGAACTATTTGTTGATCATATGATCCAAAACTCCGATAAAGATACCGCAGTTAATGCTCTCTCCCAGCATATAGGGGAATACCAGAACTATTTTACTCGCCAGCCTATGATTACGGAATTCGAGTATCAAGCGCATCAATTATGCGCTGAAAACGGAACTGCCAGCGGAGCCGACCTGAATGCAATCTGGACAAATCTCTCTAAAGAATACAGGAGTGAATCAGTCGAATATTACATTGAAGATTCCGCTGAAGACTCCGCTGAATGGGCTTACATAAACCATATTTACCTTACAAACAACTACTATACTTTCAACTACGCGGTCTCAAAGGCAATAACTCTCTCCCTTTTCAAACAGTACAGGGAAGATCCCGAAACTTTTAACAAAAACTACATCGCCTATCTCTCGGCAGGCTCGACAATGCCGCCTGAAGAAAAACTCAAAAAATATTTCGGGATCGAAATCAACAGGCAGCTTTTTGAAGATGCAATGGACGTTGTTGAGTTGAGAATTCAGGAACTGAACGAACTGGAAAAAAAGGCGAATACACCTGAATCTGATTCTGCCGTGGAAAGCCTGAACATTTATTCGGGATCTTTCTGGGTAAATGAATATAATAACAAATGAATTTGAATACTTCCGATAAAACGCTTGAGGGCATTTAATTGCCCTTAATCTTCAGTTTCTTTTCTTTTTCCCGGAGAGTACTTCTCCCCGGTTACTGCCCAGTTATTAATTCTACCCTGCCCGGCAGTTCCCTTTACCAGGCCATTGAATAAACATTTCTACCAGTAAACGATATAACTACCTGCAACTGCGCTACAGGAGACGAAGAAAATGTATTACGATATAATCGAATCCCCAATCGGTCCCATACTTCTGGCAGGAGATAAAGAGGGGCTGAAACATCTTATTTTCCTGAAAGGCAAAGAGAAAATCAAAATCCTGGATGGCTGGGTAGAAAATAAAGAATTTTTCAAGGAAATTTCCAGGCAGCTTGAAGCTTATTTTGCAGGGAAACTCAAATCTTTTGATGTAAAGCTGGCTCCCGAATGCACGGAATTCCAGAAATCTGTCTGGTATGCGTTATGTGAAATCCCTTATGGGGAAACCCGATCCTATAAAGAGATAGCTATATCCATCGGAAATCCCATGGCTTATAGGGCTGTGGGGCTTGCAAATAACCGGAATCCAATTGCGATAATTATCCCCTGCCACAGGGTCATAGGATCAAATGGAAAACTTATGGGTTATGCATCTGGCCTGGACGTAAAGGAATTTTTATTAAATATTGAACTAAAATAAACTTCTAGTCAGAAAAATAACTTAATCTGGGCTGGAATCTCAATTCATTAAGCTCGTCTATTACTGTTCATCGTCGATTATTGTTCATCGTCGATTATTGTCAATTTCTTTAGCTCATAAACCATCTTTAAAAATAGTGCGACGTTAGATTCTGCGACTTTAGACGTGTTTAATGCAATCCATAGTATTCCATATTAATAGATTCCTGGAGAAGCAAGTATGGAACTTAAAAGCAAAATCGAGAATATCATCAAAGCCGCCGCCGCAAATCCGGGTACTGAGACCCGATACCGTGAGCCTCTCATAGGTTATGCTTCAGTCGATGATCCTATTTTTGATGAGATGAAAGAAATCATAGGGCCCTGTAACCTGCATCCTGGGGAGGTTCTTCCCGAAGCAAAAACTGTTGTTTCCTTCTTCCTGCCTTTTGAAGAAAACCTCGTGAAAAGGAACTGGAAATCCCTTGGCCCGGTAAAAGAGTGGATTCAGGCTAAAGGTGAAACCGATCGATTGATCACGAAAATAAATGAGACACTCAAAGCCGAGCTTGCAAAAGAAGGAATCTCTGCAGTTGTGCCTGAAGTTATTTTTGATTACAAAAATAAGGGTTTTGACGTTTCCTGGTCCCACAGAAGTGCAGCTTATGCAGCCGGGCTTGGCACTTTCGGAATCCATCAGATGCTGATCACGAAGGCAGGGTGTGCAGGCCGCTTCGGAAGTCTTGTAATCTCGGCCAAAATCCCTCCTACTCCCCGTCCTGCTGAAGAATTCTGCCGTTATAAAAAAGTAGAGAAGTGCCTTATCTGTGTGGACAGGTGTCCGGCTGGAGCTCTTACTGCAACAGGGTTTGATAAGGAAAAATGTTTCAAGCTGCTTAAGGAAAATGCAAAAGCTTTTCCCGAACTCAATCAGCTTGCCTGCGGAAAATGTGCAACCGGACCCTGTGCTCTCAGGTCTCGCTGAAGCAGGAAACTTATTTCCCTTCTTTTTCTACGGATTTTGCGATTTTAATCATTTCCGTTTTTTTGAGAGTACAGGGCCGGTGCTGAACCTCAGCCAGGTTGCTTGTATCGCAGTTAACGGATTGAATTATTCTCCGAGAGATTCTGCGATACATCTATCCCTAAATGAAGGTCTCTATAAGGCACACTGACATTCCCCTCGGATGTGTCATTTTTGTCGCCATTATAAAGCAAAAACTGGAGACTCATACCTGTTCCCTCAAAAGGAGGAGTTATGGTAACAGCTTTTTCCAGAGTCTCGTTGTTTTCAATGCATATATTTTTCCAGTCAGCCGGTAAAGGCAGAGGCGTATCTTCGAGCCTAACTTCCATTGTATAATTTACGGGTTTCTGTTCACGGTTTATAATTCCAACTATTACGGTCCCCTTCTCCCCTAGTACGTAGTTGGTCGGATAGTTCTCAGCTCTACCTTCTTGTCCCAGGATATAGAATTCGGTAAAGGGTTCCTGTATGGATTCAGCAATTTTCAGCATCTCGGCTTTTCCAAGAGAACCTATCAGATCTATTTCGACTTCTCCAAGCTTCCACTGCAACATCTTAACGCTTCCGAATTCATTAAAGTATGTCCCTTCCTTTCCGTTGATGTTGATTTCTTCGCCTTCCAGCATGGGTATATTCTCATCGGGCTCGTTTTCGTAAACGTTTTCCATTATCTCTATATTTTGAGTTCCTTTCTGGTAGGTAAGAATTACAGTTTCGGAGGTATGGCCTTCAGAAGTTGTATCGTTGTCTTCATATATTCTTGTCGAGTTAAGCATGTAGCCATCCGGGATATATTCCGGGACAAGGATTTCAAAGCTCGCTTGCTGTCTGGCTTCTTCAAGGCTCAGGCTTTCGGGAATTTTGAGTTCTTCGTCCAGATCTACAGTTTTTACCTCTGCCCCATCAGGAATCTCAAATTTGAATTCCGAATCCGGAATTCCGGTGTTTACTTTCAGGTCGCGTATTTCCACGTCTATTTCCAGGTTTCCCTTATTGTCATACACACTGGACTTGAGTACCATCCATGTCTCTCTGTCAACCCAGACTTTTGTTCGGGAAGCTAACTCTGATAACCCTTTCTCTTCGGCTTTTGGTCTGGCTTCAAGAACATATGCGCTTCTTCCATCCACCTCTTCAACTCCGAGCATGGAAACCTCGCTTCTATTCAGTAAATTGTCTATGATACTGACAAAATCATTTTCTGTTAAGAGCGGTTCTTCGGGCAATTTAATTTTCGTGACCGTATTTATTCCAGTATCGTAGCTCCATACGAACTCCCCGTCCGACACAGATTCGACTTCTTTTCCTTCCTCCACACCAGACGTCCTCACGAGGTTCGGCTTTTTATACATTATCTGGATTTCCTCTTCCAGATCTTTTTCCCCGTTAAGGTATGTTGTCGTACGTATTGTTCCAGAGTAATCTTCAAGGCTGGCTTCTTTTTCCTGCATTTTTGTTGCAATCTCTTCTGCACTCAGTTTTTCTTCGCATCCCGATGCAAGAAGAGCCAGGCTTATGAGAATCAGTATAAATAATATTTTTGTATGTTTCATTTTCTCAATGCTTCTTCAATTTTTTCCCATATTTTTAATGTTAGCCTGTACCTTCTCACATCTTAATATAATTTCCCAGACCTTCATATTATAATATAGAAAAAAACCGAGTGATATTTATGCCCTTAATTTCCCTGACTACCGATTTCGGAGACCTTTATCCTGCAGCTATGAAAGCCGTGATTCTGGGAATTAGCCCGGAGGCGCAGATTATCGATATAACCCATTCCATCCGGCAGGCCGGAATCCGGGAAGGGGCTTTTGCCCTCTATTCCCTGGTTCGATATTTCCCGCAGGGAACCGTACATATTGTCGTTGTCGATCCCGGCGTCGGGACTTCCCGCCGAGCTCTTGCTATTAAAGCAGGCCGCACAGGAAAGGAACAATTTTTTGTCGGCCCTGACAACGGGCTCCTTATCCCTGCAGCGCGCCACCTTGGGGAAATAGAAGTATACGAGATCACAAACCCCGAACTTATGCTTAAATCAGGAATCTCTGCAACTTTCCACGGCAGGGATATTTTTGCACCTGTGGGAGCCCACCTTTCAAAAGGCACACCTCTCGAGGCTGTCGGATCGAAAGTTTCGGATTTCGTTAGCCTTGACTTCGAAAATTTTGAAGTTGACGGGCCCTTTCTCCTCGGAGAAATTATTTTTGCAGACAGTTTCGGAAATGTAATTACCAATATCCCGGAAGATATAGTTCTTAAATTCTCTACCTTCGGCTCACAGGTGGAAGTAAATGGCAGAAAGGTCTCCTTTGTTCAGACCTACGGTTCCGTAGGGCAGGGAGAGTCCCTTGCCCTGATAGGCAGTCACGGCTTTCTGGAAATCGCGGTAAATAAAGGAAATGCTGCGCGTCAGTTCGGGCTGAAAAGCGGGGATCAGGTAGTAATCAAAATCATATGAAAAACTGCTAAGTCGGCATTTACATCCACTCGTAATGCATCAGAACTTCAGGGTTAAAACTCTGCATCAAGCTGTTTTCCGTATATCCAAAAAAGAGGCAGCCACTGCAGTTTTTGACAATTTCCTTCCTGTGCTCTTCCGAGTTTTCCCAGACGCTCTCAAAGCCATCCCATATCACGTTTCCGAGGGGTTCGTTCTGCACGCGACAGGTCTCCAGAGTGCCATCATGCGTCACATTCATAATAATCCCACTGGCTCTGCACCTGTAGTCCATATCCCCGTCTCTGACCATTTTGAGGTAGGTTTTCGAATTGATTATCGGGTAGCCCTGCTTCTTATGCTCGATTATGCGGTCAACTGTATTGCGGAATTTTTCCATGTCACGGATTCCTATTTCGTTCCAGATCTCATCACTGATTCCGGGAAACTCATGGACAGGCTCGAAGGAAACCTTTACTCTCAGTTTTCTTGCAAGCAAGATAAGGGTCTCAACATCATCCAGGTTTTTTCCTGTGAGTACACAGTTCATAAGAATTGGATTCTTCTGTTTCTGGATTTTTCTGACCTCGATAGCTTTTTTTAAGCCCTTCAGAAGGGTTTCGAAATCCATCTTCCGAATCTCTTTATAACTCTCTATCCCGTCCACGGAAACCGAGAGGTAGTCCACATCCACAAGTTCTTCCGACCTTTCGTAAAGCAGCTTTCCATTTGTGACCATGGAAGTGATCATCCCGATTCCTTTAGCATGTGCCATTATTTGGGGCAAATCTTTTCTGAGGAGAGGTTCTACGGTCCAGGCATTGTATACCCCGATGCCGAATTCTTTCGCATCGTCCAGCAGCTTGAAAATCTCTTCTTTAGTCGGCTCTTCCCCGGTTTTCTTCCAGTATTCACAGAACTTGCAGCGCATATTGCAGCGGGCATTTACACCGTGGGAAAGGACAAAAGGACGCTTTCTCACTCGAATCTGCCAGAGGGCTCTCGAAGCCAGTATAGGGTTAAATCGGGACATATAGATCGTTTGTCTTATGGAACTTAAGAGTCATTTATCTATATTAGTAAAGAACGTTTACATTATAAATAAATTTATTGCACTTGCCAAGTTTTTTGAAAGGTTCTTTCACTCAAAAGCTGAGCGATAAAGGTAACTCTAAAATTTTAACTCTAATTATTTTGGAAAATAAATCCTAAAAATAATTCTAGAGGAGTTTTACAGAAAAAAGGTTATTCTGAATATCTGCAACTTAAACTAAACATAGGCTAAAACATAAAAAAGAATGCCCGCCTTACGGCGAGCTGTAGGTATTAAAGTTTTACTTGAGTTTATCCGAAGAGGGCACCGAGGCCGGCCATTCCGTCTTCTTCAGAAGTGTCTTCTTCTTCCTCTTCTTCAGCAGGAGCTTCTTCTGCTGCAGGGGCTGCGACTGCAGGGGCTGCTGCGGCTGCGGGAGCTGCGAATGCTGCCTTTGCAATTGCTTCTTCTATGTCCACGCCTTCAAGGGCTGCGACAAGGGCCTTTACCCTGGCTTCGTTAACTTCGATACCTGCTGCCTGGAGAACGGCAGTAATTGCGTCTTCGGTAATTGTTTTACCAGCGTTGTGCAATAAGAGAGCTGCATATATGTATTCCATTGTTGATCACCTAAGTTTTAATTATCGTAAATTTATTTATCCGAAAAGGGCACCGAGACCGGCCATTCCATCTTCTTCGCCGTGGTCTTCTTCTTCCTCTTCTTCCTCTTCTTCTTTTACTTCTTCTTTCTTCTCGGGTTCCCTGGTTGCAGCGGCTGCTGCTGCGCTTGCGGCTGCTCCGAGAACTTCCCTCAGTTCGTCATCCACGGCATTTGCATCTTTGTCTGCGGCTTCGGATGCAACGGATGTCATCTGGACATGGGCTTTTGCCAGCAAAACGTCCATGACTCCTGAATCAAACACGACAGCATTGACACCAAGGTTCTTTGACTCCGCAAAGGCTTTTGCCAGCAGGGTACCGATTGTTGCGCTTGTCGGGTATGCAGTGTTGACAGAGAGATTGAAAGCGTTCTGGGCTGCTCTGATAACGTCAGAGAAGTACTGATTTTCGTCAATTGCAAGGAGTTCCGGCTCGTAAATTGTCCCATCGTCATAGGCGGCTCTTAAGTCCAGCCCTACGATGAGAGGGTATATCTCCAGCTTTGAGAGCATGGTTGCGAGCTTCTGCGGGACTGCCTCACCTGCTTTACAGACAACCTTAGTTTCCTTCACTGCAACTTTTCCTGCCTCTATTGAAGCTGGAATTCCTGCGCTCTGGAGTTCTCCGAGAATCGGGCCAGGTGGGAAACTGGTAGGCCCCTTCTGAACAGTGATGTCCGCAGGAGCTATTGCGCCTCCTTTGATCGGAGAAGGGGTTTTTGTCTGTTCAAGCACTTTGTAAAGCTTGAAGGGACTTTCGTTGGTAAATATCAGAGCAGTCTGCTTGTCAAGATATTTATTCATCTCGGGAATGCTTTCTCCGAGCTGGTTTAAAGCCCGCTCTGTAAGGGTGTTCCTTGAGACTTTGAGCACTGCAACGTCTTTCAGGTTCCGGCGGATTTTCTGGATCTTGGTTGCAAGAATACCTTCGATCCCGACCATCCCGAAGACCTTGTGGGACTGGATGAGTTCCTTTATATTCTCTATCTCATCCTTCTTCCACTGTGGGACGTGCTCCGTGTGATGCTTCTCCTCTGCCATTTACACCACCCTTTCGGATTTTCCCATAGTTGTCGTGACATAGACTGTTCTCAGGTTGTGTTTGCCCTTATCCAGGACCCGCTCCAGCCTGGAAACTATAGTCTCAATGTTTTCGGAAAGATCATCGGGACTCATATTCCTTCGGCCGACAGGCACATGGAAAGTAAGCTTGTCTTTTGACCTCAACCTGACCGCATTTTGCTTGCTCTGGATAAGTTCGCCTATGTCCTTGTTAGGTAAGAGTGGAATAGGCATTTTACCTCTGGGTCCAAGAACAATACCGAGATTCTTACCAATTGTTGGCATGAACTGGGTTTCTGCGATAAAAAGGTCACATTCGTTTGCAAGAGTCCTGGCTTTGTTTTTGTCAGCCGCCAGTTCATCGAGCTCAACATCAGAAATAACATACGCAGCACCGGCAGCCTTTGCTCTCAGGCCCACATCACCTTTTGCAAAAACGCCGATCTTCAGTTCTTTTCCGAGCCCGTGAGGAAGAATTACTTCTTCATCGACTCTATTCTTCGGTTGGTTCATGTCAAGATTCTTCAAGTTAATCGCCAGGTCCACGCTCTCAGAGAAATTACGTTTTGGCGATTCTTCAAGTACTTTCTTGACAGCTTCCAGTATAATTTTTTCTGCCATCTTGTTCCTCCCCGTAGTGTTTGAACTTGTTTGTCCAAGCAGCCTTTTCAGCTTACTACGGTTGGTCTTAGGGCTTCCCCATGAATCCGGGTTCTGCTATTCTTAACAGTAAGCCACTAATAGCTATTATTTTAATTTATTGCATCGATATGCAAGGTTCTTGAGCTATTATTGCTATCCGATTTAAAACTATTGGTGGTTACAAAGTCCCGGATTAAATAGTAAAGGGGTGGGAAGGCTTACCATTCCTCGCCGGCAAGCAAATCATCGAACTTGCCCTGATCGAGTGCCTTCTGGCTGTCTTTGGCCTTAACTCCCTCTACGGTCACACCCATGGGGACACAGGTACCTATTACCTCTTTCATTGTTGACTTGAGATCGTAGGAAAGTACATCTTCCTTTTTCATGCGAGCGATCTTTGCTACCTGCGACATGTTGAGGTTTCCAACAACTTCGCTTCCTGCATTTCCCGACCCCTTCTGAATCCCTAGCTCTTTCATGATCAGGGATGCGGTAGGTGGAGTGCCCACTTCGATCTCGACATTCTTCTTATCGTCAACAATTACTTTAACAGGGACCTGCATTCCATTATAGTCCCTTGTTTTTTCATTGATCTTTTCGACCACTTCTTTTATGTTGACCCCAAGCGGACCAAGCGCCGGACCTAAAGGTGGTCCGGGATTCGCTTTTCCTCCTGGGACAAGTGCTTCAACAATACTTGTCATCTGAGTCTCACCGATTTCAATAACTATGAACTTTGCAGATCTGTTTCGATCTACTCTGAGTACTGGTGATTTTATTTATTAATAAGCTGGAATTTTTAGGTATTTACCATCTCGCTGCGACTTCACTCGTTTTCTTTTCTAAGTATTCTGACAGTGTCGCCACGAATCGTGATGGGAATCGGAACCACAGCATCGAACAGTTCCACAGTAATTTCCTCATGCCCTTCATCAACCCTTTTAACCCGGGCTTTCTCCCCTTTAAAGGGTCCTGAAGTGACCTCAATTATAGCCCCTTCCTTGATTCCTGTCACTGTTGGTTTGGGTTTAAGGAAATGCTCAATTTCAGCAATTGAAGAGCTCCCTTTCACAAGAGCTCGTGCATGGGGAATAGTCTGGATTGCCAGTTCTACGATTCCGGATTTAGGAGCCTCTACAAGGACATATCCTTTTAGCTCGTCAGGAGCCAGAATTGCCCTTATATCCAGTTTCTCCTTTTTCGAAACCCTGGCAAGGGTTGTTGCAACTGATCTTTCCTGGTTTGCCGTGGTTTTGATTACAAATATCTGGGAATCCTCACTCATTGAGCCACCCACTGGGGCAACATTGTCAACAGTACATATACTATAAATCCTATTGCTCCCACAGCCAGAATACCAATACCTGCAACTTTGGCAATGGTCAAGAACTCTTCCCTGGACGGTTTCTTAGTAAGTTTCAGGACTCTCAGGTGTGCCCGGATTACCTGACCAACGCTTTCTGCAGTTATTTTCGGTTCAAACGTGGATTCTACCATCAATTCACATCCAGGTTTTCTTTATTTTTCTTATCTATCTTGAATTTTTTGCCTACTGTTCTTCCTGTGTTTTCCGTTCCCGAAACTCGCTTTTCTTACATGCAGAATTTCCGGATTTATGTTAAGGAAGGAACGGGCGGTTTATATTATTAATTCCTATTATATGAAGATATCACTGACACGGCTTTTAAAACGTCAGAAGATTTCGATGCCGAATTCCAATTTATCCCAAATCTTTAATCGCGTCAGTAAAAATATTTCTTTTTTGATGCCGAATTGTATCGGCATCATACGGTACTTACCATAAAAATAGTTTTCGATTGGTTTTTATTCCCATCCCTTATTTTTATTTTAAAGAGAGGAAAACAGTATTTTTCTCCAACCGAAGATTTAGTCCCTTTCGTCTCTGGTTTGATCACTCTACAAAATCAATTCCATATTTAAAGGTAATATTCTTGTCATTTCCGTGGCCATAAATCTGGGCGGATGTTACTCCTGTAACCACGATCATGGTACGCACGGTCTGTTCAAGGTCAGGGTCAATCTGGGCACCCCAGATCAGGCGGGCGTTTGCGTCTATCCGGCTGTAAACCTCCTGAACCACACATTCAGCTTCCGAAATCGTCATGTCAGGGCCTCCAACTACATTAACAAGGGCAGAGGTCGCACCTGAGATGTCCACGTCAAGAAGCGGGCTGCGCAGGGCTTTCTGTACGGATTCGACAGCTTTGTTCTCCCCGTCGGATTCGCCAAGTCCTATCATTGCGACGCCTCCGTTCTGCATAACAGTTCTGATATCTGCAAAATCGAGGTTTACAAGCCCTGGTTTTGTAATCAGTTCGGTTATGCCCTTTACGGCTCTCATAAGAACTTCATCTGAGACTTTGAAGGCAGCTTGAAGTGGGAGTCTCGGAACGACTTCAATCAACTTATCGTTAGGGACCACTATTACCGTGTCTGCGACATCTCTCAGGCGTTCAAGACCTGCCTCTGCATTGGTTCTGCGGACATGGCCCTCCACGCTGAAGGGCAGGGTGACGACTGCAATCGTAAGGGCTCCCGCATCTCTGGCGGCCTCAGCTACTATAGGGGCCGATCCTGTACCGGTTCCTCCTCCAAGACCTGCGGTGATAAAGACCATGTCAGCGCCTTCGACAACTTTGTTAATTTCGTCGATACTCTCGATTGCAGCATCTTCTCCGATCTGGGGGAGGCTGCCGGCTCCAAGTCCACGGGTTTTCTTTTTCCCGATAAGAATCTTTTTGCCGGAGCGTATATGAAGAAGGTGCTGGGCATCAGTATTCACGGCTACAAGGTCCGCTCCCTGGATCCCTTCGCCCATCATGCGCTGGATGCTGTTTGAACCGCCGCCTCCGCAACCTACCACTTTGATGGTTGTTTTGAGGCTTCTGAGGATCTCTTCGAGTTCAGCATCAACATCTGAGTCTACGTTAGAGTAATCTGAATTTGAGTACTCTCTCTGCCCGGCACGTCCTTCCAGGGCAGATCGAGCAAGGGCTTCTTCCACAATGGATCTCATGCTACTGTTTTCCTCCATTTTATGGGGTAATTTTAATGGCTGGTATTAAAGAATAAATTTATTTTCAGAGGGAACATGTGTATTTTAATCATCACATATACAGTTTCCAATTTAATAGTTTTCCTTTTCCAGTCTTTAAACTTATACTGTATTTGTTTAATAATTTTATTAAATTCTTCTACTTTCCTGCTTAGCCTCAGGTTTTCTCCCCACGGCTATTATGGTGTGGTTTTACTCCCGATATTTTATTCCCAATGTTTTATTCCTTTCTTCCCAATCTTATTTAATTTTTTTAACTAAATTGTTTATTTTTTTATTATTTTATTTTTTTCAAGCCGTCCCTGTATTTTTACCTTTCCCTTTTCTCTGAGTTTAGGCGTCTTCACTCTCCTTACGTGATATTCAGTTTCATATTTCTCATATTCTGGAGAATTAACTGCAGTTACGCTTTTCCTCTGGATTCTCCTAATATAACGCCTGTAGCGATCATGTGGGCAACCCTCAGAGGTTCAGGAATATTGCTTCTTATTGAGGTAAGCCGGATAATCTTTTTCACGGTTTCCATGCCTATGCCTGCTCTCTGGATATAAATAGAATTCTTTTCACCGGTAATTTTTTCTATTTCTCCGGCTCGCTTTATTATCGTCCAACGTTCTTCTCCGTCCGGAAAATGTTTAAGGGCAGATTTGATTTTCTCAAAATCCGGATAAGACCGCATAACCACAATTACGGGGATTCCGGTTTCCCTGTAAAGCAGCTGTATATCCACAACATTAAAGCCTCCGTAGGTGATTCCGTCGAGAATAACCGCTCTTATCTGGCCGTAGTGTTTGCTCTTCTTTATCATATTGCAGATGATATCAGTAGCATCAAGCCCGTCCTTTGTAATCTCTGAACGAAGGACTCCGTCAATCCAGTCTCCACCCCGAAAAACAGCCCCGACTATCATTACCTTCTCGTTGAGGAGCGCAGAATCATCTATACCCAGAATTCGAATTTCGGATTTGATATGAAAATCTGAATTCACAGGTGCTCTTTATGCCTTGATTACAAAAATAGTTTGTCGGTTTCCCGTACATGCCTTCTAACAAAAGCCCTGTCCAGGGAAATCCTCATTTTTCCGGCAAAAACCCTGATTTCTCTCAAGCCAAAGATAAAAAATGAGCCCCTGAGGGGGCTTTCTATTCGGTTCATCTGGGAACTTACACGAACATGCTTTCAGGGATATTGGCAGGCATCATCTTCTGCGTATCTGCAGCCATAGATACCTTATCCACGGCTTCGAGGAAATCTTCCATCTCAACCAGTTCTTTGTCTTTCCTGACCGCAAACATACCTGCTTCTGTGGCTATTGCCTTCAGGTCTGCTCCGCTCATTCCTTCGGTAGCTTTTGCAAGCCTCTTAAAGTCAATATCTCCTGCAAGGGTCATTCTCTCACAGTGGATTTCGAGAATCTTTCCTCTGGCTTCTACTCCGGGCATCGGGACATGGACAAGCCTGTCAAAGCGCCCTGGCCTGAGAATTGCCGGGTCAAGGACATCAGGACGGTTTGTTGCTGCAATAATCCTGATATTTTTCCTTTTGTCAAAGCCATCCATCTCTGCCAGCAACTGCATGAGCGTCCTCTGAACCTCACGGTCTGCGCCAGTCGTCTCATTCAAACGCCTTGCGGCAATTGAGTCCAGCTCATCAATGAAGATAATACTCGGGGCTTTTTTCCGGGCCATCTCGAAGATTTCCCTTACGAGCTTGGAACCGTCCCCTATGTATTTCTGCACGAGCTCAGAGCCTACAACCCTGATAAAGGTTGCATTGGTTCTATGAGCCACAGCTTTCGCGAGCAGGGTTTTGCCTGTTCCCGGAAGTCCATAAAGAAGAACTCCCTTAGGAGGCTCGATACCTATCCGGGCAAAGCGTTCCGGCTCAATGAGAGGAAGCTCGACTGCTTCCTGAAGTTCCTGGATTTGTTCATCGAGACCGCCTATCTGGTCATAGTCCACTTCTACGCTTTCGAGGACCTCCATTGCAGCGACAAAAGGCTCTTCCGTAGAAGGAATAACCTCGGCAATGGCAAGCGTATGCTGGTTCAGGGCAACCTTTGCCCCTGGCAGCAGTTTCTTCTCATCGATATATTGCGAGACATTAACCAGGAACTGAGGTCCGTTGCTGCTCCGGACAATTATCCTGTCATTCTTAATCACGTCAATGACCGTACCAATGATGAGTGGAGAGGTCTTCATCCGATCGAGTTCAGACTGCAGCTTTCGTATTTCCCGTTCATACTTTATCTTTTGGTTCTCAAGATAACGTTTTTCGGACTCAATCTGGCTGCACTGCTCTTCCAGAAAACTGTTTCGGCTTTCAAGTTGCCTCATTCGGTCCTGGACGCTTTCAGTTACTTCCCCCAGCTCTCCAGGCTCGATTCCGTCATACAAAGGTCCGGACTTACCAAGGTGACTGCGCATGCTTTCATCCTTACTTCTGGTACTTTCCGTCATGGAGCTCCGAATAATATTTAAGTTCATACCGTATATAGCGTTTTCGAAGTGATCAATATGCAGTGCGAAATATGTGGTGCAGAGATCCGCGGAAAGCCTATATGCATTACAATTGATAACAGCGAGCTCCAGGTCTGCCAGAAATGTGCTCCTTACGGTAAACCCGTTGATAAGCGAACTCCCGTGTCAAGAAAAGTCTCTCCGGTGGTTCGGACGGTAACACGAACCGAAAATAGGCCAAAAAAGGATTTTTTCGATATTTTGAAAGACGAACTCTTGGATAACTATGATCAGATTATCCGGGATGCCAGAGAAGCCAAAGGCTGGTCTCAGGAGGACCTGGCTGAAAATATCAAAGAAAAAGCATCTCTGATAAAAAAGATAGAACGCAACGAAATCGTGCCGGAAGATTCCGTCCGGAAGAAAATCGAACACGCTCTTAACGTCAAACTTACGGAACGTGTGGAAGGTTCAGGGCAGGAAGTTTCTCACATGAAGAAAGATACTACCCTCGGAGATATCGTGAAAATAAAAAGAAAATAATTTCAAAATAGAGAATGAAAAGAGCGAATTTCAAAGTAAATAAAGAGAAAGTTAATTTCAACTGCAGGCTCTGTTCCGGCAGCAACACATGGTTTCCGGCAGTTTTCCTTCCGGGAACAACAGAGGGTTTGATTCGAAGGCTTTTTTTAATGTCCTTCACCCTCTGCTTTTACGTGCTTTTTTATCTTTTACGGCTTTAAGTTCCTTCTTTATTTCAAATCTGTTCTTTTTATCGTTAATCCTCTTAAGTAGGCCCTGTAACCCTTTTATCTGATTTTCTTTCTTTGAAGTGCCTTAAATCTCGATTTCGATATCATATACCTTTTCAGGATTTTCCTTATGAATGGTCCAGAAAGGCTCTTCACCGTATATTTCCATGAGCTTTATGGTCCTCCTGGGAATCGTTTTCGGGCCAAGTACAGCGCCCGGCCTGTCCGGATCGTCAATATAATCCGTTTCCATCATGAAACGTGTACCTTCTTCAAGTGCATGTTCGATTGCTCCTTTTACCGAGATCACCCCTGGAAAGAGCCCGAGCTTCTCACAGGTTTTTACCAGAGGCGGCGAGTAGTGTTTGACAACCCTGTGCATTTTTATTCCTGTTTTTCTTGCCCTCCCAGCTATGTCCTGGAGTTCAGGCTCTTCCACACTTTCGGTATGGAGCTGAACCGCGCAATCCTGTTCTTTTCCCAGGGAAAATGCATACTCCATAACCTCATTCGATGCTGCCCAGACTTCTGAAGACACAGGGTAGTGAGGACGCCCTGACTTTATCCCTACGGCAAGCCCCTTCTCGACATATCCCGAAGCAAGCTCAAGGCCTTTCTGCATGATCTCTGTAGCTTCCCGCAGCTCCATATACTCGGTAAGCTTTGAGATTTCTGCCGGATGGACTCCAAGCACAGGAAAAGCTCCAACTCCCATCTCCCGGATCTTTGACGCGATTTCTATAGTTTCATCAAAAACCTTGAGGTAATCTTCAGGTTTCTGGACCTTTATTCCAAGCGACCAGCTGGGTTTGGTAACCAGAATTATGTGAGTTCCTCCAGAGTTCTTGAATTCCTTTACTGCTTCAAGCCCCCTGGCTCTGGGATCGATATGCATGTGATTATCGGTAATCGGAACTTTTACGGGCATTTTCATTCCTCGAAGGTATCAGTTTCTGAATTTGATCTAAGTTTGCATTCTTTGAAGTTTCTGGATTTGATTAAAGTTCACATTCCTTTCTCGGAAGTTTCGGGCAAGTCTGGACAGGTACTTCCTGAAAATATAGATTCGATTTTTTAAAAATTTGTACAGGTGTCTATATTCCGGACCTGACTCCGCGTTAGAGATTGTTCGGATATTATTAATTACCCAAAACTTGAAATATATAGTCTTACGTTGAGTACGCGGGAAGATCCAATTATTCTTACCGAATTTTCGAAAAGTTCCCCTTTTTTAGCTTTTCAGTCGCTACGGTTCTTTAAATACGAACCCTAAGATCTGGTGATAATATGAGTAAAACCGCAGCAGTAATCAAAGGTGACGGGGTAGGCCCCGAGCTTGTAGACGCAATGCTTCAAGTTGTAGAAGCCGCTGGCACAGACATTGAATTCGTTATGTGTGAGGCAGGGGCTGAGTGGTGGGAAAAGCACGGAGGCAATTCCCTTATTCCGAATGAAACCTGGGAAATCCTTGACAGTTCCGATGCCTGCTTTAAAGGCCCGACAACCACGCCTGGAGGAATAGGCTCTCCAAGAAGTGTGGCCGTATCTATAAGGCGAAAACATGATCTCTATGCAAACGTCAGGCCAATCAAGACTTTCCCTAACTCAAGTGCACCCCTCGGAGATGTGGAAATGGTTTGTGTGCGCGAGGGTACAGAAGGTCTCTATATTGGAGAGGAAATCCAGCTGACTGACGATGTTTCGATTGCAATCCGCAAAATTACACGCACAGCATCCCGCAAAATTGCCAGCTATGCTTTCGAGGAAGCTAAGAGCAGAGGCTATGACGCTGTTGTGCCCATCCATAAGAGCAATATCCTGAAACTGACCTGCGGCTCTTTCCTGGAAGAAGTCGAAAAGGTCGGGCAGGGTTATCCGGATATCGAAATCTGGCCCTATCATATTGACAATATTGCCCAGCAGCTGATCAAGAACCCTCAGATTTTCAATAAAAAAGTTCTCCTTTCTACAAACCTCTTTATGGATGTAATCAGTGAGGAATGCTCGGCTCTGGTAGGCAGCATCGGGCTGATCTATTCTGCCAATATCGGCGATTCTTTCGCAATGTTTGAGCCTGCTCACGGTTCAGCTCCGAAGTATGCAGGCCAGGACAAAGTAAATCCTGTTGCAACCGTACTTGCAGGAGCATGGATGCTTGACTACCTTGGCGAAAAGGAGAAGTCCGAAGCAATTTTTAAGGCTACGGAGCGCGTAATTTCCGAAGGTAAGTATGTAACTTACGATCTCGGAGGCAATGCAAAACTCAGTCAGATGGCTGGCGAGATTGCAAAATACACGGCAGAAATTCTCAAATAAGAAGGTACTGAAGGAAAAATCCCTTTATTCCTTCAATTTTCCTTCCTCAGACTCGGCTATTTTTCCTTTATTTTTCAATTTTCCTCGACCTGCATGTGCCGGGTTGCAGATCGGCTGGTAAAGGAAATATTTTTCCACATAAGCAAGCAACTCTTCGTCCGAAATACAGGAAACCCTTTCTTCCTTATCGTATAGCTTCTGGATTTCGGTCTGAATCTTCAGAAGTCTTCTGTCATCTTTTTCCACTATGGTTTCAACATCAAGAAGGTCATTTAAGGTCTCCTGAACCTTATAACGGATAACTTCCAGGCCTGAAGAGTCCCCTATAAGCAGGAGCCGCTTTCCGCCTACCAGTTCTGGGGAGTAGGGTTCGTAGTTGAAGGGATTTTTGAGGACGCCTGCGGCGTGTATTCCGGATTCGTGAGCAAAAATGTTTTTCCCGACCACGGCCTTGTTTCTCGGAACCCGCAGTCCGAGTTCTTTTTCCATGAACCTTGCAAAGCGAGTAACCGGCTCAAGGTTATATCTTTCAAAGCCTTCTACCCTATCTGCCAGGAAAAGCAGGATTTTTTCCATCTCACTATTTCCTGCACGTTCTCCGATGCCTAGGAAAGTTACGCTTGTCCAGTTCGCCCCGTGCCAGAAGCCTGCAATTGAGCTTGCTGACCCGAATCCGTAATCGTCATGGATATGGGTTTCTATATTTTTAACCCCGATTTCCTTTTTGAGGTGCTGGACAATTTTCGGGATCCCGTAAGGCTCGTCAATATTCATGAAGGGCATTCCGTATCCTACAGTATCGCAGACCCGGATAATACAATCAGGGTCGATTTCCATAATTTTCTCAACGAGCGGGAAAACAAAACCGTAATTATCTGCCCTTGTCATATCTTCCAAGTGTGCCCGTGTGCGGAGCCCGTGATCCACTGCATACTGCAAGGCATCCAGGTATTTTTCTTCGGCTTCTCCCCTGCCTGCGAGCCTCATTTTTGAAAAAATATGGGTGTCTGATACAGACATAAGAATTCCGGTTTCTTTAATCCCGTCGACTTCGAGAATCTTGTCTATATCGGCTCTTGAAGCTCTTGCCCAGCCTGTAATTTCGGGAAATTCGTACCCTATATCGAACATTAAATCTACGGCATCTCTATCCCTTTTATTGAATACGAAGGCCTCGAGTTTTTCAATCCCTATCTCGTGCAGGTACTCATAAATTTGAAGCTTGTGTTCTCTGCTCAGGACTATTCCCGGCATCTGGGAGCCATCGCGAATAGTGCTGTCACTTATGTACACGTCGTTTCCATAAGGCAGCTTTAGTTTGGGCAGATCTTCATATGATTCGTAAATTTTCATCGCTTTTCCTCCTTTCTTTCAGGCGGCAGGGCCCTGCATCGAGAGAGCGGGCTTTCACTGCGGGGGTTTTTTGTGAAAAGATATTTTCAGGTATACAGGTCAGAAAATCAGTTGTATTTAACCGAAGAACTTTAGCTTCTTATTCAAAAAACACTTTCCTGGGGAAGCACTTATGGCTTTTCATCAAAATGGCATCTTCTTTATATGCCTGTGATAAGATTATGATATGTTCTTATAGTTAAAATCTCTTTCTTTTAAAATACAAAATGTATTTTTATATTTATATATTTATTATCTCTAACATACTAAGATTGACAGAAGAGATCGCCTCTTTTTTCTTCTGAAAATTTCCGGATACCTTTTTAAAAAAGTCGGTTTGGAATTGATGTGAAGAATTAGTATATACTCTTCTTACTGAAGTCCTACCTGCTTTTTTTCGCAGTTTCATGAAAGTTTACTTTCCTATCCTGCCCTTCTTGCCGATAATAAGGTATATCTACAACAAGTTATATTTATAATCGAGCTGATCTGAAAAATCTAACTTCAATTATTGAAATATCTAATTTAACTATGTTTGTATGTGCCTTATATAGTCATCTCTAACTAAAGCGTATCTTCCGGCCCTACTTAATATGTGATCTATTTAATAAAATTAAAAATTATATCGTCATATATTTAATTTACATTTCATATATTTGCTTTACTTTATCCCGAGGTAGAACATGTCCGAAATAGTAAGTGTTAGCGGCGGTCCGACAAAACCTGAGATCATTGCTGTATCCCTTTCCAAACTGGGGCTGCGGGACGGAGATCGGTTTGCAGATATAGGCTGCGGTACAGGATCGGTATCGATTGAAGCAGCAAAGATTGCCCGAAACCTGACTATCTATGCGATAGATGCCCGAAACGAAGCTCTGAGAGCCACTAAAACGAACTTCAAGAATTTCAATATAGAAAATGCCAGAATTTTAGCTGGCGAAGCCTCGGACCTCCTGAGTTCGGAAGATTTTACTGATTTTATTGACTGTGCTTTTGTCGGCGGAACAAAAAATGTTGGCTCGGTACTGGAGACACTTGTTAAGAAAAAAGCTCGAAGTATTGTGGTAAATGCCGTCCGTATCGAAACGGTTGTCAGGACAATTGAGGCAATGAAAAGACTCGGAATTTTTGATGAAGTAGTTCATATTTCGGTTTCGAGAAGTGCACCAATTGCCGGAGAAACGATGTTCAAACCCGAAAACCCGGTATACATCGTTGTCGGAAAAAAGCAAAACTGACAATTTTCTTATAATTTAATTCTGCTTTACATTTATTTTTATAATTTACGGAGCGATAGTATGTTAATAGGAGTAGGACTTGGTCCCGGAGACCCTGAACTTCTGACCCTTAAAGCAGTGGACATTTTGAAAAACAGCGATAAGGTATATGTGCCAGGCCGCCTGGCAAAAGATCTTGTGGCTCCTTATGCAGATGCCGAAATCCTTGAGTTTCCCATGATCAGAGATATTGAAGTTCTCAATGCTCTCTGGAAGGAAAATGCTGACCGGGTGGCAGAAGAAGCGAGAAAAGGCACCGTGGCTTTCGGGCTTATAGGTGACCCAAACTTTTTCTCTACTTTTTCCCATCTTAAAAAGGTAATGCGCAAGCACTATCCGGACGTTGAGCTTGCAACCGTGCCTGGCATAAGTTCAATTACTTCCTTTGCTGCCAGGACCGATGTAGCGGTTGAGAGTTCTTTTGAAGTTACCGATGGTTCTGAGGTGGGATATAAGATTCACCTGAAGGCCACGCAGCCCAAAACCATAGTTAAGCAGCTTGAAGCTGAAGGATACACAGAGTTTATCTTTGCAGAAAGACTCTTTTCGGACAACGAGCTTATAATCCGCAAGAAAGAAGAAATCCCGGAAAAAGGGAACTATTTTAGTATTATCTACGGAAAGAAGTAAAAGTGCCCTACGTATTTAATATTCGCGGAATTCAGTACATAATTTTGGAATAAAACACGAAAGCAATGGGAATGGTCAGATGGAAAGAAAAGTATATTTTGTGGGAGCAGGCCCAGGGAACCCGAAACTTATTACCGTGCTCGGGCGTGAAATGCTTGAAAAAGCCGACCTTGTGATGTATGCAGGCTCTCTGGTAAACCCCGAGGTTCTTAATTACACGCAGGGAGAAACAGTGGACAGCTATGGGCTAACTCTCGACGAGACCACTAAAATAATTGCTGATGCGATAGGTGCCGGAAAATTCGTTGTTCGCCTCCACAGTGGAGATCCATCGCTTTACGGTTCCGTTATAGAGCAGATGGAAGAACTTAGAAAGTACGATATCGAAGTCGAAAGAGTTGCTGGGGTTTCCTCGGTTTTTGCAAGCGCTGCCGCTCTTGGCACACAGTTGACTCTTAACGGCGTTTCAGATACGCTCATCATTACCCGTCCTGCCGGAAAAACCCTGGAAAAAGACCTTATCCCCGAGCTTTCTGCCTACAATACTACTATGGCAATTTTCCTTGGCACGCAGAAGATCAGAGAAATTATGGAAAAGGTCCGCTGCCCCAAAGATACGCCTGTTGCAGTGGTGTTTCACGCATCCTGGGAGGATGAAGAGGTCATTACAGGAACCGTAGAGGATATCGCAGACAAGGTCCAGGATGCAGGAATTACGCGCTCGGCAATGATAATTATCGGTGGGGTTGTTGACCCTAAAAACTACAGGAGGTCTTACCTATACGGAGTAGCCCAGGAGCCGTTGTAATCACCTTTGAGAGAAATCGGGAGATCGCGGCAAGGATAGCTGAACATCTGAAAGCCGACCTGCTCCTTTATGAAAAGGGCATATTCGAAAAGGCTTTTAAAAGCTATGGGGCAATAATTGCGGTCTTTGCCACAGGCATTGTGGTAAGGGACATTGCTCCGCTTCTCGATAATAAGTGGTCTGATCCTGCCGTGGTTGTGGTTGATTCTAACCTCAACTTTGCTATCCCCCTGCTGGGGGGGCATCACGGCGCAAATGAAATTGCCCGAAAGGTTTCTGAACTCGGAGCCGTACCTGTGCTTACGACAGCGACCGAAGTTCACGGTAAACCCTCAGTCGAGGGCATTGCCGACAGGCTAGGCTGCGAAATCTTCAATAAAGAATCTACTGTAGCTGTAAACTGTGCACTCCTTGATCAGGAAATAGAAGTTCTTGAGGTTAAGGGGCCCAGAATTGTTGTTGTGGATGAAGATGTATCCGTGCTGGTAAGAAAACGGCAGGAGAACGCAGAAATAAAGGGCACTAGCAGAGATAGCAGCTAACTTAGGTGGCAATTGGTCTGCACTTAAGTGAATTAACCTGGTCAGGAACCGCATTAAGAATTAGAGACGATAAAGGATGATTATAGGAATCGGAACTCGCAGGGGAATTACGAAAGAAGAGGTTATTGAAGCCGTAAAACAGGCTCTCGATGAGTGCGGCCTTAGCCTGGACGAAATTACGGCTTTAGCTTCTGCGAAGCTTAAGGAAAATGAACAGGGGCTTCTGGAAGCGGGAGTGATGCTTGGCATTCCGGTGGATTTTTTACCGGATGAGATGTTAAACAGCTATAATCCCCCTTCATCCTCCCAGGCTTCCCGCTTTGGATTAAAAGGAGTTGCAGAACCTGCAGCTCTGGCCCTTTCTGAAGAAAAACAATTGATTTGCAGGAAGAAAGTTTATGGCAGAGTCACAATCGCAATCGCAAGATAAAGCAACCGGAGGAAAACTTTACATCGTAGGGATCGGGCCGGGGTCTGTAGAACAGATGACGGTTAAAGCCAGGGATGTAATTCTTAATGCCGATTATGTGCTCGGGAACAGTACTTACCTGGACCAGATAGCAAGCCTCCTCGGAACCCAGGAAATAATCCGCAGCTATATGGGTAAAGAGGTGGACAGGGCAAGAAAAGCTGTGGAACTTGCAAAAGTTGCAAATGTTGTCATGGTCAGCGGCGGTGATACCAATGTCTACGGTATGGCAGGCATAGTGCTCGAGGTTGCTGAACATGAAGGGCTTGAAGTTGATATCGAGATTCTTCCGGGAGTCACGGCAATTTTAGCCGGCGCAAGTATGCTCGGCGCACCTGTTGTAACGGACTTTGCAGTGATTAGCCTGAGTGACCTCCTGACCCCCTGGGATGTCATTGAAAAACGGCTTAATTTTGCTGCAGAAGCCGATTTCGTGATGGCCCTTTACAATCCGAAGAGCCGCAAGAGACAGTCCAATTTTTCCAGAGCTATCGAAATTATCCGCCAGTACAAGGCCGACTCCGTGCCTGTGGGACTTGTCAAAAATGCTTTGAGGGGTGAAGGCGAGGACAGGATCGTAACAACTCTCGGAAAGGTCATGGAATATGAAGATTGGGTCGATATGAGCACCACGATCCTTATCGGAAATGGAGATTCCAGAATCTGGAGCTCTCAAAAGAAGGATTTCATAATTACTCCCAGGGGGTATCACAAAAAGTATGACTACTGAACAGAGTGCTAATGAGAAGGCCGGAAACCTCGAGAACCTTGAAGAGTTTACCGAGCTTACGGTTGATGTTAATCCCGAACTTGTAAGTATTTGTAAAGATTCGGGCGCACGGACTGAAGAGGCCAAAGCCATTTACATGAAAAGCCGGACAATGATTCAGGAAATCATCGGGAATAAAACACCCGAAGACCGCTTCCGCCAGCGCTGTGTTATTGCTACCGGAGATCTTTCGGTAGCAGATATTATGCGTTTTATGCACGATCCCATTCCTGCAGGCGTGGAAGCTATTAAAAAGGGCGCCCCGATTTTCGTGGACATTAATATGGTAAAATCCGGAATTACAAAAACCGGGCATAAATCCGATATTATCTGTGTGCTCGATGAAGACCCGAATGCCGAAATTGCTAACAGGTACGGAATTACACGCACATCAGCAGGTTTCCTGGCTGCCCGGGATCGGCTTGATGGAAGTATTATTGCAATCGGAAATGCGCCCTCTGCCCTTATTATGGTCTGCAAACTTATCGAAAAGGGCGTAAGGCCAGCCCTTATCATCGGGCTTCCGGTAGGTTTTGTAAATGCAGCCGAGTCCAGGGAAATGGTCAGAAACCTGAAAATTCCTGTACCCTCTATTAGCTGTGTCGGGACAAGGGGCGGAACCCCGATGGCGGTTGCATGCGTTAATGAGCTTGTTGCAATCGCTAGGGAAAGTGAAGAATAACACTTTCTCTAGTTTTCCTCTTTTAAATTTCTAGCTTCGGTTTCTTTTTTAGCCTTACTTTTCCTATCAATTACTTATTTTCCTAGCACTTATTTTGTTATTCTAATTCTCTATCTAGAATTTTTTACAATGGCTTTTATTTTACAGTTTTAATATATTTTCCAAATCTTCTTATACTAACATACTAATTTAAATTAGACTCTAAAGAGCTGAGGGGTATTTAACATCTAAATTTATTTTCAATCCCCTCTGAGTATATTAAGAGCACATCCTAAAACTTGATTTAATTTCTGAATTCTGGCTGATATTATAATTTCAACGTACGACATTTCTAGCACACTGCTCAATTTCAATTACCATTTTTATAAAGTTGATTAACGTGGTAATTGTTAGAGACTTTGGTCATACAAATTATATGGGCGTTAGAAGTTGTAATGTTTGGAATTCAATCGAATATGAAATTAGCGATTGGGGTCCAGAATCCAGAAACTCGATCATTCACTTACAAAATGAGATCTAGAGAAGAAGTTTTGAGTTTCAGGATCAGCTCTAAATAAGATTCATTATTATCTGGAGGGATATAATGAGAAAATCGTACACAATATTACTTAGTCTGGCAGTCTTACTTTCAATGGTTATGAGTGTACAGGCGATGGAATCGAAAACAATAGATAGATCCAACGGTGCTTCTGCATCTGCAGACTGGTGTGAGACGAACGGCGATATAACTACCGGTAAATACCTTTCTGTAACTGAAACTGATGATGGGACTGATATTTACCTGGAGATTTATACTTATGGACCAGATTACTGGTCCGGTAAGTCGGGATACATATTTACAGAGGATGATGTTTTCAGCATAGATAGAAAACTCAATTCTGCAAGCCTTTCTGATGTTGAGATTGAAGTCTGTAACTGGGACACAGGTGAAACCGAAACTTTGACTGTCAATGCTGACTGGATCGGTATGGGTGATATTTCAAGAGATTCTTATACCTCTAGATCACAAAGTGGAAACTATATCTGGAAGAGCAGTGGCAGTTCGAAATACAGAGACGCTTCAGCCACAAGCAGTATAGACGGCATGGACCTCGGAGCAAGTTCCTATGCAAGCCTGTCCAACTTCAAGTCTGCCTATATGAGTATGGAAAAATAAGAATATGAAGTTTGTTTTTGAAAGTTTCGAAAACTTTCAGCTTTGTAGAAATTCTCAAACTTATCTAAAGTATCTACCGGAATTGCAAACCCAGGAGTGCGATTTTAGTTTAAGCCGGTAGTACCATCTAAAGAGAATTTCTACACAGTTACTCTCCAACCTTTTTTCGGTTGCCGACTATTTTATTATTTTAATTTTTTATTTGTAATTTTTTACAATGATTTTTATTCTACGCTTCAAATATATTTACATAGTCTTTTTATACTTTTATACTAATTTATATTAGGCTATTGAAAGCCAACCCCCCTTTAATATATGCGATTTTTATTTTAAGAAAATATGCCTGCATATATAATTAAAATGATATTATTTCATGGAGGTATAAAATGAGGAAATCGTACACAATATTGCTTGCCCTCGTAGTCTTGCTTTCAACGGCTATGAGTGTACAGGCACTGGAATCCAAAACAATAGAAAGGTACAACGGTGAATCTGCATCTGCAGATTGGTATGAGACAAACGGTGACATAACTACCTATACGTACTTATCTGTAACTGAAACCAAAGATGGAACTGATATCTACATATCAACCTACACTTACGGGCCATGTAGTTGGTCAGAAAAGTCGGGCTACATGTTTACAAATGATAATGTTTTCAAGATAGATAAAAAACTCAATTCTGCAAGCCTTTCTGAGGTTGAGATTGAGGTCTGTGACTACTATACAGGTGAAACAGGAACTTTAACCGTCCAGGCTGACTGGATAGGTGAGGGCGAAATTTCAGAAAGTTCCTCTAAATCCAGCTCAAAGTATGACGATTATGTATGGAAGAGTAGTGATAGTTCAAAATATAGAGACGCTTCAGCTACAGGCAGTATAAATGGCTACGATCTCGGAGTAAGTTCCTATGCCAGTCTGTCTAGCTTCAAGTATGCGTATATGAGTATGACAAAATAAACGTACGATGATTACTTTAAAGGATTTCGAAGACCCGGGAATAAAGAAAATAGCCTGTTGCGTGCAATCTTTCTATTCAATAGATTGACCACCAGGGGCCTGACAAATCCTTCCTATTTCCTCTTCTCAGGAAATAGTAATTAGGCTTACTACTCTTTTTAGCTCGATTTATTATTCTTTTTGATTCGGTTTATTAACTTTCAGGTGGGTACAGATTAAAGAATTATTTCTCGCTTTACAGTTCAGATAAAAATCAAAAGCATTAAATAAATTTTTAGCATCATATCAGCAGAATAATATTGTGCCAGCGCTGGTGTTCCAATTATTATGATCTTCTATTCATTATGATTTTCTATTGCAAAAAAGTGAATGACATATCAAATGTTGATATAAGAAAGAGAAAAGTAGAGATGGTGGAATGATATTATTGATGCAGCCGGGATACCTCTCTTCTCTAGATGCAGATCACTATTTTTGTGGGTTTATTCTATCTACCGTATTTTCAATACAAATCCTGCTCTCAGTACAACTCCTCCTATTAAGATATATAAGAAGAGCTATGATTTAAAACAGGATAGTAGATTTCACGTTATTGCGGTCTTTTGGAAATAAAGTGAGGTGAAAAAATGGTAGCAGAAGATATCTGGTCCCACTTTGGAATGTGGTGGGCAGTCGGCCTGTGGATAATTATCTACGGGGTATTTCTCTTATTTGTGCCGTTTTATAAAAAGAGCCAGATAAAGCCTGCAGGTGTATATACGGCGTTTATTGTTGCATTTGCACTTGAGATGTTCGGTGTGCCTTTCAGTATGTTCGCTGTAGGATGGCTCTTTGGTTTTACTCTTCCCGAAGGTATTTTGTGGGGCCACACCCTTGTGCAGTATATCGGGTTCTGGGGAATGTATATCGGAATTCTCGTGTCACTTACCGGAGCTGCACTCGTAGTTTCAGGCTGGAATCAGATTCATAAGAATTACTGGAGTAAGGGAGAAGGGCAGGGAAAGCTTGTTACAACTGGCATCTACAGGTATATTCGCCATCCCCAGTATACTGGCTTTTTCATGATAACCCTGGGAATGATGCTGGAGTGGGCTACTCTGCCACTTATAATTCTGTATTCACTGCTTCTTGTCCTTTATTACAGGCTTGCAAAAAAGGAAGAAATGGATATAGAAAAGGAGTTTGGTAACGAATACCTCGAATATAAAAAGAAAACGAAGATGTTCCTTCCGTATATTATCTAATTCCGGAGAATTGTGCGCCTTCAGGGACATAGACCGATATGTTCCGGTCCATACCCTGACTTTTTTAATTCTTCGAATCTGGCGTTTTTTAAATAAACCATTGGAAATGGTTCTGGCGGATCATCCAGAGCCCGACCAGGATAAGCACTATTCCAGCTCCTTTTTTGAAAACCACATCCCATTTTGATATAACCCGGATTTTAGAGGAGGAAAAGTGGGCTGAGTATGCGAGCAAGAGCATTGGCATAGCAAATCCCAGTGAATAAACTGAAAGCGTAAATGCGCCGGTAGCAGCATTTCCTTCCAGAGCTACCATGGTCAGGATCGAGGCCAGAATCGGGCCGACACATGGGATCCAGAGCACTCCGAGGGAAAGCCCGAGCAAAAGCCCGGAAATGGGCCCCTCCCCATTCATTCCTGACAGCAGGGGAAACCTTGAAAAGGCATTGAAGAGGCTTATATCAAAGAGTATTGCAAAACCCATTAACAGAATAAAAACCTCTGCCAGAATCTTCAGCTGTTCTATATAAGTCTGGAAGGCTGCCCCAAAAGCAGAGGTTATTACTCCCATTATAGTAAAGGATATAGAGACTCCAATCACTATTGCAAGGGGCCTTAATTTTCCTTTTCCTGCGGACGTTGCCAGGACTGCAGGCAGAAGCGGGAGGATACAGGGAGAAAGGACACTGAGAATTCCTGCGCCAAATGCAGCCAGAGGGGAAATAGCATCATAAAACATGGTTCTTCAGATTTGTTGCTTTTAAGTTTGCTCTTATACAGTGCGGTTTTTTGTCGGGTCTTACGGTTAGCCGGAAACCTGGACTCCAAGTATATAATAAAGTTCTGAAGATAAATCTTGTACAGGCTTTTTTTCACTGAGATTTGTCTTTCTCAGCCTGTAGAAGGGCGAGATTCAGAACATCTTCAAGTGCGCCTTTTTCCGTGGTACCGAGAATCCTTGCCTCGAATCTGTCAGTGGTGACGTTTCCGTCCGGCTTCATGTAGACATATTCTCCATCCGTAACATCCATGATTACAGTTGAATCAGGGATATAGCCTATTCCGAAATAGACTGCAAGCTGGGGACTCCTGTCGATGTCCACGGAGATAACCCTGGCTCTTCCTTCATATTCTGTTGCCAGTTCCTGAAGCATTGGTTTCATAGCCTTGCACGGTCCGCATCTTTCAGACCCGATTTTCATAAGAACCGGTCCCTGCTGGAGGGATGCATTTATCTGCTCAAGGTCGGCCACTTCAACAACACTACTTTCTCCCTGGATTTCCGGAGGGGTTGCATTCTGTCCGGGTTCAGTTGCTTCGACAACCTCATTTCTCTCCTGGATTGCCTGGTTGTTTGTGGAATCTTCCTGGCTTTCTTCAGTACAGCCTGCTGTAAAGATTACAGCTGCAAGGAGGATCAATAATATAATTAATTTCTTCATGTTCTCAACGTTAATCTTCGGTTTTTATAATATTTTTACATATTGTGTTATAATTACATTTTATGTAATAATTACATTTTGTGTGAATTATTCTCTCTTCAAAAATAATATTTATCTTCTGTTGATTGTGAAATCCTAATTCTGAAGTAGAATTATCGATAAACCTCAAATAATTAACCGTAAGGAAAGAAAATACGTGTCCAGTTTAAGAGACTCCGGGTATGTAGAAAATATATAAAAAGAGTCTTAAATGACAGAAATATAAAAGTAAGCGCAAAAGATAATGTGAGATCTACAGAAGGGAAAAGAGAACAGGAAAAGGAGAAGATATCTCGAAACAACTAATTATGATAACCCGGGTAGCTGATTGAATAGGGCCAGCCTCTTAGTCGGCTAGCCAATTGAGAAAAATCAGAGAATCAAGGAAATTTGTAAATCTTTCCTTCTAAATCTTTCCTTCTTTTTATTCCGCTTTCTCCTCTCCCAGAGTCTTTTCTACTGCGATCACCACAGCTTCGAAATTCCTCTGCCATTCAGTACCGTGTTCAAGCATCCCCTGGACAACAGTGCCTTTATCTTCCATTTCTGCAACTCTGGGCTCAATAGGAAGTCTGGCAAGAATAGGAATATTAAAGTCTTTTGAGGCTTTTTCCACGCCTCCAGTTCCAAATACTTCTATTGGCTTGCCGCAGTGGGGGCAGATAAGCCCATGCATATTGTCAACAAGCCCTATAATGGGCACGTTGAGTTTTTCAGAAAACTTGATTGATTTTCGGACGCTGATCAGGGCTACGTCCTGAGGAGTTGTGACAAGCACTGAGCCGTCGCAATTGGGAATCAGCTGAGCCACACTCAGGGGCTCGTCTCCTGTGCCAGGGGGCAAGTCTATAATCAGGAAATCAAGTGCTCCCCAATTAACTTCTTCCAGGAATTGTTTAATTGCTCCCATTTTGGCAGGTCCTCTCCAGATTATAGGAGAATCTTTGTTTTCAAGCAGAAAACCGATAGACATCACCGAAAGACTGGGAAGTACCTGGATTGGAACAATACCCTCTTCATTAATGTCGAGTTTTTGAGATTCTATCCCGAAAATTGTAGGAATAGTCGGGCCGTGAATATCGCAGTCCAGAAGCCCAACTCTGTATCCGCGCAGGGCCAGCCCGGTAGCGAGGTTTGCTGCAACTGTGCTTTTCCCTACTCCTCCTTTCCCGCTCATTATCATGATCTTGCGTTTGATGCGCCTGAGGTTGACTACTATCCTTGGCTCCTCTGGCTTTTTCGACAAGCTCTCAAGTGGTTGAACCTTATCTGTCATTTTTACCGCCTGTGTAAAACATTCGTATTTTTCCCGGTTTTCAGATTTCTCATTTACGTGTCTGCATCTTCACTAATGTCAGCGCCCTCAGCGCTGATATAGTTACCGCCCTTTATCTCTATCGCTTTTCCTGTGCTAAGGGCGAGAGCTATTTTCATTCTGGCAGCTTTCAAATCTTCCCAGAAAGCTCTCCTTGATATTCCTACCCTAATAGCTGCGTCTTCCTGCCTGAGTCCTTCGACGTCTACAAGCCTCAGGGCCTCAAGCTCTTCGACTGTAATGGATACAACCTCAAGATCCGACAGCGGGACCCCTCGGGGCTTGAAATATGTGATATCGGGCGTTTGCTCGACACGCCTCGGGCACTTTGGTCTTCCTCTGCATTTTTTCATAGGTTACTTATGCACATTGTGGAATAAATATATAACAATTTCTCTTTTCAAGTAGAAAAATATAAATATTTTTGTACAAATGAGTGAAATTAAGGCAGTTACCCGTTGCACAGTTAGAGGAAATTCTCATGAAAGTATGCACACGTGCAGGAAGTGACAATGGTATGGGAATGAATTGTTGAGCAGCATTTGGAAAAGCCCTAACCTATACGATATGGATACAGATACGAGACAATTTATGTTATCACGAGCGAGAGCGATCATATGGAGGGCGTGGGATTGCTTCCCGAATATCTTCGTAAAAATGGATAGAAAGTATGCTCTGTGGAGAAGTCCGGAATAAACCGCTTCGCATGTTTGAGTCCTATAAAGTCCAGGTTTTTGTAGGTGCAAAAGGCACAGTCAGGGAAACCCTAGTTGCCTTGGAAACAGGACTCTTCAAAGGGGCGACAGTAGCGAATGCTTGAGCAAAAAATGGAAATGCGCATGAACATCATTAAGTAAAGTTTCATGTTTTAGAACCTTCATTCGGATTTTTCTCCTTTTTATTTATTTTTTACCTGGAACTTTATAATATATTTTTATGCCTCTCGTGGAAATATTTATACCTTCACAGCTTATTTGTGACTATAACTACCCTATTCATGTTAAAAACCCGGGAGAAAAAAGTGTGCAGTGCGCGTTATGCAGGATTAAGGAATGCATGAGAGGCAAAAATTGTTCTGTCATTAAATCTGGGCTTGAGTATACAGGTGACTATCTGAAGTCAATCCAGATTTCCGCCTGGCTCGAATCCGATCATGTAAAAAGAACAAAACTGGAAGAGATAACGATTTATGCAAAAAGGCTTGGGTACAAAAAAATAGGAATTGCTTTCTGTATTGAATATGAACGAGAAGCTAGGCTGGTTTATGACATTCTCTCAAGATATTTTGATGTGTTTTCGGTTTGCTGTAAAGTTTGCAGCTTTGAAAAAGCCAGTCTCGGAATTAAAAAATCCGAAGACCTGGAGTTTGAAGCGGTCTGCAATCCTCTAGGCCAGGCTCAGCTTCTCAATGATGATCTTACCGATCTCAACATCATGCTGGGACTTAAGACAGGTTATGACATTCTCTTTGCAAAATACTCCGAAGCTCCTTCGATTACACTGCCTGTAGAGGAATTGCCCCAGTTAACTGATTCAGAAATCGATATTATAGAATAAATTTTATGAAATGAGTTCTTGGTTCTGTGAGTTCAACTCCCGGAGAAATACATGCTCAAAAAGTCGAACACATCCGGATCTGATTCTGAAACCGGATCTAAATGCCTGAGGATCAGAGCTCATCACCTTTGCTGCATCCAGGGTTTTCAGGGCTATGGATACAGCCCGGTTTTTGTAGCCAACCTGCGGGCCGTAATTTCATATATAAAGGCTTTTCCTTCAAGACCTCTTGAACTGGTATCCGAATGTGATGTAATCTGTGCTTCCTGCCCAAGTAAAAGGGAATGCATTGCCCAGAAATCAATTGTCTCCCGCAGGATCAGGAATATGGATCTTGTTGTTATGGAGAAATTAAAGATAAAAGAGGGAACTATTATGGAAGCAGATGAAGCCTTCAGGTTAATCAATTCGCAGCTGGCTAATGCATCCGATATTGAAGAAATCTGTGGTACCTGCAAATGGAGACAGAAGTGTCTCTGGTATATGCAGGATGAAAGATAAAATCATAAAACGCAAATTATGAAAGACAAATTATGAAAAACAGTCACGAAAGATAAGTTATGAAAGACCAGTTATGAAAAATAAACTATGAAAAATAGAATCTTTAATTTCAGGCCATGAAAAAAATGAAAAAAAATCCTCTTTAACGATTTTTGATCTTCAATCTTTACCCAGGATTTTTTACCTCAAATTTTTATCTTAAACCTGCACTTATTTCGTAGATTTTTGCAAGAAACTCGATATTCTGAACTGCATTCTGTTCTATCCCCAGCTCGTATGGAGATAAGCCGAAAGCAAGGCCCAGTAGCTGAGAATAGTGAAGGACCGGTATCGAGTAATCCGTTCCGAATTTCTCATTGACTGCGAGCTGCCCCCTGTCAAATTGAAGGTGGCAGAAAGGACATGCATTGACAATACAGTCCACTCCCGCTTGCCGAATACAGGCGAGTTTGTGCTCGAGCATCTCCAGGGATTCGGCAGCATGCCCTGAACGGACTCCTCCGCCTGCCCCGCAGCACATCATCTTGTCGGTATAGTCTACGCTTTTTGCACCTGTAGCTTCAACAAGCTCATCAAAGAAAATAGGGGCCTCTGTTTCTCCGAGTTTCCGGTCTCTTGAAGGTTTGATAAGATGGCATCCGTAGTGCAGCGCCACTTTAAGCTCAAGCGGGGTTGTAATATATTCCCTGAGTTTATCAGGCCCAAGTTCTTTATACAAAAATTCAACTATATGCCTGATCTCTACAGTACCTCGGAATTCCATTCCGATTTCTTTAAGGCAACTGTTAGTCCGCGCCCTTAGCTCAGGATCCTTTTTCAACTCTAGATTAGCATCTGCCAGGGAACCGTAACAGCCGTTGCAGACCGTGAGGATATCTCTTTCCAGTTTTTCCGAAAGAATAATATTCCGACTGGCAAGGGCAAGCCAGGTTGCTTTATCAAAAGATTTGAAGACTCCGGGAGCAGGACAGCAGGAAGCTCCTGGCAAATCGGATGCGTCTATATCAAGCTTCTGCAGGCAGAGTTTAGTTGCTTTTTCAATTCCAGGGTAACGGTTAGGTACAATGCATCCAAGAAATAGAGAGAGTTTTTTCATATTCTGCCTCCTTACTTTTCAGCCACCAGCTCGTCAAATTTGCATGATTTCAGAAGATTTCTTACCTCCTGAAGGGCTTCAGGATATTTCTGGACGGTCTCAGGTATGGGGTCAAGCCCGAGTTCTTCCCTCTTTTGCTTCGTTTCCTCGTCCAGAGGGACTGCATGCCCGCACTCCATGACCAGTTCCGATATCCGCCTGTGTTCGGGAAGCATGAAACCTTCTTTTACTGCAAGTCTCCTGAGCTCAAGGAGAGCATCCGTAATTGGTATGTCGCGTGGGCAGCGCTCCTGGCAGGTATAACAGGTAGTGCAGAGCCAGAGGGCATCATCGGAGAGGATTGCAGCCCTATTCTTGCGTGCGTCCCGAAGAATTCTTCGAGTATTAAGCCCGGTATGCCGTCCCGAAGGACAACTTCCTGTGCATGTGCCACACTGCATGCAGGAAAGTAAGTCAAGCCCTGCAGCCTTTAACACTTTTGGCAATTCTTCACTCATACAGGTTCACTGTCTGATTTTGTCGATTCGTCTTTTTTAGAAAAGAAAGGTAAGAAAAAATTCTGAGGTCGGGAGAAAACTCTGCAGCTTGAGCGATTTCTGGAGCTTCAAAATAAACAGGCTTTTTCCTTACAAATTCTTTCGCGGTAAGCCCTTTCCCAGATTCTTCACTGATCAGCTCTTTTCTCAAAGATTTTCTTTATGCTGGTTATTACTCTCATAATATTTAACATAAACTAAATTTATTCGGGATTAATGGCATGAGTAAAGAATTTCGATCAAGATCGGCATTCATGAGTCATAAGAGTCTGTTTTTACTGATAATTCGTTAATCAATTTGTTTTTAGTAATCGGATAGTAATGAGTTTATTCTTAATGATAAGCTATTACTGAATTCTCTTTTATACCTTCAGGCAGAGGCTCTTATTCTGAAATTCCGTAAAACCTGTGCCTTTAGATATATTATCTCTGCTATTATATAAAAATAAGTTTTCTGAAAGGATATTTATTTTCCCGGATTCTAAATTTTTCCTTAGCCGATCTTTTCCTGTATACCTTCGCTATTTTGCAGGGGCTCTTCAGGAAAAATTTATTCCCAGATCTTTAAGCCGGTTGAGTTTTGCGAGGTTGATCAGCAGAGGTGTGAGCGATTCCATAGTGTTTGCCTGTTTAAGAGGGCCTCCGTCCAGGGGCTTCAGGCATCCCATATGTTCTGTAAGCTTCATGACCAGGTTCTTTGCTTCTGCATCATCACTGCATACCAGCGCATGATGTACAGCCTTGCACTTGACAACATCCCTCAATTTTCCTGCCGGGATATTATGGAAGGCTGCAACAACTTTTGTAGAAGCCGGGACTCTTTCCTGAATTGCAAGAGCGGCTGAACCTTCTTCCGGAGGTTTATATACAAATAAGTCTCCTTCCTTTACCATCGGGACTACAGGAGTGATAATAATCTTGTTTTCAATAGCTTCATAAATTTCGTTCAACAGAGGCAAAACATGGTCAAAACGAATAGTAAGAATTATTACTTCGGCTGCCTGTGCAGCTTCAAGGTTACTGCTTCCTGTAATGCTTATCCCGGATATATCAAACCCACAGTTCTCAAGTTCGGATAAGGCTTTTTTTGCGGCTTCATCGGCAGTTTCACTGGATCTGGACCCTATAATTACCTCGTTCTTTATACCTTCAGCCATAAGGTTTTGAAGGGCCAGCCTGAGAACCATACCCTCCCCTATATTTCCAGTTCCTCCCAGAACAGCTATTTTTAATTTTTCAGAACTCAATTTGAACAAAACCTCCAATTTGCTATATCTTCCATAAAATATGTCCGAGAGTTAATATAACTTCTGTCTTAATTAAGTAGTTACGACAACTGCTCAATTTGCAGTAATAACTTTAATTGCGACAACTGCTTTAAATCGCAGTAATAACTTATGAAATTACAGCATGTGTATGGAGGTTCTAAGTCACTCCATTTCTTTCATTAATTGGACATTTCTTCAGAATTAAAAAGTTAAATTTTTATCAATTTCGCGTTTCTCACCTGATTTTTCTCTTAATCTCTCTCAAATATCTGAAAAAACAATGGAAGATGGCTGTGATGGATTTGGTTTAGGAACGTTTAAGGCTAATCCCTGTCACTTTAGTGGCGGGATACAGCCGTCATCTGTATCAACTTTCGTTATTTACTAACGTTTTTCTACTTTTCAACCTATATTCTATTGTCAAGTTTTGTTCTGGAAGCTGCGAATGCTACAGAAGTCGCTTGACTTTGCTATTGAACTCTGAGTATAGGGTTCTGTAGAGAAGTTCTACAGGTAAAACTTGGAACGGTACAGGCGAGACACGAATAAATATAGTCACCTCTCCATATAATGCAACATTTATATATTTGATTTGATAATATTAAGTTAGTCATGAGTTTGGAAATGTTTACGACATTCGATATTGCTATGGCTATATGTCGTTCATGTGACAAAAATGAGCAGTTGAGACTTCAAGCGTTATTATTGGTTAAAAATGGTTTGAGCCCAGCTAAAGTTGCAGAAGATTTTTCAGTTCACCGTTCAACGGTTAATCGTTGGATCAAACGGGCTGAAGAGGAGGGTTTGTCTAACCTTAAATGTAAATCTGGTCGAGGAGTAAAGTCCTTTTTAACAGCAGGACAATTTTGTGAATTAAAGACAGCACTCTCAAATCCGATACCAACAGACGATGGCTACTCTCGTGGTTGGCAAACAAAAGATGCAATTCAATTCGTCAGAGAAAAATTTGGAATATCTTATTCAGAATCAAGAATGAGACAAATTATTAAAAATTTAGGGTTTAGTAAAATAATATGTAGACCTCGGTCAAAAAGGCGAAACGAGGTACTTACAAACGAATTTATTGCTGAAATCAAAAAAAAGACTCCTAAATCCTAATCATTTATTCGTCACCCATGATGAAAGTAGTTTTTGTGTTGACTCAAATAGATCAAAATGTTGGGCAATAAAAGGCTCTAAACCTATTAAATTTACAGGTGGATCAAAAGCTAAAATCGATATTGGAGGATTCTACACTGAAAACCAAGACTTTTATTGGTATGATTTAGGAATTAAAAAAAATACAGACTCTTATTTAAAATCATTACTCGATTTTAAGAGAGATGTAGGTAAAAAGATGTTTCTTATACTGGATAGAGCGACATGGCATAGATCAACAAAGGCAAAGGAATTTTATCAAAATAATAAACATTGGTTGCAAATACTATTTTTCCCTCCAGCTACTCCTGATAGGAATCCAACAGAATATTGTTGGAAAACAACAAGAGAAGATTTAACGTCAATAAAATCATTCAAAAATACTAAAGTATTAAAAGAAGAACTGGATGAATTCTGGGAGAAACATACATTCACACATAAAATGTCGCATTATTTAAAATGGTGACTATAGTTGCTCTAGGGCAGTATAGCATTGGTTGAAATACCATAGATGCCTGCGAATTTATTCGTGGGAGCTGTCACAAAAACTAAACCTCAAAATCTCCTTCTTCTGTTTCTTCTGTATAATAAAGATAAAGGTAAAGGTAAAGGTAAAGGTAAAGATAAAGATAAAAAAGATAAAGATAAAGCATAAGAATAAAATTAAAGATCTCCTGTCAAGTCGTTCATATTCCGGGACAATTTAACGGAATTCCAGTTTACTTTTGTCCCGTACCAACCTGACTGGAGCTAATTGGATTCAAAAAACATTTATTATATTGTTCTTTTCTAATTTTCAACTATAGAACTCATATCGAGCTTAATCTACATTAATCCGGACTAATATGGATTAATTTACGTTATAAGTATCTCCATTCGCATTGTTCGAAAACGAATTTCCAGATATTTCCAGAGTACTGCCAGCGCTGTTAACTATTCCTGCGCCTGTACCTGCCAGAGCTTTTTCAATGTGTGGTTTAGTGTTTTTTATTGTGTTGCCCTTAATGAGGGTACCGTCTCCGCCTGAGGAAACATAAACAAAAGCGTTATAACAACCGTCACAGACATTATCAATAATTTCTGCTCCATCCAGCCCTTTTATGGATATGCCGCCTGTATCTACGATATTGTTCGATTGCCCACACTGAAGAAATTCATTTTGTTTTATAAGTACGCCTTTATTGATCTCTAACCCGTCAGTATAGGCAATAAGTTGAGCTCCCGGGCCCCAGGTTTTTGTAAGCACGTTATTTGAAATTTCTATATCAGGATTTTCAAAGTACTTGGAATACTCAATCTGGATTCCTGCATATCCGCCCTTTCCATCCAGTTGAGCATCTATACTGTTTTCATGTATGCGAACATTCGCGGAGTTCCAGTTCCGGATTCCTGCATTTTTCCGGGTAGTAACCTTATTATTGTAGATGTTTACATCCCTGCAGTCAACTACGAAAATACCATCATGCCCTAAACGCCTTGCTGTGTTGTCATGGACTTTCACGTTTGTGCATGATTTGAAGCGTGCTCCGTCACCTCTTCCATTGATAAAGGTACAGCCGTCGATTTCCACATCACTGCAGCCCTTCAGGTACATTACATTATGATAGCCTTCTGCATACGGAACTTGCTGTTTATCACTTTTCATGTCGAAAATAATACCTGTAATCCTTACATTTTTTAAACTGTTGCCATCAATAAGGGGAACCCATTTCTCCCAGTTTGCATTTTCTTTAAGAAGAAAGGTAGTTTTCCCGGCTACTCCCTGGAGAGTCACACCGGACTTCATTTGAATAGGGTTTTCAATAAGGTAAGTTTTTCCTTCAAGCTGAACAGTATCGCTTGAATCTTTAATCATTTGATTAATTTGGGTTTCATCGCCTGCACTTGCAATTCCTGTAAAAAATAAAACTAATGAAAAAAGTAATAGGGATTTTAAATACATAAAAGAAAAAAGTGTTTACAATATTTAAGTTTTATTATTTAGTATGCATATTTTATTTTTTTTAAGCACATAATTTAACAATATACTAATCATTACGCCGGTATGTTTCATACAACAGTACCAAATTATATCTCGAAGATCAAGACAGGATTCAATATCAGCAAGACCAGGCTCTGATGCAGTTATCCGGTCCCATCTATTATATTATTTCAAGAGTCGAAAACTGAACCGGAAAGCTTCGTTAAAGCTAAATATTTATAAAAAACAATAAGAAAGTTGATGTATCAGGTTCGGTGTATTCAGGCAGATTTATTGCGTTCAACCCAAAGACATTTGATTATATTTCGTATAAGTTTCACATAATATGGCAAAGGTTACCTTTTAATGAAATTCGAAGAAAATCGAAGAAAAAATTCAACCGCGTAAGTCCTGATATAGTGTAGAATAGCTACGAAGACATAACGATAGCCAATAGCTACGAAGGCATAATTATACCCAGAAAGAGAGAAACCAGGAAATTAAGAAGTGGTACAGGTATTGAGAAAAATTTCCGTTTTTAAATGGAGATTAACAGATGGTCGTGGGAGGGTAAACGATCTGAAAAAACCCTCTCCAGGCCTGGTATGTGGGATGTAATGGGGGTGAGCGAATCCCCAATGAATAAATATGAACTTTTAGTATATAATTGCACATGTTTTGATTTTTTTGTCACAATTCGGGGATTTGAGCTATATCTCTGCTGTACATATCTGATCCTTAACCTATCAGAGGATAAACAGATTGGTGCCTCAGAACTCTAATAAGAAACTAAAATTGAGTGCCTCATATATTAAATTATTTTCGTACAGTTAGAAGCTTAGAGTCGGTTACAGCACCAGGTCAAAGGCGCCAGATTCAGAGTCTGGTTTCGTAGGAGCTAGTGAGTTCGAATCCCGTCCCTCACACTAAATTTTCAACTAATACTTAGGTAGTCCACTAATACATAACTGATATTTTCACAACATTATTTACACATGGATTTTTCCTGCGTTTCTATGCTCATACAACAGGCTGGCTTCAGTAGCGCTAAAAATTCCCGTTTCTCAAAGAGTCAGTTAAAATAATAATTGCAGATTATAGAGCAATTCTCCAAAAACGAGAGCAAGAAAAATGCTATTTTTTGAGAACAGCTGCGGAGTGTCAGATCCGAAATAAATTTAAAAAATCAATGGTTATTTATACGTTTAAACACTGTTATATCCTGCAGAATATTTAAGGGAGCGAAATTTATACCCCACATGCATAATTACTTGTGTGGGATATGTCGGGGCACTAAATTCATAACTCTCCTGTGTAAAAAATACACGGAGGTTAAAACCGTGGGTGAAACAAAAATATTGCGCCAAGAGTTGCAGGCAAAACTAATGCAGCATTAAAAGACGGGAACGTATCAAGACGTCAAAAAAGAAATACCTGAATAATAGGATTTGACCGTAAGTTATTGATTAAATCTAAAAAACCGGGCACAATTTACATTTTTGGGAAATTAGATAGATTCTTATGCTTCTGTTTTTCCATAAATCCTCCCAACTGCTGTTTTGGTAATTGCCGTTACTAAACGTTCGAGTAGTATCCTATAAAACTGACAAGTTCCGTTATTTTATTGTGATCTGAAATTTCATCTTGATCTATATTTTGGGAGTGCCCGTTAGCTATTGATCTATTCTGAAAAAATGAATACTACCTCTGCATTTGAGGAAAATGCAGATAGATTATTATGCTCACTATTTTCAGTAACTCGCAGGCACGACCAGAAATCAAAAAGTCTATAAATTAATGTAAGTTTGGAGGGATTAATTGAATAAGCAATTGAGAGTATTATTTATAGGAACTTATGTTCCAAAAGAGTGTGGGATTGCTACATTCACTTCTGATCTTTTAAATTCGGTTTCTGGAGAAAACAACGACGTTCATTGTGAAGTTATTGCTTTGACCGATCCTTCTGAAACTTATAATTATCCGGAAGAAGTCATTTTTGAAATTCAAAGGGATAAACTTGAGGATTATTACCTGGCTGCGGATTATATAAATCAATCTGATGCTGACATCGTATGTCTGCAGCATGAATTTGGTCTCTTTGGGGGGAATGCAGGAGATTACATTTTTGCTCTTATATCAGGAATAAACAAGCCTGTAATAACCACAATGCATACCGTGATCCGGGAGCCTGAACCTGAGTACAGGGTTTCCACGGAAAAACTCATCAGATATTCCGAAAAGCTGGTTGTAATGAGTCAGGCTGCAGTAGATATGCTAAAAAATGTTTATAATGCTCCTGAGGGCAAGATCGAACTGATCTTTCATGGAGTTCCTGACTATCCATTTAACAACTGCAATAAGTATAAAAAGATGTTGAACCTGAAAGGGGCTCCGCTTGTCCTCACTTTCGGCCTGTTGAGCCAGAATAAAGGTATTGAAAGTGTGCTCGAGGCTCTTCCTGAAGTTGTAAGCCAGTATCCTGACCTTGTTTACCTTATACTGGGTGCCACGCACCCTATGGTCAAAAAGACTCAGGGAGAAATATACAGGCAATATCTTAAGAACAAGGTATCCGAACTCGGGCTTGAAAACAATGTAGTATTCCACGATAAATTTGTCGAAAAAGAAGAACTCTGCAATTATATCCTTGCCAGTAATATTTACGTATCCCCTTACCTTTCCAGAGAACAGATCGTAAGTGGCGCTCTGACCTATGCAATGGGTATGGGAAAAGCAATAGTGTCCACTCCTTACTGGTACGCCCAGGAAATGCTCTCCGACAATCGAGGGTTGCTTGTAGATTTCGGAGACACTGATGGCTTTAAAGAATCTCTTTTGCACTTAATTGAAAATCCAGAAGAGTGTAATGGTATGCGCAAAAAGGCATACGATTTTGGTAGAAAAATGACATGGGAAAATGTAGGTAAACAATATAATACGGTTTTTGGTAAGGCTTTAAAGCACTACAATACCTATCCCAGAGTACAAAACGGATTTAATTTCCTTCCAAATCAGCTGCCTGAAGTTAAACTTGATCATCTTAAGCTATTGACCGATGATGTGGGCATTATCCAGCACACCAATCTTGGTGTACCGGCTCGCCGTTATGGATACAGTACTGATGACGTCGGAAGAGCTCTTGTTGCACTGACACAGCTGACAGATAGCCAGAAAAAAGCCGAAGAGTTCCGGGAGTTAATTACCACATACATGAGCTTGCTTGAACACGCCCAGACCGAGACGGGCCACTTTCATAACTTCATGAGTTATAAAAGGGAATTTTTAGATGAAAAAGGCAGTGAAGATACTCTCGGGCGTGCAATTTACGGGCTTGGACATGTGGTGAGCTGCCCTTACCTGTCAAAGAATATTCGTACCCTTGCACGTACCCTGATCAGCAAATCCAGGCCGGAAATGGAAAATATGGGTTCTCCGAGAGCAAAAGCCTATGCAATTTGCGGTTTGTATGAGATTCTAAGGTCAGGAGTAGATGCAGATGAATTTGAGTCCGTATTCAAGTTACGTAAAGACGTTGTCAAGCCCATAGACACTCTTGCAGACAGAGACAAATTTGAATCTATATTTATCAGCTACGCGGATTCTCTGGTCGACTTATATGAGGCTAACCATAAAGAAGACTGGAACTGGTTTGAGCCCACAGTTACCTACAGTAATGCAAAACTAAGCGAATCCCTTTTACTGGCATACAATTACACCAAAAACCGGACTTACCGGAAAGTTGGGCTTGCTACCCTGGATTTCCTTACTGAGATCCAGTGGAAAGGAGACTTTTTTGACATGGTTGGAAACAAGGGCTGGTACTCCTATAAAGGAGAAAAACCGATTTTTGACCAGCAGCCTATAGAGGCAGGTTACCTGACTCAGGCTTATGTTTCGGCTTATGAAATTTTGCATAAGAGGAAATATCTCGAGCTTGCAAAATACTCCTTTGAGTACTTCCTTGGCAGAAACCGCTTGCAAGCTGTCATGTACGATTACTCGACAGGTGCGGTCTTTGATGGGCTCACTTCTGAAGGAATGAATTACAACCAGGGTGCAGAATCCGTAATTTGCTTTCTTATGGCATTGAGCTCTTTAAATGAACACATACATGAAGCCTTCAGTACATTATTGCAATCCAAAGTAAGTGATGGATTAGTGACGGAACTCCAGAGAAACGAAAAAGCCTGTTATCAGTAAATCAAGAGAAATGAGGGAAGTGACATGATGTGGAAAGACCACGGAGAACTGTTCCAGAGGTATGAGAAAAATCCTATACTTACTGTCGAAGATTGGCCATATCAGGCCCATTCAGTTTTTAACCCTGCAGCAGCTATAGTTAATGGTATAACTCTATTAATGGTGCGTGTCGAAGACCATCGAGGCTTTTCTCACCTTACAGTAGCCAGGAGTGAGAACGGGATTGACGGATGGGAAATTGACCCGGAGCCAACCTTTATGCCGGACCCTGTAAATTACCCTGAAGAGATATACGGCATTGAAGACCCGCGGATAACTTACATAGATGAGATGAGAAAATGGGCTGTAACGTATACGGCTTTTTCGGATTCAGGTCCCTTAACGGCTCTTGCCTTTACGAAGGATTTCCGTAATTTTGTTCGAATAGGACCTACCCTGCCTCCTGAAAATAAAGATGCTGCTATTTTTCCTGTAAGATTTAATGGCAGGTGGGCAATGGTACACAGGCCTGTATCTGGTATGGCGGGTGCGAAGGCAAATATCTGGATATCCTTTTCTCCGGATATGAAATACTGGGGAGAA
>NZ_JBNAKP010000020.1:0-71267 GCF_049706645.1 Methanosarcina sp. | reverse complement strand
TATTAGGACCTACGCGGTTGAACTGAAAAACAGCAACAGTAAAACTTAACTGTCTAAATCTCAAGAATTATGATGGGGCCACATGTACTTGATTTCATTCCTCAACCGCGTAAGTCCTAATTATAATAAAAGTAAATTAAATAAAAGTAAATTATAATAAAAGTAAATCATGAGCCCATCCCAAAACCAAGTTTATTTCTCACATCAATAAGAATTTCAGAACAAATTTCGTAACCGGAAACTCGATTGGTTATTGGAGATTTGAAATTAGGTGACTCAACTTTGAGTTTTGGGATCAGCTCCATAATAAAAGTAAACCATAATAAAAGTAAATCTTAATAAAAATAATTTGTAATAAAATCAATTCATAATTTTAACATTAATTTCGGGATCGGCTCAATAGCAGGAAAAAAAGAGTAAAAGGAGCCAATTTAGTCTCCTTTTTATTACTTTTACTTAAATGCTTATTTTTTGGACACCCAAATATACTTGCTCTTTTTTTCTGTATCTATTCCGTTTTCATTCTTTACGGTCAAGCTGACTGTATACTTTCCCATTTTGTCATAGGTGTGTACAGGGTTCTTGCTTGTTGAATATGTATTATCTCCAAAATCCCAGCAGAATTCTGTAGCATTTTCTGATAGATCTGTAAACTGCACAGAGAGACGAGAACTACCATGAGTAACGTTGCTGTTGAAGTCTGCAACCGGCATTTCTGTAGATATTGTTGAGGCATTCTCATTGATTACATTCTCTGTAGATGAGTCTCCAGAATCTATATTTTCGCTAGTTACATTCCATATTTCTTCTCGATTATTTTCTTTTATCTTTATCAAATATTGGAAGTTCCTGACACCTTTCGGAAGTATGGTAAGTTGCCACTCTCCGATTGCTCCAGGTGCTTTATAGGTTGCTACGTAATGGTCATTGATGTTCCGATAGACTCTTTGATATTCATCTGCCCACGTTGAGTAATAGTAGTAGTAATAATCTTGAATCTCGGCACCGCCACTTTCAGCAGATTCCTCAAAAGTCATATTGACAGGGATAGAATTACATGTCAGTCCCAGTTCAAATGGTGGCTTATCCTTTTTTTGTGAAACACGGTATCCTGTCTCGGAGCTATACATATTACCTGAAACTTCGATCGTTATCGGAGTATCGGTAGAAGTGTAAAAAGTTTTCACGAAAGGAGCTGGAGCTTTCCAGACTTTGAAATTAAGGCTTAGTTGTGGGACAGATCCATCATTAGCTCTTCCATTAACATTCATGTCGATGTAATTATTGTAAGTTCCTGTTGCATTTTCAGGGACATTAGCCCTTATGGTTATATTAGCGATCTCACCTGCTTTTATAGTTGAAGGTGCAAATATTTTGATTGCATCGTTGCCAAATGCTTGTTTTTGATATGTATTATATTCATCGGGTGTACTCAGTGTCGGATTTATTGTAATATCTCTTGGTGCTACATTTTTTATTTTTATTTTATATTCATTTTCCGTACCTGCATCAACGGTATCCGAAATATAGCTTGTCTGAAGCTCTATCTTTGGATGACCATAGACATACGTGTACAAGTACATTTGATTGACATATTCAATATCAGTGTAGTACCCTTCTGTATAGGGCGCAATATCATCAGTAAAAGCTATTTTGTTTGTATTATATCCGCCCGCTGCATCCCAGGGGATATTTTCTTCAATTGTAAAATATTGTGCTGAGTGCGGAGCTACCGTTGCATTTGCTGGTGATATAATAATCCAGCTTTCATTCAGGCTGTTAGTCTCATTTGTAGTTATGATTTTTGGCGTTAAAAGTAGACTTTCATTACCATTATTAGTAAAACTCACAGTGAACTCAGTGCTGTATCCTGCAGTTAAATATGAATAACTGTAAGGCGGGTATATAGAATTCTGGATAGTTGTATTTCCAATTATTGGATCTTCAATAGTTGTATTTTCTCCAATTGGGTCCTCAATAGTTGCATTTTCAATTATTGGATTTTCAGTTGATGAATTTTCCATCGTCGAATTCTCAATTGTTGCATTCTCAGACGTTGAGTTATTGATGAAAACCATAGTGAACTGATTTTGATTTTCTGCCGCAAACGCACTCTGAATTAACAATATACAAAGTAGTAACCCGGCAAATTGGGATATCGCCTTCGTTTCTTTATTTTTGTCCATTCTCTGGCTCCTTTCGACTAAATAACGTTCTAAATCCTGTGTGGAACATGGTCAAGAATATAATCGCTTTATATACTTACTAAGGTTCACAGGCACCTGCAATGCTCATTGGAAAACAGTTAAAATTTTGTGAACCAATTTATAATATAATTTTCTGCTTACATTGTCAGCACCCATCATCATTAATTAATTAAGACAGTATGCCAGGTTTAGCTTTAGAAAATATTTATAGATTTGCCTGTTTATATGTTTGAGAATATATTGGGTCGTAGAAGAAATTATGACAAAAATCACATTCCTAAAAACCTATATAAAAAAGAATAAGACTTTTTGTTAGGACCTTCTACATAAGTAGTTTTTAGAAAAATAAAATCAGTTCTTGAGTTCTCTATTGAACGTTTATATTATAGCAAGTTCGCAGTGATAAGGATTCAGTATTTCTACATAGTTAATTCCCAAGCTTCTCTTAACTGTCTTACTACAAACTTCTCTTAAATGTCTTACTAGATCCTTTTTTCTAGAGGGGTTTAACTTTTATATTCACTAAAAAATTATATTAATCTATGTCATATGGACCAGTATAAGATAACATAATTACAGAAAGGAATTAGAGAAAGGGAATTACAGAAAGGGGAATTTTATGAAACAAATAATTAAAAATGCAAAAATCTATACAATGTCTGATGCCGGAATATTAGAAAATGCGGACATACTAATACAGGATAAAAAGATAGTAGAGATCGGCAGAATAAACGAAGAAGCAGGCGATATAATCGATGCAAGTGGCAAACTTGTTTTTCCGGGCTTTATAGATGCGCACTCACATGTCGGAATTTTTGAGGACTCTATGGGCTTTGAAGGAGCAGACGCTAACGAAGATACTGATCCGGTTACACCCCAGCTCAGGGCAATCGATGGAATAAATCCTTGTGATATTAGCTTCAGCGAAGCGTTAAGCTCCGGGGTTACTTCAACAGCAGTAGGTCCTGGCAGTGCTAATGTTATTGGCGGACAATTTGCTGCAATAAAAACCTGTGGTACAAGAATAGACAATATGATAATCAAAGCACCTGTTGCAATGAAAGTTGCTTTTGGTGAAAACCCCAAAAAAGTTTATAAAGAAAAGAATAAGACTCCAGTAACCCGAATGGCAACAGCAGCTATTTTAAGAGAGGTCCTTTTTAAAACAGCTGAATACATGTCTAAAAAAGAGATATCTGCTGCAAAAAACGAAGATGGGCCTGAATACAATATAAAGTTTGAAAGCCTTATTCCTGTCCTGAAAGGCGAGATTCCATTAAAAGCTCATGCACACAGGGCTGATGATATCTATACTGCAATCAGAATCGCCAGGGAGTTCAACCTGAAGCTTACATTAGAGCATGTAACTGACGGATACTTAATGCTTGATGAACTTAAAAAAGAAAAATATCCATGTATAGTCGGACCCAATCTCGCTGGGAGGACAAAGATAGAGCTTAAAAACTTGAGCTTTAAGAATCCGGGGTTATTATCAAAGAACGGCATAATGGTTGCAATTATGACAGACCACCCTGTAATCCCAATCCAGTATCTTGTTTTGTGTGCTGCGCTATCGGTTAAAGACGGAATGGATGAATACGAAGCTCTCAAAGCAATAACCATAAATCCGGCCAAAATACTGGGCATAAACGATAGGGTTGGCAGTATTGAAAAGGGCAAGGACGCTGATCTCGTCATTATGAACGGCCACCCGTTTGATACATTTTCCACCACTCACATGGTTTTAGTAGATGGTGAGATTGCTTATAAGGCAGAAAAATGAAATGCTTAAAAGGAAAGTTAGGTGCCAAAATAAGTAGCTGTTAATCCATTTCCTTTTTTAATAAAATGTCTCTGAAATAGATTTGCTTATATTTCGGTTTCCATGAATATCAATAATTTCGTTAATATAGTCCGGAATATTCATTCTTGATAATATCCTGGATCCTGGCTACACACAATTTTTGATACATTGCTGCGAATTCTCTTTTCATTCCTTTTGTGTTAGAATTGCATATCCTGAAGCTGCTAATCTGCAGAATGGACAGAAGAGATCTTAATAAAAAGATTGCTTTTGAGGAAATAAAATAAATCTCTCGGTGATGCTTCCTATGCTCTACATGCTAATTTATTTATATCTGTGGGTCGTTTAATTAATTACGGATATTAGAGAAATTATTACTGCTGAAAATGATTACTTTTCAAAGTCCTGAATTATCTTCTTTCAGAAAACGGTACACGTTGCACTTCTATAATTATGTTAGAAAATCTTTACAGGAGATAATTTGCTATGGCAACTAGTGAAGAGATAAAAAAAGCCAATTTGGCAAAATTAAAAACAGTAGTCGAAAAGATCGAAGAAACCCCGGATGACAGCATGTTACATACGCTTATTGTAGAGCTTAAAAGCTTATCCAGAAAACAATATCCTGTAACTGATGATGTTATCAGAGAACATTTCGGATTTAAGCCAACAAAAGAAATAGACAAGGGTACTCGAAAAACATGTGTCTACTATACTCACCATATTTTAATAGATAGTATTAACTGTGGTATAAAGACAGTTGCAAGAATCAGGGGAGATAGCGTTATCGAAGGCGTGAATCCAGATTACTCTGGAACGTTTAAAGGAGTAAAGTGGATGATAACGGAAACTAGTTTACGCGCGCCAAAATTTAGCGGTAGTGAGGGTCTCCTATATAATGAATAAATCCAAACAGTGTGATCTAAAAGGAGGTTAATCGATAGTTGAAATAAAAAGACGAATTTTTTTACTTTTTTCCTTCAAAAGTATATAATTTTTTCAATCTTGTTTGTCCTTAGTAAATTAGCTTATCGCAAAAGCTATTTCACTTTTACTCATAACAATTCCCGTAATTGTTTCACGATCAGGACTTACTCGATTATGCGGGATGTAAGGTTCAAGAAGCAAATTTTGAGTTTCAGAATGAGCCGAAGTGGAATTTAAGTGTAGCTGTGGTAACGCCTGCCTTTTACTACAGTGAGTAGGGACTTAAGAACTATGCAATGTGCGGGATATGTTTTGCCGAATTTCGGGATTGAAAAAATAATAGTGGATGTGTTTGCAAGCCCGAATATAAATTGTCTGTTTGTCTGCGGAAAAAGGCCACCTGGCAGGCCAGTCGCTTGAGTTTCGAAATAAGGTCATACTCCATAAAGTGGCTGTAGACAATAGGTCAGTTCATTCCATTTCAAAAGCTATCATGAACATCCCTTGTAGGATACCGCTCGGACCATCTCTTGTAGTATTTGCTTGTGCGGTTGTATAGCGATTCACAGGATGGGGATTCTGAGTTCGAATCTAAGTGGGAACTATTTTCGCAATAATAACCATTGCGAATAATGGGCACCAATAAGAACCCTATAAAACCTTGATTCAAATATGAGTATGTGTTGCTAACGGTTGAATAGATCCCCATTTCTATACAAGGATTAAAAATAGACAACCTCATTATTAACATGATATTTAGGACCAGTAAATCCCAAGGGCTAACTTATACGGTTGATAAACCTGGCAAGTAACACAGCAATAAAGGGAGTTGAACTATGTCACACGCAGGTTTCACCAGACAACATTACATGCCGGGAAGGTTTGCAGCTTTTGTCGTGTGCTTCCTCCTTATAGCATACGCGGTTACGCTGGTTCTTGGATTTTTCTCACTCAAGTCACCCCAGGACCCGATCGGTGATCCCTACTTCTCCATATTAGAATTGCTTATCGTCGTGACAGCGCCGTTGATGGTCATTGTGATGATAGCAGTTCACGCTTATGCCTCGCCCGAGACCAGAATGTATAGTCTGGCTGCGCTGGCATTTATGATCATTATGGCGGGCATTACCTGCAGTGTCCACTTCGTCATCCTTTCTGTAAGCCGCCAGATCGAAGCTGCGGGATTCCCGTGGATTCACTATTCTTTTCTTTCAGGTGGCCGTCCGTAGTATATACACTGGACATACTTGCCTGGGACTTTTTCTTTGCCCTCTCAATGCTCTTTGCCGCCCCGGTATTCAAAAACGGCCGGCTGGAGAAAACGGTTCGGATTCTTATGATTGTCAGCGGTATACTTAGTCTCGCGGGGTTAATCGGGGTGCCGCTTTCAAACATGAATGTCCGGAATATTGGAGTCCTGGGCTACGCCGGGGTCTCTATGGCTGTATTTCTACTGCTGAGAATCGTTTTCGGGCGTACCCGGCAGGCATCAGAAGAGATCAGGTGAAGTTTTTAATAATGTATACTTCCAGGCAGTATACTTTTTACGTCCCCCCAGACGTAAAAGCAAAAATGATGACTTCTCGATTAAATTCACTGATTTGATGATTTCATTGTTTCTTCTGCTCAATATATCGGGATCTAGCTTCCTGGAGTATAGTGACTGCTGTTTCGAGGCCTTTCCAACCGAAAACATTCACGTGTTTGCCCTCTAATTTCTTGTAATTTTGGAAGAAGTGTGTAATTTCTTTAAACAGATGAGGCGGTACCTGGTCAACGGTCTCAATATAATTCCACATAGGATCATTCTTTGGAACGCAGAGGATCTTTTGATCTCTTCCTTTATCATCTTCCATGTCAAATAATGCCACAAGATGTACATCTATTACACAACCCGGAAAAGTAGGTTCCCAGGTTAAAACCATAGCATCTAAAGGGTCACCGTCAAGGGCCAGGGTATCGGGGAAAAAACCATAATCCGAGGGATATACCATTGAAGAAGAAAGCATTCTGTCGTATTTAATCACTTTCTTTTCTTTATCATACTCGTATTTGTTTCGGCTTCCTTTTGGAATCTCGATAAGTACACTTTCGACCTGTCGTTCAGTCATGCAAGCACTTCCTGCTTATTAATGGTTATTAAATATTGCTTCATAATGATTGCAATTGTTTATGCGCTCATAGATTATGTGTTCTGATAGGGTTATATTATTAAAACATGACCTCATGTGATTAATTTTCTTGATATGAAGAGATGCACAAAAATAGATTTGAAACACCCTTTGATAACTTTTTATAGGGTCCGGCAGGATAATGTGCAAATTCTTTATCTGCAATCGCTTCTGCTCATCGGAATTTAAACATTGTACAGATATGACCAGGTCATCACTGAAATTACATTGGATGTTGCTTCCACAGAGTGAATGAGCAAAACTAAAAGCCCGGTGGAAATTTTGGTAATATCCCCTTATTCCTTATAATCAGGTCTTTCAAAAAGGGCAGGATACTTCTCTTTTAATAGCATGAAGAATTTTTCGTCTAATTTTGCGTTATAAAGGGTTTTTACTTTAGAAAGCCGGTCAGGTGACAGGCCATAAACTTCTTCAAGGAAAGCGGCTTCAAAGTTTGCCTCTTCAAGGATAGCTCCTTCAAGATTCGCTCCTTTAAAGTTAGCTCCTTTAAGATTTGCTCCTCTAAGGTTAACGTTTATAAGGTTAGCCCCTTCCAGGTTAGCTTTTTTAAGATCCGCTCTCTCAAGATTGGCTCCTTCAAGTTTAGTTCCTTCAAGATGAGCCCCTTCAAGGTAAGCCGCTTCAAGCTGAACCCATCTAAGGTCAGCCCATATAAGATAAGCTCCTTCAAGATGGGCCTCTTTAAGGTTCGCCTCAAAAAGGTCAGCTCCTTTAAGGTTAGCCCCTTCCAGGTTAGCTTCTCTAAGGTTCGCCTCTATGAGGTTAGCCTTTTCGAGGTCGGCTCCTTTAAAATCAGCTCCCTGAAGACTCGCTCCTCTAAGGTCTTTTCTCCCCTTAACCACCATATACAATTAATCGTCACCTAATTAAAATAAACGTTACCATGCCTTGAAAATATCTTCTGCTCTTCAAGATCCAGTTATAAAAATTATCTCGTTTATAAATGAATCTATATGCCTGCAAAATGGCAGCAATCTTAATTGATAAAAGTCCATTATTCAAAGGCAAGCCAATATATATATTCACAAATTTTAACATCATTTTAACAGCTTAACATTCTCTAGATAAGCTGCCATTATATATAAGATCGGTAAGAAGGATCTTATGCACTTGTGTCTAAGATCTCGCATCATTACCCTGGACTTAACCTTTTATACTGGCTCTTCAACTTAATATATTAATTTATTTTTTAACTATAACGTATCCTGACGTGGTTTTAGCATTACTGCCTTTTGCACTCTTTACTGTTAGCTTAACAGTATATTTCCCGGCTTTACTGTACTTATGCACAGGGTTTTTGGCTGTCGAATACGTTCCATCTCCGAAACTCCACTTCCATGAAGCTGGCGAGCCTGTACTTTTGTCAGCAAACTGTACTTTCAACGGAGCTTTTCCTGAGGTAGGAGATGCTGAAAAAGCTGCAACCGGGGTTTTCAAAGGTATAAGAGGTAGATAGTCAACAGAATTATAGGAATCATCCAGTTTATATGGTTCATCTGCAAAACCATCTCCATCAGTATCGGAATGGGTCTGTGAGAAACCATCGCCTGAGGGGGTTGCCCAATAGTTGCCACCCAGATAGGGGCCGCCTACAATATTTTTCCCGGCTGTTTTTGTAGTATTCAGGATACTTCCCGTTCCTTCAGGCGCATTCAAATTTACAGTATTGTTAAAATGATTATTGCTAATGTTACATAGGGCACCAACAAGATATAATCCGTTATCACAGTTTGTAATTCGATTTCCACTAATTGTCAGGGTTTCAAACATAAGGTCAAAGGCATATATTCCGGTTTCGCAGTTGGAAATCTCATTGTTGAGAATATATTCACTTCCACTGTACATATAAAAACCAACATCTGCACCCATGCTAAAATTAGATATCTTATTATTCTGAACCGTGCAGAAAAAAGCCCCATTCGTAAATTCGTTACGGCTAAACGAGAAGCAAACACCTGAAGATTTCCCTGGACCTCTTATATCAAAGTTTTTTATTACAACATTACTTTCATAAATATTGAAGGCATTATTTTCAGCATTAACTATTGCTTTATAAGGACTGCCTGACATTACAGTCAGGTTTGGAGTTGAGATTTCTATGCCTCCTGCGTACGTTCCCGGTTTTACAACGATTGTATCCCCCGAATGTGCATTATTTACTGCCGTTTGAATCGAGTCTTCAGGCTCAACGTAAATGGTTGCAGCAGAAGCACTGCCAGCCATGGCTTGAAGTGCAAGCACTAACGCTAATACCACCAACATAATTTTCTTTGTTTTCTGCAAGACAAAACCCCGATAAAGTCCTTAGTACCAGTAAAGTTCCTTAAACCAGTAAAGTTCCTTAAGTAAAGTTCCCTGGTGCCAATAAAGTTCCTTGATGTCAATAGAGTTCCTTGATGTCAATAAAATTCCCTGTTATATTCACTTTAACTAATCGCCAGGGACTTAATTATCAAGAATTTAACTGATTATTTGATAACTGATTCTCCGGAATTTAATCAGTTATCATGTAATTAGCAACCCAATGTTCTTGTTTTTGAATTCGTTGTTTCTTAATGAAGTTACAGCACTTTATTTGGAGAAGATAAAGGTTTTGAGCCGTTTAAATTGTAATAATAACCTGTAATCTATATGATTTACATTACTATATAATTTTACTTATGCTTCTATATATTGACTACTAAGTTTTAATTATTCCAGAACATCCCATTTAATTATCATCTATCACTTATAAATAAATAATCAGACTACATTAATTGATTAAGCTACTTTTTATTTAGTAGTTCTAGTCTCTAAATTCCAGACTAAATTTCTTAAATTCCAGCCACCCTTTTAGTTAACTCATCCATCTGGTTAATTGGATGACAATAACGGAAGCAAGAGAGCCAGAACACTATATAAAAAATAGTGGAACTATAAGATAAATATTTATAGTCAGTGTAAGTAGCTTATATCAATGTAAAAACATAAAAAAAATTTCACCGTGGGGGAAAAACATGAAAATTAGAGTCGTTAGCTCAAGAGAAGAAATCTTTACACTTAACCCTAATGAACGTGTTGTTCATCTGGCTTTCAGGCCTTCGAACAAGGACATTTTCGGATTGGTTGAAACCTGCCCGAAGATTGACGTAATTCAGTTACCCAAATCTTATATGGGTACAGTCTCAAAATCTATAGAAATGTTTCTTGAGATGCAAAAAATCCAGCTCATCGAAGGCGATGTCTGGGGCCACAGGAAGGATATAAACGAGTACTACACCATTCCATCCTCAGTTATTGAGAAAATAAGGGAAATGAAAGTCGAAGGTAAATCCAGTGCAGACATCGAAGCAAGGATTTCAAGGGAAAGCAAAATCAATCCTGAAATGGTTGCTTATATTATGAATAAGGAAGCACCTGCCTGAGTCCGTGCAGGATAAATTGCCCCTAAATTCTTTCTGGAAATCAGGCCCTACCGAAAAATGGTACGAAAGGTCTGAGCCCTTTCAAGTGCCTGTGTTTGTTACCTGATCTCCAGCTTAAATCTTCCATTTATTAAACTCTGGAAAGTCCCCTGGCTTAAAATTTAGCCTGTACTTTTCATTTCAGGAAGCTTTCCAGGGAGATTTCAAGTTTTTATCACGGGAACGCTTCAAATATTTTGTTGAAATCCTCGAATTTGAATTTTTATATCTTTAAAATCTGTACCTGTTCAGTCAGTCCAAAATAAACTAAAGCATATTTTTCCAGCAGGTATTTTCTTAACTTGATAAGCCGTGTACTCAGGTTACAACATAAGTTAGATATTGCCTGACAGCATAGCCAATGTATATGGGGAGAGGACGTTATGCCTACTATTAGTGAAATGTATCCGATTCCTCCTGAAGTAAAGAAACTCCACGTGTTTCTTGGCGACTGGTCTGTAGAAGGGATCATAAAAACCGGAGGGAGTGTAATGAAACTGGAAGGAAAGTGGGATTTTAGCAAAGCTGCAGGCGGCTGGGGCCTGAAGTCAGCAAACAGGTTCGAAGTGGAAGGAATGGGGGTTTATGAGCTGGATAACCTTTTCGGCTTCGATAAAGAGACCGGAAAACTGCATATTTACAGCATTACCAACATGGCTGAAACACACGATCATATAGCTTCCTGGTCCGACGAAAATACCCTTAAAGGGGAATATGACGGACTGAAGGACGGCAAAAAGTTTAGAGAGGATTTTACAATTAAGCTCGTAAGTCCTCAAGAGTTTACAATTGACTATGTGGAAAAGGTTAATGATCAGATAGACTCGACTATGAATCTAAGGCTAAAAAAGCAAGAAGGCTAAAAAGCAAGCTTCTGGATGGGACTCAGGCTGGCTCCTGCAAAGGGTCTTAGATGCGATCTCAAAAGTATTCTCGATGGTTTTTATAGTCGGGATACAGGAATTACCCTTCAAAAAGTTAAGTTTCCGGCTTGAGAGCAGACAGGTTCACATCTCTTTCTTAATCTCCTGGCTATGAAAACCTTCTCTGTCAAGAGTGAGGATTCTCAGGAAATCTTCTTTTCCAGGGCACAGATTGAATGTCCTGCCATTTTCAATGGGGAGATTTTCAGGATTTCTATGGCCATGAACCTGGTATGTGCTCTCATCTGCGTTTTTGTTAAAGCTTGCAGCAACCAGATATGCGTCTTCGGGCTTGCCCACACCGTTAATCATCTGTTCGGCTCCGATATAAATTAGATTTTCAGGAAGACTGCTCAGGCCTCCGTGAGTTACGAGCACGCACCTGTTATGGAACTTATAGTAAGTACATGGCCTCAATTTCTTATGTAAACTGAGGATGCCGTTCTTTGTAATGCCTGCCTGCTTCATATCCGGCACACTATAAAGGGTATCCGCGAACCCGGATAGTTGAGTTTGTTCTTCGCCTTCTGCAAGCTTGCAGAGACCTTTTTCATGATCTCCTTCGAGCAGGATCACGTTATCTCTGCACATAATGGAGATTAGAAACTTAATTATTTCAGCATTTCCAGCATTTTCAGCATTTTCAGCGTTCTCAACCGCGCTGCCTGCATAATCTCCCAGAAAAATATACAGGTCACTTTCATTTAGCCCGCATGCAAGAAACTGCATGAGAGCCGGATAATTCCCGTTTATATCTCCAATGTGATGGATTTTTCTGTAGTGGGAAAAGTCGGCAGGCTTATACCGGAGTTTTTCATAAAATTCGTGCGGCTTTATTTCCTTAACGAATGATGGCACAGTCTGCCTGTTTATTATGGAGTACATCTCGTCAATTACAGTTTCAGGCACAATTTCGTACTCCGGCCTTCTCATATTTCTTTCCTTTGCAATCTCAAGGGGAATATCCGAAAAATCAACACATATAGCTGTATACCTGTAGGTTTTGACAAGCTTCCTGTACTTCGCAATATCGGCATTTCCTGCGTTCGTTGCGTCAAGGACTGTGAAATCCCCATCTTCCATACGGCATTTAATGACAGAGTAGATAAGCCCCCAGACCCGGCGATTGATCTCTTGAGAAATTACAGGCTTTCCGGTGACAGACAGTACAGGCGGCTTAAGGAGCAGCCTGACACTATCTGAAGAAATAGTATAAGGTTCAAGGTTATTTTCCCTGACAAAAGTTGATTTGCCGGAGCCGGGTATTCCCCTCAAAAATACCAGATACCTCATATCATACCTCGATACTTCGATATCTCTATCATACCTCAAAATATCTCGATACTTTAATATTTAACTCAAATCTCAGGATGACTCTGATCAGTTTGAAAGTTAGTATACATTGTCAATTTTCTCAAAACTTCTGGTCTGAAATAATTCGTGCAGAAACAGGTGATTTTCAGGTTTTCAATTTTGATTCCTTATTCTGATCCTTGCTTCTTAATTTCGATTCTTGATTCAGTTCTTAATCCTGACTCTTGATTTTGATCTCTACTCTTCCGGTTCCAAACCCTGCTTTAACTAATTCGGTCTGCACCAATGATACCTGAGTTAATATTACTATTAATTTTTATAATATTTAATTAGATAATTTTATGGTATCTGTATGAGCATAGATACAGGGGAAAACCGTGAACAAGGGGTTTACGAAACTTGAGTCGATTTCTGGAGTTTACTGCTTAAAGGGCACGGCCATGAGACGGACTCAGGTGCGTAAAGCCCCGCCAGATTTCTATGGTGAAAGATATGGCAAACCAGAAGGAAACCGATTATATCCTGCCTGGAAAGGCAGAATCTTACTGGATGGCAACCACGCCTGAATCCAGCTATCCTCCTCTTTCGGGAGATACACATATGGATGTGGCAATTTTGGGGGGCGGGATGGTGGGTATTACAACTGCCTTCCTTTTAAAGGAAGCAGGGATACCTTCCGTGGCAGTGATCGAAGCGGATCGTATTCTTACAGGGGTAACAGGTCATACGACCGCAAAAATTACATCCCAGCATAACCTGATCTATGACCGCCTGATTTCAAAATTCGGAAAAGAGCAGGCACAGCAGTACGCAGATTCCAATCAGGCAGCCATAGAGAAGATAGCTTCCATCGTACGCTCAAAAAACATAGCCTGTGACTTTGTCCGTAAGCCGGCTTATGTTTATGCCAGCTCTGAAGAGTCTACCGGAAATATCCGAAATGAGGTAGATGCGGCTCAAAGCCTTGGGCTCCCGGCTTCGTTTGAATCTGACCTTCCACTGCCTTTCGAAACATACGGTGCGGTTCGTTTCGGCAATCAGGCGCAATTCCATCCCAGAAAATATCTTTGTGCCCTTGCAAAGGAGATTGAGGGAGATGGCTGCCATATCTTTGAGAAGACGAGGGCATTGAAGCTTGAAGGAGATGGCCCTGTAACTATAACAACGGATAAGGGAACCGTTAAAGCAAATAGGGTTATCCAGGCAACGCATTTTCCGATTCACGACAAACCCGGATTGTTTTTCCAGCGTCTACATCAATCTCGTTCATACGTGCTGGGGGTTCGTATTGAAGAGCCTTTTCCGCAGGGAATGTTCATCAATGCCGAGGAGCCTGTCAGGTCTCTGCGTTCCCAGCCTGCCGGAAAAGGTGAACTGATACTCGTATCAGGGGACGGACACAGGACTGGAGAGGGGAACGAAATTGACCACTACCGGAATCTCGAGAAATGGATCAGGTCAGTCTATTCAGTCAATTCCATTGATTACCACTGGTCGACCCAGGACGTTATAACTCTTGACCATGTTCCCTACATTGGCCGGCTAACCTCAGGTAACGAAAACCTGTATGTTGCAACAGGGTTCCGGAAATGGGGCATGACCACAGGTACGGCTGCAGCGATGATCCTTACAGATCTGGTTCTTGGAAGGTCTAATCCCTGGGAGGAGGTATATAATCCTTCGAGATTCAAACCTATCGAATCGGCTAAAACCTTCTTTTCACAGGCTGCCGAAGCGACTAAAGGCCTTGTGGGAGATCGGATAACTCCTGTTCATGAAAAAGCTTCGCAGATTTTGCCCGGAGAAGGAGCAATTGTCAAAATCGAAGGCGAAAGGGTTGCAGCATACAGGGATAAGGCAGGAGTTCTCCACACGTTTGACCCCTCCTGCAGGCACATGGGATGCATCGTTTCCTGGAACAATGCAGAAAAGACCTGGGACTGCCCGTGTCATGGCTCCCGTTATAACGCAATGGGAGAGGTAATCAAGAGTCCTGCAGCATATGGGCTTTCGGAAAAGAAAATGAAAGAGTGAAATGCCAGTATCTCTACAGGGCCGCATAATCATACCGGGTGAAATAGCTGGTCTATTAAGCGTTCGCCCGTAACTGATGAGGGAAATTTTCTTATCGCTTAAAATAAACGAGAATAAGGCGCAGTGACAAATATGACAAACGGGAAGGAAACTGGCTATACTCTGCCTGGCAGGACAGAATCATACTGGCTGGCAACTACCCCTGAATCAAATTATCCTGTTCTTTCAGGGGATATTAGTGTTGACGTAGCGATAATCGGGGGAGGAATAGTCGGAATAACTTCGGCTTTTCTTCTGAAGCAGGCTGGAGTGTCTGTCGCAGTTATCGAGGCCGACAGGATCGCAAAAGGGGTTACGGGCTATACGACTGCCAAAATCACATCCCAGCACAACCTGATCTACAGCAGGCTGATCTCACAATTAGGAAGAGGGCAGGCGAAACAGTACGCCGAATCTAACCAGGAGGCAATCGAGAGGATTGAATACATAGTTCGTTCATGGGGCATATCCTGCGACTTTGTGCGTAAGCCGGCTTACGTTTATGCCGGCTCTGAAGATTCTGCGCAGAAGATCCTGGATGAAGTTCTGGCAGCCAGGAGCCTGGGGCTTCCAGCCTGGTTTGAAGATAATCTACCGCTGCCTTTCGAAACCTACGGCTCAGTTCGCTTTAACAACCAGGCACAGTTTCATCCTCGAAAGTACCTCTGCGCCCTTTCCCGGGAGATTGAGGGGGACGGTTGCCATATCTTTGAGAAAACGCGGGCACTCGGGATAGAAGGAGGAGAGCCCGTAGTAGTAAAAACCGATAGGGGAACTGTAAGAGCCGGGGATGTCATTCAGGCTACGCATTTCCCTATTGTTGATAAGCCTGGAGAGCTATTCAAGAGACTCTCTCAGTCAATGTCATACGTGCTTGGAATGCATATTGAAGAGGCGTTTCCGGATGGAATGTTTATCAATGCCGAGGAGCCGGTACGGTCCCTGCGTTCCCAGCCCGCCGAGGGAGGCGAACTGATAATTGCAGTCGGCGAGGGACACCCTACAGGGCATGGAGGTTCAGCACATGAGCATTACAGGCAGCTTGAAGATTGGGCAAGGTCGATCTATAATGTACAGTCTATTGACTATCACTGGTTAACTGAGGATGTTATGCCTGATGACGGCGTGCCGCTTATAGGCAGGCTTACTCCGGACAGTGGGCACTCCTATCTGGCGACCGGATTCCGAAAATGGGGCATGACAACGGGCACTGCCGCAGCAATAATTCTCACGGATACCATACTTGGCAAGGATAACCCCTGGACTGAAGTATATGATCCTTCAAGGTCCGAACCGGTATCCCGGTTCATAGTTCGGGAAGATCTCCCTAAAATCGAACCAGGCCAGGGCACCCTTATTGAAAAAGGGGAAGATAAGGTGGCAGTATACAGGGATCAGCAGGGTGCACTTTATACCCTCAATCCTGCCTGCAGGCACATGGGGTGTGTCGTCTTCTGGAATGATGCTGAAAAAACCTGGGACTGCCCGTGTCATGGCTCCCGCTATAACGCTAGGGGAGAGGTAATCAAGAGTCCTGCCGTTTATGGGCTTCTGGAAAAGAAGGTAAAGGAGCAGAATCAGTATCAGTAATAGTTATGAGGCAAAGGCAAAGAGAGGATGAATATCCAGGGGATTGGGATCAAGTGGGGAATCAAGTGGGGAATCAAATGGGGAATCAAATGGGGAATCAAATGGGTGGGCAGGTAAGGATATTAGCAATCCGCAACTTACTATATAGTTAGGAGTTACGGGAAAAAAGAGATATCGGAAAGAGAAATTGAGCTCTTTACTTTCGTTTTATATCCATTATTGCGAGTTTTAAAATTTTTAATCTAAGATTATTTTTTGTCTAAAAACAATTTTTTGAATAATTAATTTAAAATAACTTGTATGCTTAGCGAGGTTCTTAGCCTCCTCTGGGTTTTATTAGATTTTGGGGAAATAGATTTAAATCTATCTTTAAAATTTATCTGCTTCTGAGCAAACTGTTCGAACTTTGAACATATCCTTATTTCCACATACCCATAATAACCGGTTCTGTTCGCGATCAGAGATTACTCTTCTATCCTGTCTGTCTATGATTACAGCTTCATAATTGCTATAGCTTTCATATCTTTTTTTAATCCATTGTTCTCAACTCTTTCTCTTTTTTACTCTACAATCTATTTTTACTGTTTTATTAACATCATTTATTACCTTTCGATGTTCACTCTTGCGGAATTAAGGCTACGTTTTGAGGTGCGTCTCTGAAATTATTTTGTATCTGTAGGCGCAAGCATTTGAAATTTGGAAAGAATCGCTTATCTCTTTAATTTATTTTATGTTTATACTAAATTTTATAATCTGTCTTTTTAATTTATTTCATATTTATCCTAAATTTTATATAGTGTTCTTCCTTTATAGATTATTAATCCTTAATTTTTCTCTTATCTACAATCTGTGGGGTGTCCAGAATAGATATTAGTAAAAAGGTTTTTATAATCACAATTCTAATTTTTGCATTTTTAATTGCGGCATTTACGTTTTCCCACAATATGCAGCTTTCAAACTTTCTGGAGCTTGAACAGGCTGACACATTGGATAATGTAGAAAGAGTACAGAATGCCGTTTCAACTGAACAGGGGTATCTTGATTACATAGTACAGGATTGGGCCTGCTGGGATGATACTTATAAATTTATTGAAGATGAGAATCAACAGTATATAAATGTAAACCTTCAAAATCAAACTCTTGCCGGAATCAAAATTAATGTCATGCTTTTTGTGAATGAAGCCGGATCTGTGGTCTATGCAAAATCAATAGATATTGACACTGCAGAGGAAATGCCAGTGCCGGAGGACCTTCTTGATCTGGTAGAAAAGGGAACTCTACTTACAAAAACCGAAAATGACACCATAAGCGGTTTTGTTTTGCTCGAAGAAAACCCTATGTTTGTTTCATGCCATCCTATTCTTACAACAAAGTACCAGGGGCCTATGAAAGGCACTTTGATTTTCGGGAGATTCTTTGACAATGCCCTTCTTGAATACTTCAAAGAAGTTACTCGTTCCTCCCTTTTGATGTACAGGGTCGATGGAGATTTGCCTCCTGATTTCCAGACTAAGTTCAAAAGTTTTTCAGAGAAACCTGACAAAACTATTGTCGAACCTCTTAGTGAAGAGAAGGTAGCCGGCTATTTTGAGTTACAGGATATTTCAGGCAAGCCTGCCCTTATTATGAGAGCGGATTTTCCAAGAGAACTCTATTCACATGGTGAAAGAACCCTGAATAACATGTATTTTTTCCTTTTGCTAACCGGACTTATGACCGGGGCAGGAGTTAAATTTGCGCTTGATAAGCTATTTATCTCAAGGTTAACCGGAATTGACAACTTCGTTACCCGGATCAGGTCGGAGAAGGATCTTTCCAAAAGATTGTCTCTTAAAGACAATGATGAACTTTATCGCCTTTCAAGGGAAATAAACGGGATGTTAAATGACATTTATCTTGCAGAACAGGAATTAAAGGCACAGGAAAGAGAAAAGAAAGTCCTGCTCGACTCCCTGAGCGAGCTGGTTATTTTCGTAGACCCCCAGCTTAAGATTATCTGGGCAAACAAGGCTGCCCTTGAGTGTATGAAGCGGGATCTTCAAAAGACAGTCGGGATATCCCTTAAAGATGCTCCTGGCATAGGTGGCCTGTTATCCGATTACCTGCAGCTTGAGCAAATTTTCGTAACAGGCAATAAAAAATCAGGGGAATTTACTGCACGGGACGGCAGGATCTGGTCTATCCAGGCAATCCCTGTAACCGAAGAGGATGGAACGATTATAGGGGTTCTCGAAATGTGCAGGGATATTACGGAAAAGAAAAGAGCTGAACAGCTGCGGAAGAAAGAGATCAACCATAGAATTAAAAATAACCTGCAGATAGTTTCATCTTTGCTTGATCTTCAAGCCGAAAAGTTCAGTGACAGAAAAGTCATTGAAGCTTTTAAGGAAAGTGAAAGCCGAATTCTGTCGATGTCTCTCATACACCAGGAACTTTACGAATCCGGAAAACTGGACTCCCTTGATTTTTCATCCTATCTTCGCAAACTGATAGCCGATCTTCTTAAATCATACAATACCGAAACTGGCGAAATTCGGGTAAAGCTTGATATCAGCAGCGTTTTCCTTGGGGTTGATACGGCAGTTTCCCTGGGCATCATAATAAACGAGCTATTCACAAATTCTATAAAATATGCTTTTCCAGCGGGGGCAGGTGGGGAAATCGATATTTCCCTGGTCAGAGAAAGATCTACTGAAAATGTAATCGGAAACGAAGTTCCGGACAGAATCCTCCCTGGAAACGCAAGGAAGCTTTCTGAAACGAGTGAAAGTTATAGGCTTATTTATGCAGATAATGGAAGAGGATTTCCCGAAGAACTCGATTTCAAGAACTCGGAAACGCTGGGTTTGCAACTTGTGAATGCTCTTATAGACCAGATAGAGGGCAGCCTCGATCTGGAAAGAGGAAAAGGTGTAAAGTTCATTATAAAGTTCAGAAATGAGATTTAGACAAGCAGCAAATAATGAGATAAAAGGTCCTAATGGGAAATAGTCAGACAAAGAATATGAGCAGGAACTAATTAGACAAAATGAAGATAAAAGTGGTAAATAGTCAGATAAACCGAAGCAGGAGTGGGAAATAATTAGACAGGGGTCGCAAGCAAGAAATAACCGGACTGAGTGCATAAGCCGTAAGTATCCGGAACGAAGGCAAGAGCAGGAAATCTATTAACCAGATAGCAAATATAAATAGGGATCTCCAGACAGTGAAAAAAATAGGGATCTCCAGACAGTGAAAATTTAAATGCAATGCAATTAAATCCAATTTAATTTTAAATATGATATAAGCTCTAAACGCAGATTTAATTGAAGTTTATTTTTTTTCAATTCGTTTCTTGTATTTTTAAGATCTCACTATCCATTTTCGAATTTCCTGAAATATTCATGGTAGAAATTGGAATATTAAATAAGCTGGATTTATAAACTGGGCAATATAATTGATATAAAGTGAATAGGTTCTTTTAGCTACAGAATAAACTGTAAGAAAGGGGTTATGCATATCTCGGATACCTGGGGAAAAATAATCAGCCTCAAGCACAGCAGTATAATATTCTGGGCAGTTATAATAGGCCTGCTTCATATACTTAGCCTTAGTAACAACCTTCTTTTTCATACCCTTATAGAGCTCTTCAGCATAATAGTTGCATATGTCATTTTTCTTCTTGCCTGGGAGTCAAAAACTTTTCTGGAGAACAGGTACATTCTGTTTATAGGAATATCTTACTTTTTCGTTGGTACTCTGGATCTCTTACATACATTATCATATGAAAGTATGGGGATGTTCCTGGGTTTTGGTACAAATCTCCCTACCCAGCTCTGGATAGCTGCAAGATATATGGAAAGCGTCTCTTTTCTGGTAGCTCCCCTGCTTTTAACAAATCACGGTACAGATAATGTAAGAAATTATGTGAGACCTGTAGAGAAATCTATGTTTGCCTGGAGAGTATTTTTTGTATATGCGGTAATTACTCTGATCTGTATACTCTCTATTTTTGTTTTCAGAAACTTTCCTGACAGTTATGTCGAAGGTTCAGGACCAACTGGTTTTGATATTCTAAGCGAGTATATAATATCTTTAATCCTCCTTTGCTCTTTAATTTTCTTATACTTAAGGAGGGACTTTTTTGAAAACAGGATCTTCAAGTTTCTAGCAGCTTCTATAATATTGACAATCCTCTCAGAACTGACCCTTACCACATACATTCGCGTTGATGATTTCTCTTTTGCCCTCGGGCACTACTTCAAACTCCTGTCTTTTTACCTGGTCTACAGGGCTATTGTAGAAATGGGATTTGGAGAGCCTTACAGCTTTTTATTCAGGGAACTGAAGTATAGCGAAGAAGATTTCAGGCAGAAAGCAGCTTTACTCTGGGAAGAGTACAACCGTATGTGCGGAATGATCGGGATAAATAAATATCTCGCTGAGGGCGGGGAAAAGTGGGAAAAGAATGAAGAAAATTATTATTCATTCATTCAAAATCTCCATGGGATCGGGTTCCAGCTTGATGAAAATTTATCATTGATATTTCTACACGGTCCTGTTGAGGAAATGACAGGTTACACAAAACAGGACTTCTTATCCGGAAAGGTTGATTGGAAAGAAACAATCATACCTGAAGACCGTTCTGTGATTTTTGAAAGCAGGAAAAAATTGAGATCAAGTCCGGATTTCGTCATTGAAAGCGAATATCGGATACGTGCCGGAAATGGAGAGATAAAATGGGTCAGAGAGTTCGTACGAAAAATTCCGGATGAATCCCGAGAGTCTGTGAAATTTCAGGGCTCAGTACATGATATTACTCAATATAAAATAGCAGAAGAAGCTTTGAAAAAAATAGAAGGCACGCGGATAAAAGAAATTCATCACCGTATAAAAAATAACCTTCAGGTGATCTCGTCCCTGCTAAGCTTGCAGGCAGAAAAATTCGAAGACAAAGAGGTGCTCGAAGCCTTCAGGGAGAGCCAGAACAGGGTTGCATCCATAGCAATAATTCATGAGGAACTGCATGAAGGTAACAGTATGGATACCCTCGATTTTGCAGACTATCTGCGGAAACTGACCGCAGATCTCTTCAGCTCGTATCAGGTTGGAAACAACCGTATAAGCCTGAAGCTTGAACTTGAGCAGGTTTTTCTCGGCATGGATACTGCAATCCCTCTTGGAATTATTGTAAACGAACTGGTCTCAAACGCTTTGAAGCATGCTTTTCCTGCCGGAAATAAAGGGGAGATCAGTATTTGCCTGCAAGAAACAGAAAAATACACCTCAAAATTAGAAAACTCAGAAACGGGTCTGGGCTGCCAGAGTGAGCCGAAAAATGATTACATCCTGGCTGTGGCTGATAATGGAAGAGGAATTCCCGGGGAGATTGATTTTAAAAATACTGATTCCCTGGGGCTCCAGCTAGTAAATATTCTTGTGGAACAGATCGATGGCTGTATTGAGCTTAAAAGGGACAGGGGAACCGAGTTCGTGATCCGGTTCAGCAGCTCCGGGAAATAAAAATAAAAGTTTAATTAAATAACATTTATTAGCTTATTTATGATATTATTGGTCTATTTATAATATTATTAGTCTAATTATGATCTTATTAGTTTAGTTATAAATATTATTAGCTTACTTATACTATTTATTATCTTACGTAAATTAATATTTATTAGCTTTTTTAAATTTATATTATAGTTTATTTAAATCATTCTGTATTACGTTGTATTACGTTTTTAAATCTATTTAACAGCTTGTTACTGGCTTGTTGCTTGTTACTGGCTTGTTATTTCTCTTCCTGAAGATATTTTTTAAACCATTCTCCAGCCAGATTTGCAACTTCTTCTAACGTGCCCGGTTCTTCAAACAGATGGGTTGCTCCGGGAACAATCTTAAGTTCTTTTTGTCCTGTCTTCAATCGGTCTAATGCCCATTGATTCATCTCTATTACCTGAAAATCCTCCCCACCTACAATAAGCAGTGTTGGTGCCTTTACATCCGGCAGGGCTTTTTCAGCCAGATCGGGTCTTCCTCCCCTGGAGACGACTGCCTTTACAATATTTGCATGCTCTTTTGCAGCTATGAGCGCGGCTGCAGCTCCCGTACTGGCTCCAAAATAACCTATATTGAGCTTTTCGGTATCAGGATTGTTTAAAAGCCAGTTTGTTACATCAACAAGCCGGTTTGCAAGCAGGTCAATATCAAACCTTAGGTGAGCCGTTACCATGTCAATTCTCTCTTCTTCAGCTGTCAGGAGATCGAATAACAGTGTTCCAAGGCCTTCTTTCTGAAGTTCCTGTGCAACATATCGATTCCGAGAGCTAAAACGACTGCTCCCGCTACCATGTGCAAACACAACAATTCCTTTTGTTCCTTCAGGAATAGTGAGATTTCCTTCAAGTGTAATAGAATTGATAGGAATTCGAATTTCATTAGTACTTTTGCTTTTACTCGATAATTCGCTCATGCCAACTCCCCAAAACTTTTACTGTTAATTGCAGATCTGCATGTGAGTAAATATTAAATCGGGTTATTATCTCGCCGGAAGGGCTCTTGCCTTCTCCAGGAGTTCAATGACCTCTTCGTCAGTTGTCTGGCTGAAATCAACATACCAGGCTCCAACCCCATAGAAAGGTTCAGGGGTAGTCACGCATATTACCTCATCTACCTCCTTTCCGAAGAACTCGCATGTATCAGGTGCAGCCGTAGGCACTGCAACCACTACTTTAGCCGGGTTTTTAGTTTTAATGGCAGCTGCGGCTGCACGCATTGTTGCACCTGTGGCAAGCCCGTCATCTATCAAAATAACAGTTGAGCCGCTTATCTCAGGCTTGGGCCTACCCCCACGATAAGTGCTTTCCCTGCGTTCAAGCTCCCTGAGTTCATTCTCAGAAACCATATCAATTACCCGTTCAGGTATCTGAAAAGACCTGACAACGTCTTCATTCAGCACACGGATGTTGTCAGAAGATATCGCTCCCATTGCCAGTTCTTCGTTTCCGGGCACTCCCAGTTTCCGCACTATAAACACATCCATTTTTACATTCAGTTCCTTTGCAACTTCAAATGCCACCGGAACCCCACCACGTGGGAGCGCAAGTATCAACACATCTGAACGGTTTGCATATTTTGAAAGTTCTTTTGCCAGCTTTCTTCCGGCATCCACCCTGTCTTTAAAAAGTGCCATTAGTCCCCTCAACCCCCTGTCGAACTGGATTAATTGATAAGATAAGCCATGTTAATCTATAGTATCTATGTTCAAACCCTTAAACGTATAGAGTATAAACTTTAAGCTTAAAACGTTATATAATTACTCCTTTATCAAAATCGAGGCCAGGAGAAAGTAAGAATTTGAGAACATTTGTTTTCTTTTTCTGTCTACTTTAACCCGATATAATAAAAAATTCTATCAGGCGCTTAAAACTTTTCATGCCAGATTATTTTTTGCTTACAGGCAATTTTTTGAATAATTAATTTAAAATAATTTATGTCCTTAGTATATTCTGGAGTTGGGAAGTGAGCTGGGTATGAAGTAAAAAAGAACTCCTGGAGGCCATTGATCCTGCTCGGAATCGATATATCTGGGGGAGCATATCATCTGGGCTGCTGTATTGGGGGATACGGTAAACGGGATATAGAGCCTTCGGGCTTCTTCTTAATCTCTTTTCTGCAATGCGTTCTGCTCTTCCTTTTCCATCATCTTCCATTATCTTGCAGGTTATTGCAGATCTAAAATCATAATAAGTTTTAGTATTACTCAAGGTTAAAGTCATTTATAAGTCTAATACCTCAAGATTAAAGTCATTTTATAAGTCCAATACCTCAAGGTTAAAGTCACTTTACAAGCCTAAATAACTCAATCTTACGTGAAGCCGATTAACTCTTCAGGCGCTTGAGTGTAATGGGGGTAACTGATCATCTCAGACGTTAGGGAAAACACGTTAAAAATAGATCTCTATGAAGTACTGGTCTGGATAACCATAATCATTTTGCTTTATTTAATTAGTCTTAACAATTACCTCCTCTTTCATACAGTAGTAGAGTTATTTAGCGTCTATGTTGCATATGTGATATTTCTCATAGTCTGGAAATCGAGATCCCGCCTGGAGAACCGGTATCTTATATTTCTTGGAGTTGGCTACTTCTTTGTCGGAAGCATCGACTTTTTGAGCACACTTGCATTCCACGGAATGGGGGTGTTTCCCGGGTTTGATACAAACCTCACCGTTCAGCTACGGACGGTTGCAAGGTCCCTTGAAAGCGCTTCTTTTCTGGTAGCTCCGTTATTTTTAATACTCGCTAGAAAGAGCCAGGAAGGGAACGTCAGAATTCTTGAAAGCGCAACTTTTGCCTGGAAGACCTTTCTCTTATACGCAGTAATTACTGTTACCTGCCTGGTTTCAATCCTTTTTTTCCAGAACTTCCCGGATTCCTATATTCAGGGATCAGGGTTTACTCAATTCACAGTAACAAGCGGATACATAATTTCTTTCATACTTCTCTGCTCACTTTTCCTCCTGTATATAACCAGGGACAGATTTGAAGAAAAAGTTTTCAGGCTGATTTCACTATCGATGGTCCTGACAATCTTTGCGGAATTGTCCTTTGTATTTTATAGTCAAATGGATATGGCTTCAAGCGTTATAAGCCCCATCTTTAAATTGCTGTCTTTTTACCTGATTTATAAAGCAATTGTAGATATCGGATTTGAAGAGCCTTGCAGTTTGCTTTTCAGGGAACTTAAGCACCGTGAAGAGGATTTCAGGCAGAAAGCCGTGTTTCTTGGAGATGAGTACAGTCATATTTGCAGGATGATAGGCAAGAAGTATCTGACTGAACATCAAACTGTTGAGGAGAAAAACAAACGAAAGGACAATCCAGACAGTTATCGTTCCTTCATGCAAAACCTTCAGGGGATCGGATTCCAATTTAGTAAGGACTTTAAACCGATCTTCATACACGGCCCTGTTGAAGATATGACAGGTTATCCGAAACAGGATTTCCTTTCCGGAAAAGTCGACTGGCAGGAAATAATCGTACCTGAAGACCGCTCTGTCACCTTTAAAAACAGGAATAAATTGAGGTTAAACCCCAATTTCATTGTCGAAAGCGAATACAGGGTACGGAGAATAGACGGGGAGATAAAATGGGTCAGGGAAATCATCCAGAGAATTCCTGGGGAATCTGAAAATTCAGAGAAGTTCCAGGGTCTGGTTTATGATATCACTGAACGCAAAATGGCTGAGGAAGCTCTGGAAAGAATAGACCGAATACGGGTAAAAGAAGTCCATCACCGCATAAAAAATAACCTTCAGGTAATCTCGTCCCTCCTCAGCCTGCAGGCCGAAAAATTCGAAGACAAAGAAGTGCTCGAAGCCTTCAGGGAGAGTCAGAATCGGGTTGCATCAATAGCAATGATCCACGAGGAATTGCATGAGAGTGAAAGCACGGATGCCCTCGATTTTTCAGATTACCTGAGAAAGCTAACCGCAGATCTTTTCAGTTCGTACAGGGTGGGAAATAGAAATATAAATCTCAAGCTGAACCTTGAACAGGTTTTCCTGGGCATGGATACTGCAATCCCACTCGGGATTATTGTAAACGAGCTCGTTTCTAATTCCCTGAAGCATGCTTTTCCTGCGGGAAGCGGAGGCGAAATCAACATAAATTTTTGCAGAACCGAAACTTTTGCCGCAAAGTACGGTGTCTCAGGTCCGGATAAAGGCTGTCCGGAGCATACGAATTGTACGAACGGAGAAGAATGTATAGACGGCGAAGATTGTACAAATAATAATAATAATAATAATAATTTCCGCTATATACTTACGGTAACCGATAATGGAAGAGGAATTCCCGAAGAAATTGACTTCCAGACCACCGACTCTCTGGGGCTCCAGCTCGTAAATATTCTTGTGGAACAGATCGATGGCTATATCGAGCTTAAGAGGAACCCGGGAACAGAATACGTTATCTGTTTCAGTAATGAGGGAAAGTAAAATTGAAATCCCCAGGTACAGGCTATAAAAATAACATGATTCGTAGCTTTCCTCTTTTTCAAAAAGTAAGTTTATCTGCGATTGAACGAGGAGATATTATCTAGAAATAAACCGGTATTTAATGCATTGCGTATAAATATTACCACAGGGAGTCTGAAGGTACAATTTATATGTCACCCTCAATGGTAGGAATGAGCTTTATTGTGCTGGGGATACTTTTACTTCTAGGAAAATGGGTAAGGGTAGTTACTCCTTATCTTCAGAGACTTCTCATTCCCAGTTCTTTAATCGGTGGGTTTCTAGCTCTCGTCCTCGGGCCGCAGGTCCTGAGCAACCTGGTTGAATGGTCTGAATATGAGGACACTACACTTGCCCTGCTTTCAGGCGGGATATTTCCTGAAGACATGCTGGTTATATGGGCTGCTCTTCCCGGGCTTTTCATAAATATTATTTTTGCCACACTCTTTCTCGGGAAAAAGCTCCCTGGGATTCGAGAGATCTGGAACATAGCCGGGCCCCAGGTAGCATTTGGCCAGACCGTAGCCTGGGGACAGTACGTTTTCGGAATATTGATAGCTATTCTTATACTGACTCCTTTCTTTGGCATTGATCCGATGGCAGGTGCACTTATTGAGATCGGATTTGAAGGGGGTCACGGGACTGCAGCAGGTCTGGCTTCTACCTTTGAAGAGGTCGGATTCCCTGAAGGAGCAGACCTGTCACTCGGCTTTGCTACTATAGGACTGCTCTTCAGTGTAATTTTCGGAATTGTTCTTTTAAACTATGGTGTAAGAACCGGGAAAACCATTGTTTTGCAGAACCCTGGTGAAATCTCTCTTAAAAAAAGCGAACAGGCAGGAATTGTTGATTTCGATTCAAGGGAGTCAGCAGGCAAAATTACAACGAAACCCGAATCTATCGAACCTCTCTCCCTTCATTTTGCTTATGTTGGAGTTGCTATAGGAATAGGTTATTTTATTCTTCAAGTCCTCCAGCTGATAGAAGAATTGACCTGGGGCAGGATAACTGGCATATATCTTCTGGAGAACATGCCTCTTTTTCCGCTTGCGATGATTGGCGGAATTATTCTCGAGCTGTTTCTTGATAAATTTGATAAGTATAAAACCCTTGATAGAAACCTGATGATGAGGATACAGGGTCTTTCCCTGGATATTTTGATAGTTAGTGCTATTGCAACTCTTTCCCTTAATGTCATAGGGAATAACCTGGGGCCTTTCATTATCCTGAGTATTGTCGGTATTCTCTGGAACGTAGCAGCTTTCCTTTTTCTCGGGCCCAGAATGATACCCTCATACTGGTTTGAAAGAGGCATAGGAGATTTTGGGCAGTCAATGGGTATGACTGCAAGCGGACTCCTGTTGATGAAAATTGCAGACCCTGATAACAAATCTCCTGCGCTTGAGAGCTTTGGGTACAAACAGCTCATGTTTGAGCCAATTGTAGGAGGAGGCCTGTTTACAGCTATATCAGTTCCTCTAATATTCAATTTTGGCCCTATTCCCGTGCTTATTCTGACAACTATTGTTATGTTTTTATGGGTAGGAATGGGACTTTTATATTTTGGCCGAAAGTAACCGATTCTATTTCACTCACTTCAATTAATTCTTTTACCAATTTTAACCATTTTTTTCTTCACTTTAACCGGTTCTGTTTTTCCCTGCTTTAATTAATTCTATTTTTATCCTTCTGACATTATAGCTCATCTTTTCTTTTTTTAAAAGCGTTATGGTATTTATAATATCTAAATCTAATTATTAATAAATCGTTATTTATAGACATGCTTTCACTGACAACATCAGGTACGGAAAGCTATATTCTGGGGAGGGGTCAATATAGCTGAGGAGAACAATGATGGTGAGAATGACAATAAGAATGACAATTCAAAAAATCTCGGAAAAAGCAGGATCTTTACTTCAAAGTCTCTTTTTATCACTCTAATCGGAGCAATTCTTGGAGGGCTTGTTTTCGGGCTTATAGGCTATCTTGCAGAAAACGGGAGCCTTATAATTCCCAGGCTTGAGCCTCTCTTTGCAGCACCTTACGGTTCGGTTACTATCTTTTTTACTATATTTGGCGCAAGCCTTGGCGGAACAATCGCTTCTCTGGCTTCTGCAGATCAGCTCCATCGGGCTGAAGAAGCTAAAAATTCCGGGCCCGGATTAAACATGAACAAATGGTTTGCATGGGGGATTGCGGTCCTGACTGCTGCAATAATCCTCAGTGCTGTGGGATATATCTGGATTCTTTCAGCTGCTTATGGAAACGGATCTGATCAGGAGTCCCGTATAGGATATACCATGAAAAACGTACAGAGAATCCCGGGAGATACGCCTGATCAGGTTGGGGACTCAATGCTTGAGATGTATGCGACTGAGCCTCTTGAAATTCCTGCTGACCCGATTGCAGCCGCGGTATTGGCACCCGTGGCTGCAGCAAGAAACCAGACCCTTGTTTACGGTGCCGGAGGGAACGACCCGGAAAATCTGGATGCCCTTGTTGGGGAATCGTTAACTCTTCTGGGAGACAGCCCTGTCATTGTGGTTATTTCGGCAGAAGAACCTGCCTATGCTCTGCCTGCAGCATATACTGCTGCATATTTCAGAGCTCCTGTAGTCCCTGCTGAAGAAGGGTCCATTCCTCAGAATTTGCAGAATTCACTCGAAAACGGAGAGGAAAAGGTTATTTTCGTGGCTGCCCCGGAAAGGCTCCTTTCAGAGCAGTTTCTTGAAGAACTGGAAGCTTTCGGAGAGGTAAACCGCGTAGCAGACAACAATATTTACAGGCACGCTCTATTGTGGTCAAGAAGTCGCTGGGATAACTTCGGTTGGGGTATGGATGAAAATTACCATTTCGATGCGTACTATAATTTCGTACTGGCAAACCCTGAGACCCCGGAGTTTGCTGCAGCCGCTCTGCCTCTAGCTTATCAGGGCAATTACGGGCCATTGCTTTACACTCAAAGCGGAGACCTGAACGATTATGTTGACCAGTATTTCTGGGGGCTTTCTCCTGATTATTTTGCCTTCCCTTCAGATGGTCCTTTTATGAATGTAAGGGCTGTGGGAGATCCGGAGAGTTTAAGTTATAATGCCCAGGCAAGAGCTGACCTTGCACTGGAAGTTCGTTCCTTTAAGAACCAGGTCGCCGGAGCAAGCGGGCTTGCCCTTCTCGGATGGTCCTGGTTTTTTATAGGGTTCTTCGGAGCTATCTGGGCTCTTTTTATTATGCCGAAACGCCTGCCTTACAGCTCTTTTTATCCCCGGATTTACTGGCCTATGGCAATACTGGTATTCGGGCCTGCAGGTATTCTGGCTTTCCTTATGGCTTATCATGAAAGGCCTGTGATGTCCATGGGACAGATGACAAAATTCAAGCGCCCTCCGTGGGCAAGGGCTCTATCGGCAACGATTATGAGCACTGGAGTAGGGATGGCGCTGATGATTGCTTCTATGTACCTGTTCCAGTTTTCTGGCCTGCCGCTCTTAAGGACTTTTGAATTTACCCAGCTGTACTGGTTAGGCTCTCCGATGACAACTATAATGTGGCTGATAATGGTTATCCCTGCAATTATCGTCTCCTCTTTATTTTACATGGGACCGATGATGGCTGATATGCGTCAGAAAAAATACTGGGAAGGAGTAAAGCATGCTTTTCCCATAGTCGTCCTTTCCATGGTCAGTGCTTCTATAGGGATGTTCGTCACTGCATGGTATGTTATGAACTGGAGGGGCTGGATGAGCGGGGAAGACCTCTGGCTCTGGGTAACTCCTTTATGGATTTCTGCGGCTGCAGGCCTTTTTGCTGCCCTTATCCCCAATTACTTTATGGTTAAAGCCGGTTGGAAGGAGGGAGAGATGTGATAAAGCCTCTGTATACTCTTCTTACGGTTGCTGTTTTTGCAATTCTTCTGGTTCTTGGATACGTATTACTATGGGAACCTCAGGGAAAGCCTCTTGATGTAAGTACAACTCAAAATGAGGACTTACTTGAGCTGACTGGCAGTACTGCCAGGCTTTCCGGTGAAAACCATATTCAGACTGCTACTGCTTACTCTCAGGCAATCTATGCTGCTGCCCAGGACAAAGATAGGCCCGGTGCAGTTGTCCTTATAAGGGACGATGACCCAGCAACTGCACTCGCTACGACACGTCTGCAGCATTTCCCGGTTAATGCGCCTATGCTTTTTGTTACTGATAACGGTACCGTACTGCCGGAAGAGTCTAGGAAAGAGCTCGAAAGGTTAGGGCCGGAGGGGGTTATGATGGATAATAACGTGCAGGTATATATTGTCGGGGATATTGACAGGAGCGTAGTGGACGAGGTCGAAAAACTCAAACTGAAAACCCGCATAATATATGCATCAAATCCGGTTGAGTTTACAGAAGTCCTGGACGAATACATTTCAGTACTGGAGTCAAACCACAGGCAGATTGTTTTTATAGCTTCTACCGATGCTCTTGAGTATGCATATCCTGCCGCGAACTGGAATGCCCACATGGGAGACGCTTTTGCTTATGTAACCCCGGAAGGGGTGCCTGAAGAGACAAGGAGAATTCTTGAAAGGCGCTGGCCTTATTATCCTTACATCTACGTATTTGCTCCCTCTTCCGTTGTCGATGATGAGATAATGGCAGAACTTTCGCAGTACGGGCACGTCCAGCGCATCCCGGGAAGTACACCCCAGGAAATGGCAGTAAGGTGGGCCGGATATAAAGACAGCGGGCACAGAACCTCGTGGCTTGTTGGCTACAGGTCCCGTAGCGTCGGATGGGGCTATGCGGAACCCGGGCATAACCTTCTTCTGGCAAGCCCTGAAGACTGGAGGGTTACAGTTCCAAGCGGAGTACTGTCCCATATGGGAAAACATGGCTTCCTTATCCTGACAGAGCCAAGCGGGAAGCTGTCGGATGCTGCGCGTTCTTACCTGCAGGTTATTAAACCCGAACCCACATATCCCAGCCAGCAGGTATTCAATTTTGCCTGGATTCTTGGCAGAGATATAAACAATGAGACGGTTAGGGAACTCGATGAGTTACTCAGAGTTTCTTCCCCGGACCGCGGGCACAGCAGCAGTTTGACAGGCACGGAAAACAGGACCGACGATTTTGCCGGTATGGTTAATCATAATGACAATTTATCCGGTGAAAAGAAATGGTTAGAGTTCCAGTGATGCTTTGCCTGGAGCTCTTTAATTTTCTTTCCCTGAAGTCTCTCCCTCAAAGGTGACTTTAATAAGGACTCAATACTCTCCCTTGGCTGTCCATCCAAGATCTTTCATTTTCGCAAAATCGTTTTCTCTTACCTTAGCAGTATAAAAAAAACCGTCACCGGAATAATAAAGGTCACAGCCTTCAACTCTTTTTACATCGAATACTTCTATATTATATACGGTTCCATAATAAGCGATTATCAGTTCTGGCTGAGAGGGAGCTTTAATAAACCGGATGTTTCCTTCTTCGTACCACTGGTCCCATGGAGTCTTTCCTTCAGGTATCCGATATTTTATCTCTGTAAGGTTTCCTTCGGCTTCTTCCTTAAGATTTCCTTCTGTCCAGGTAGTGTTCTCAAAATCCTCAGGTGCTTTTTCGACAGGTTTCTGGGCAAATTCGTCCCATTCTCCATCGATTATGGCAGATGTTATATTCCTGTCTGAGATAGTGATTTCAATCCTGTGGGGAGTGAGAGCCTCAGTCACGATCTGGCCTGTCCGGTTCCCGTAGCCCCCGTGCCTGCTTGTAAACGTATAGGTTAGAAAATGCTGTTCGGGAATTGCGTCCAGAACCTCATGGTCTTCCAGCTTCAGATCAAAGCCATCGAAACTGTATGTGGGCGCGTTTTCTATCCAGGCAGCGGCTATTTTTTCGGCTTCTTCAGGTGAAGTGGATACGGCGTAAGCCCGAAGCTCGAGCAGTGCCGAATCGATCTCCTGAAGTCCTTCAGGCATGTATTCTGAATAGTAAGGGTCCACAGTTACGGTTTTTGCCCGGTTTTCCTCAGTGAGGCTTATTTCCACTATCCCGACATCCGTAACTACAGGCTGCCCTTCTTGTGGAGTATAGCGGTCCTGCATCTCAAAAAATCCGTTTCTCTCAAACAGGCCAACAAGCTCTTCGAAATCGGTCTCATTGAAAGGTTTCTCATATACTTGCTTGAATCTCCCTTCCATGTCCGATGTCGTAAACACGACACTCGTGCTATTTACTGTCAACTCCTGTAGCTGCATTTCCGGAACCGTAAATCCCCCGTAGGTTTTGTGGGTTATTGTTGCATCCTCTGAGGTTCCTGATTGTCCTTCAGTACATCCGGCTGAGAAAGTTAACAGGATTATAAGTAGCATGATAATCATTCTATTAATCGAAATCCCCTCCTTCTTTACCCCTTTAAGGCGTACTGCCTTCGAACTTTTAATTAGAACTGAGCCTTTTCTGTATTATTGTGTCTTTCTTCAATTTGTTTTTTTTGTTTGGTCAATATATTACTTATTTTATGGTCTTTTTTAATTCATTTTATAATTCTTTTTAATTTGTTTTGTAAGCTTCCTCAGTTACTTTGTATTACTTTTAAATCGTCTTATAAGCTTTCTCAGTTATTTTATAATTCTTCTAACTTATTTGGATTTTCCTGGGTTATCTGGATTTTCCTGGGTCATTTGGGTCTTCCTGGGTCATTTGGATCTTCCTACTCTCATAGGCATAATTATTTAATTTCAGGCCGCCAGTAAGCATTTGGATAATCCTGTAAACTCCCTTTTAATGTCTAATCTCAAAATGTCCGTTTTAATAAATTTTGCTTGAGGTAGCTCTATGAAACGCAACACAAAGGAATGGAAAGAGAAAAGGGCCGAATTCCTCAAAGGCAAGACCTGTGCGTGGTGCGGGTCTTCCGGTTCCCTGTGTATTCATATTCCCAGGGCTTTTTCTCCTGCTCAGGTCAGCTCCGAGATTTACAGTGCTGCATATGCCAGGTTCAGGGAGGTTTACAGACAGAAGTACCAGAAGTTTGACTGCATCCCAACCGGAAAACACCGCCATAAAAGTCACCCGACATGGCACAAAGCCTCAACTGTACATAAAATCGAACCTGACCATACTGACCTGGAGGAACAATTTATTGAGTTTCTTCTTGAAGACTCGGGAGAAGGCAACTTCAAAAAGCTCTATCATGAATGGCTTGAAGAAACTGGGATTAAAGCATTGATTGAGGAAGAAGTTAAAAAAGCAGAGGAAGAATGCGAGTCTCTGACAAATGCAGTCGTACTCTGCAAACGCTGCCATTTTGCAAGTCTCAGGGGTATGAATCTCTGCCCTGAATGCAGGAATAAATACAAGTCCGTAAACTATGAAACCTGTTTTGAATGCCTGCCTGAAGAAAAAAAGGCGGAATTCCGGGCAAGACAAAGCTGATAGGTTTCCGGATAATTCAGAGATTCCCTATAAATCTTTCTTTTGAATCCTGAGGTTCTAAAAAAACCTTTTTTCACAAAAGGACCCAGCCGCTTCCTCCACATGCCCTGCATGTTCCAATTTCAAGACTTCCGGACCCGTTACAGAGAGGACACGCTATTGCAGGCTGGGCAACGAGTACATCCCCCTGTCCCCCGCAAACCTCACAAATTCCGCCATTAGCATGTCCGGTCCCATTACAAAGAGAGCACTTTTCCGGAGCATATTCGGTGTCTATATAGGTATGGAGCATCTTATCACCTTCGAAGGTAAGATTATCGAAATATTGTCTGAAAAATCCTTTTGATATATACTTTCGGCTTTCTGGGTTAAAAGAGCTTTCAAAAAGATAAAAAGGAAAAGATTATAACTTAATTGCCGGTTTTTCTTTTCTTTCAGCAGATACAGGCTTTCGGATTTGTATTCTTAAAATCTTTTAAAAGAGCTTTACAGTGCTGCAAAAATTCGATTCTCAAAACTAATTAAAAATCTTTCTCTACAAGTTTCTTTTTTTTAGTCATCAGTCTCAGCAATACCTTTTGGCTCCGGAGGATATCTTCTCGGGAGTTTCAGGCTATTTGCCAGCTTTATATCCCGGAATACAAAGAAAAACTTTTGCAAAAAAACCTTCCTTTTTTGTCCTCTCTTTATAATATTTATCTATAAATTTCTACTTAATAACATAAAATATTACTTTTAGTGATTCCGGTAGTTTTAAGTAACATCAAAAAAATAATATTAATTAGAGGAGAGGTTTTGGAGCTGTGTCTGGGGGCGCAGGCTTTGAAACGGATGTCTCCTGAAATTTAGGGAGTTGAACTATGGCAGATAGGGATAATCCGGATTTTTTGTCAGCAGGCACGATAAAAGGGGATAAGATCGTCAACAGGGCAGGAGAGGATCTTGGGAAGATTGAAGAATTAATGGTTGACCTTCAGGACGGAAGAGTAGCATATGCCGTACTGTCTTTTGGGGGATTCCTGGGTCTGGGCGGCAAATACTTTGCTATTCCCTGGCAGGCTCTTACACTGAGACCGCACGAGCACGCCTTCTTACTTGACATTCCTAAAGAAACTCTGGAAAAGGCAGAAGGTTTTGAAAAGGACAGATGGCCTTTAAATCGTCAGGAACTCTCCAGAACCTATACCTACTACGGGTACCAGCCTTACTGGCAGATAGCAATGGCGGGAGAAACCGAATCGGAAAGGATGGCCCGGACAGAAACTATGGCAGGTAGGGATAACCCGGATTTTTTGTCAGCAAGCACGATAAAAAAAGATAAGGTTGTTAACCGAGCCGGAGAAGATCTTGGGAAGATTGAAGAACTAATGGTTGACCTTCAGGACGGAAGAGTAGCATATGCCGTACTGTCTTTTGGGGGATTCCTGGGCATGGGCGGCAAATTCTTTGCTATCCCCTGGCAGGCTCTTTCATTACGGCTGCACGATCACGCTTTCTTACTTGATGTTCCCAAGGATGTACTGGAAAAAGCAGAAGGTTTTGATAAGGACCACTGGCCTGTAACCAACCGCGAATGGCTTGCTACTATGTACAGCTATTATGGATACCAGCCTTACTGGCAGACAAAGAGTATAGAAAGTCGACCGGGCAATATCTGAACCCTTAGTCATTCAGACAGACGCGGGTATCAATTACTGGCAAATAGGGAGGTTGGAACTAACTTAATCGGGGGAGAGATTTTGAAAGTTATGCCTGGGAGTGCAGGCTTTAAAACACGTGTCTCCTGCGTTTGGAGGAGCTAGAAGATAATGGCAGGTAGAGACAATCCGGATTTTTTGTCAGCAGGTACGCTAAAAGGGAATAAGGTTGTCAATAAGGCCGGAGAGGATATCGGGAAGATTGAAAAATTAATGATTGATCTTGCAGAAGGAAGAGTAGCGTATGCCGTGTTGTCTTTTGGTGGAATCCTGTATAAGGGAGATAAGCTATTTGCTATTCCCTGGCAGGTTCTTACGCCAAGGCCGCAAGAGCACACTTTCGTTCTTGACATCTCCAGGGAGGTTCTGGAAAAAGCAGAAGGTTTTGAAAAGGACAGGTGGCCTTTAACTCGCGAGGAGCTTTCCGGCAACTACACTTACTATGGACACCGGCCTTACTGGCAAACCGTAATGGCAGAACAAACCGGATTGCCCGGAGAGACTGAATCTGAAAGAATGTCCCGACTGGGAAGAACATCAGGTAGAAAATATCCTGATTTTTTGCCAGCAGACACGATAGAAGGGGAAAAGGTCGTCAGTATTGCTGGAGAGGATATTGGGAAGATTGAGGAGTTAATAATTGACCTCCAGGCTGGAAGAGTGGCATATGCCTTACTTTCTTTTGGCGAGCTCCCAGTTATAGGCGGCCAATTCTTTGCTATCCCCTGGCAGGCTCTTCAAGTAAAATTTCACGAGCATGCCTTCTTACTTAACATTCCTAAATGGACTATTGAAAAAGCAGAAGGCTTTGACAAAGATAACCGGCCTGCAACTACCCGTGAGTGGCTTTCCGCTGTATATAGCTACTATGGATACGAGCCTTACTGGCAAACACCGAGGCTATAAAGTTGTCGTCGATATCTGAGCCTTAATCGGGCAAACAGAACAGGTATCACTGTCAGATCGGGTGCTGGAATAAACTTATCGGGGGAAATATTAGAAGTTCTACCTGGAATACAGGCATCTAAATAAATAATTGCAAATTTAGGGAGTTGGAATTATGGCAGATAGAAATAATCCAGACTTTTTGTCAGCAAGCACGTTAAAAGGGGATAAGGTCGTCAACGCAGCTGGAGACGACCTCGGAAAGATTGAAGAGTTAATGATTGACCTTCGTGATGGAAGGCTAGCGTATGCCGTAATGTCTTTTGGCGGATTTCTGGGTATGGGCGACAAATTTTTTGCTATTCCCTGGCAGGCTTTCGGATTGAAACTTCACGACCATGCTTTTGTCCTTGATGTTCCTAAAGAAACTCTTGAGAAAGCCGAGGGTTTTGATAAGGATAACTGGCCTATAACTTCCCGTGAGTGGCTTTCTACGGTATACAGCTACTATGGATACCAGCCCTACTGGCAGACGGGAGTGGCAGCAAGAATGCCTGAAGAAGCCGAGTCACAGAGGATGGCCCGGACGACAGGAAGAAGAACATCGGGAGAGAGGGAGAATCCGGATTTCTTGTCAGCAGGCACGATAAAAGGGGATAAGGTCGTCAGTACGACTGGAGATGAAATTGGGAAGATTGAAGAGTTTATGATTGATCTCCAGAACGGAAAAGTAGGATATGTCGCAATCTCACACGGCGGATTCCTGGGTATAGGCAGTAAATTGTTTGCTATTCCCTGGGATGCTCTTACACTGAGAGTGCATGAGCACGCCTTCGCTCTTAATGTTTCTAAAGAGACTCTCGATAAGGCTGAGGGCTTTGACAAGGATAACTGGCCTTTAACTCGTGAAGAACTCTCCAGGACCTACTCCTACTATGGATACGAGCCTTACTGGCTGACAGGAGCAGTAGCAGGGGCTGCAGCAGCAGGAGTGTCCAGAGGGACAGAAGCAGAAAGGATGGCACGGATGGAAAGGGAGCCACGGGAGCCGACGGAAGTAGTAGAAGAAAGAGTTATCCCAACAGAAACAGGAGAAGAGATAAGGGGTCGGCAGGAAATAGAAAGGCTTGAAGGCTTAAAAGGAACACAGGAAGAGAAAATCTCGCAGCTAGAAAAACAGCGGATGGAAGCACAGAAGAAAGCGGAAGCTGAGAGAGATAGGCTGGCACAGCTGGAAAGAGAACGGATAGAAGCAGAAAGGCAGGCACAGACCGAGAGAGAAAGACTGCTACAGCTGGAAAAAGAGCTGCAGGAAGCAAGAAGGAAGGAAGAGACAGAAAAAGTAGCCAGGCTCGAAGAAGAACTGATGATAGTACAGACTCATGAACAAACCCATAAAGAAAAACTATCTGAACTGGAAAGAGCGTGTACTGAGGCACAAAGACAGGCAGGGGTTGAAAAGGAGACTCTAGCCAGATTGGAACAAGAAAGAATAGAGGCAGAAAGGTTGGCAAGTACACAGAGAGAAAGGCTTGCCCAGCTGGAAAAAGAGCGGATGGAAGTACCGACGCGGGTAGAAACCGGGTTGGAAAGAGCGATGCCGGACTTTTTGTCGGCAAGCACGATAAAAACGGATAGGGTCATCAATACTGCGGGAGAAGACCTTGGAAGAATTGAAGAATTAATGATTGATCTCGAAGACGGTAGAGTAGCATATGCCATAATGTCTTTTGGTGGATTCCTGGGTATGGCCGATAAACGGTTTGCTATTCCCTGGCAGGCTCTTTCGCCAAGGCCGCAAGAGCACGCCTTTGTCCTTGATATTTCCAGGGACGTTCTGGAAAGGGCAGAGGGCTTTGATAAGGACAACTGGCCTTTAACTCGCGAGGAGCTTTCCGGCAACTACACTTACTACGGATACCAGCCTTACTGGCAGAGAGGAGTGGCAGCAGGAGTATCCAGAGAGACCGAACCACAGAGGACGACTCGCACTGAGAAAAGAGGGCAACTGGATACGGCAGAGGAAGTAATGGCCCGGCAGGAAAAAGAACGGATAGAAAGTATGGAAAAGACAGAAAGTGATAAAGAAAGACGGGAACGGCTGGAAAAAGAAAAAGTGATAGCAGAGAGGCGGGAGCACAAATACAAGTGATAGCCAGTAAGGGAGACATTTTGCATGCCTCCCCGGAATAAATTGGATTTAGGGTAAAAGTGTAAGCCAGGACTAAGTGGGTTTATAGTACATTGTTTTCGGTTTACATTTTTTCTTATTTATTGTCACGTTTTACGAATTAGATTCTCTTTTTCTGTCAAGAGTCTTGCAAGCAGCGATTTTTTAATTTCTACCGCGTTACTGGGGCACAGTTCGCGACAGCAATAACATAAAATGCACTTCTCCTGATTGATCCTGAAACTCCCGTCCTCGAGCCGTTCTATGGCATGGGGAGAACAATTTAAATAACAAGCTCCGCAGTGAGTGCATTTTCTCCTGTTGATTCTGGGATAGATCTTATAATATTTGCCCAGGTTGCGAGTAAGAAAGGAGGGTGCTGTGCTGACTCCTCCACTGGATGGTTTGAATTTCATTTTGACTTCTTTTAATGGAGTTCCGACCACAACAGGACACTGGTTTCCAAAACCCTTTTTTATAGCTCCTGCAGTCGTGGGAATTTTGAGGGGTTCAAATCCTATCATTTCCGCAGCGACAATATCCAGGGAAACACAATCCTGGCTTGCCAGAATTACCCCGGAGTTTACGGGTTTCCCGTGAGAGGGACCGTTCCCTTCCATGCCGATAATTCCGTCCATGACTGCAAAACCGGGCCTGACAACCGAGTAAACGTCGGCAACGGCTTCGCCAAAAAGGTCTCTTTTTCCAAGAAGATGTGCCTGTTTTCGGCACTTCAGAGGAAGAGTCCCAAAAAAGTTCTTGACCGCACCTGTGTAATAGGTAAGCTCGTGGGTTTTTAATTTCGGAAGGGATATTACAACATCGGCTTCAAGGACAGGATTTGCAATGTATAGTTTACGAAACTGCAGGGGATCAGGCACATCTACCAGGGTAAAGCCTGCGGTTTCGAAATTTACTACCTTTGCTCCGGCTTTTCGGGCAGCTTCTTCTATGCCTGAGGCTTTCAGGGCTTTTGCGGTGGCTCCCTGCCTTGAGATTCCAGCTCCGTCCCCTACTACGGGTTTCCCTCCGGCCTGGAGCACGAACTCGCACATGGACGCTACAACTGAAGGATGAGTGGTTACCGCACTTTCCGGAAGACTGGCTGCAAGAATATTTGGCTTCAGAAGCACGCTGTCGCCCGGATGGATTATATTCTCAAGCCCTCCGATAAGTTCCAGAGCTTCTGCTATCGCTCTTTTTGTGTCAGAATAATCAGGGCAGCGGACTATGGATACTCGATTCACGGCTGGAAAATAAACGAGTTTATTATTGAATTTCTTTCCGGTTCAAAGTAAGGTCAAAGTAAGGTTCAAAGTAAGGTTCAAAGTAAGGTTCAAAGTAAGGTTCAAAGTAAGGTTCAAAGTAAGGTTCAAAGTAAGGTTCAAAGTAAGGTCAAAGTAAGGTCTAAGTGATCAACTTGGTTCAAAGTAATTGACTTTCTTCTCAAACTCTTATTTTTACCTTTTATCAATTTTGCTAACTTCTTACCAATTTTACTTAATTTCTTGCCGACTTTATCTTAATTCTCACAAGTTTTATCTTAACTTTTTATCGGCTTTGTCTTGATTCTTTATCGGTTTTTGATCCCTATTCTGGAATCTATTTCTTCAGCTATGCTTTCAAGCTCATCGAAAATTCTTTCCGAGTCCTTTCGCATTTCTTTTACTGCAGCTTTCAGGCTGCCTCCGCGCAGGTATATCAGGCGTTTTTTTCTGTAAAGGAGGCCTGAATCGTTAAGATTTCTTAGATGATGGTTTACTCTTGATATTTTTATTTCAAGGTCTTCAGCAAGGGCTTCTGAGGAAGTTATTTCATCATTTGAGAGTTTATCGAGCAGGCTAAAAATTATCCTGGTCGAGGTATTTTCCGTGTCCCTGCCCGAAGAAAAGCCGAAGCTATTGCATAACCATAGAAGATCCTCTTCCAGACTTTTGATATGCGGTTTTTCAAGGTGTCTGAGGATTATCTGTTGAACCATCAGTGTATATTTTACAATATCTAATATATATAGTTTCTTTAGATTTTATCGATTTCATTTCTACTTTTTGGGAATCGTATTTATTTTTCCGGCAATTTTTAAATATGAGTTTCGCATTATATGCAGATAGTCGAGCGTACGAGCGCTCAACACATTGACCAATCCCATACTGACTCATAGCTACCAGTTAATGTTCAGCTAATATGGGGTCACTTACGCATAAGGAGGAACAACAGAGTGATTATCAGACCTATTGGCGAACGAGTCTTGCTCAAGCACCAGAAGAAAGAAGAAGTGACAAAAGGCGGGATCTATATCCCGGAGCCTGCACGGCAGGAGAAAAAGGAAGGAATTGTTATTGCGGTGGGGACTTTTGAAGATGGAAGGGAGCTTCCCCTGAAGAAAGGTGACCGTGTTATTTACGGGGGATATCAGTCAGATGAAATAGAAATTGATGACGAAAAATACCTTTTTGTCGACTTCAAGGATATCCTGGCAACAGTTGCGGAAGAATAACATCGAATAAGGCCGATTCTGATGAACACAGTGTAAGGGTATATTTGAGTTTAAACCCGGAAATAAGGGTATATTCAGATTTAATTCAGGAAAAGATTTGATTTTAATCCAGGTGAATACGGATGGCTTCAAAGCAGATAATGTTTGACGAAAGTGCAAGAAAGGCACTCTTAAACGGTGTGGACAAAGTTGCAAATACCGTCAAGATCACTCTCGGGCCAAAAGGACGTTATGTGGTGCTGGACAAAAGTACAAAACCCGTGGTAACAAACGACGGTGTAACCATTGCAAAGGAAATCGAACTTCACGATAAGTTCGAGAACATGGGGGCTAAACTTGTCAAAGAGGTTGCTTCCAAAACCCAGGACAATACCGGAGATGGAACAACTACTGCAACTCTTCTTGCTCAGAGCATGATTCGGGAAGGCCTGAAAAATATCAGTGCCGGGGCAAACCCGATAGATGTCAAGAAAGGCATCGAGATTGCAACAGAAAAGGTTGTAGGCTATCTCAAGAGAAAGAGCGTTGAAGTAAAAGGCAAGGAAAAAGTCGTACAGGTAGCTACTATTTCTGCAAATAACGATGATGAGATAGGCAATTTGATCGCCGATGCCATGGAAAGAGTTGGCTATAACGGGGTAATCACGGTTGAGGACTCCAAAACAATGGAGACCAGCCTGGATGTTGTGGAAGGCATGCAGTTCGACAGGGGTTTTGTTTCACCTTATATGGCAACCGATACCGAGAAAATGGTCTGCGAATTTGATGATCCTTATGTCCTGATTACGGACAAGAAAATCAACAGTATGAAGCAGATCGTCCCCGTGCTTGAAAAGGTTGCCTCTGAAGGCCGTTCCCTTCTTATTATTGCCGACGATGTCGATGGGGATGCCCAGGCCGCCCTGATCCTGAATATCATTCGCGGAGCACTGAGGGTCTGTGCTGTCAAAGCTCCCGGATTTGGAAATGATAGGAAGGAGATGCTTGAGGATATTGCCGTGCTGACCGGCGGGCAGGTAATCAGCGAAGAAAAAGGCATGAAGCTTGAGGAATTCGATGATTATATGCTCGGAAGTGCCAGGAAAGTCACTGTTGACAACCATAAGACCATTATTGTGGAAGGCAGGGGTGATAAAGCAAAGATTAATGAAAGGGTCAAACTCATCGAAGCCCAGGTTAACATTGCAGATGCGGATTACAGGAAGACCGAACTCAAAAAGCGCCAGGCAAAATTGGGAGGCGGGGTTGCAGTAATCAAAGTGGGAGCTGCAACCGAAACCGAGCTGAAAGAGAAAAAGATGAGAATTGACGATGCTCTCAATGCCACAAAAGCTGCAGTTGAAGAAGGAGTGGTTACCGGGGGCGGAATAAGCCTTTTCCGTGCAGCTGCCACTCTGGATTCCCTGAAACTTGAAGGCGACAGGGAGGTAGGTGTAAAGATAGTCCAGAGAGCTATCGAGGAACCGGTACGCCAGATCGCTACAAACGCAGGCCGGGAAGGCGCTGAAGTCGTTGCAACCATCAGGGCTGAATCCAGCGAACTCTTCGGGTACAACGCAAAGAAAGACATCTTTGAAGACCTTTTCGAAGCAGGTGTTATCGACCCCACAAAAGTAGTAAGAAGCGGCCTCCAGAACGCTGCCTCAATTGCAGGAATGGTGCTCACAACCGAAGCTCTTGTAACGGATTTTGATGAAGAAAAGGATGAAAGGACAGCTGCAATTATTATTTGATTTTAATTTTTTCCTTTTTTTCCTTTTGCTTTTCTCTACCTTTTTTCCTTTTTTCGTTTTCATGTTTTCTCCAGCTTATCTTCTTTTTTTGCCTCAACTATTTTTATTTTATGACTACGTAATATATTTCTAATATCATACTTTATCAATAGTCATAATTAATTCACGGCATTATCGGGTAACTGTATAAGTTTGGCCTGTACATCTTAGCCCGGTTCGCGATCGAATCTTTCTGCCTAGAAGGTGAAAAAAACATGTTTGAAGTTTACTGTGATTCTTCCTTCAATGAAGGTGAGGACTCTTATATTGGCTGTACCGTGCTCCGGAACGGTGAACAGATCCACCAGTCTACAACAAAGGTTCCGGATGTCCCTAAAAATAATCTTGACTGTGAACTTGCAGCTCTCAACTTCGCTGTAACCCTGGCCAGAATTTTTTCCAAAGATGATCGGGATATTACCATTTATAATGATTCTACTGAAGCCGTAAAAGTTTTCCAGAAGGAAAGGCCGGAAATCGAAAAGAAACTGTCCGGGCTCGTCATTAATTTTGAGTATATTCCACGCGAAAAGGTAAATCAGGCAATTGCGGACAGTTTGTCTAAAAAGTTTCCGGTATTTTTCCTGAGTATTCCAACCTGTGAAGTAGAGTCTTTTTCCCGCAGGGAAGATATTCTTTCCGATATTGCCCGAAACGGGCGCGACATCCTTTATCTGGAGAAAGTCGAAGAAAAATCTACGAATAAAAAAACCTGTTACAGGCTGATCATCCGTACAATGGACAGAATCCTTTCGGATGATCGGCTTTACCTTATAAAAAAAGGAGGCCCTGGCACCCAGGTAAAAGTTGCAGAGGAAATAAGGACAGACCTGTCCGATCCACTGGTACTCTCATCTCTGGAAGCAAAAGGTGTCAGGCTTGAAAACTCATACTTCCTGCTAACGGACGAAACCTGGGGGCTTCGGGGTACGGACAATCAGACCTGCTCCATTCTTCCGGGCCAGGTTCGCCACAGGATTATTTGCGACGAAGTGGATCGGTCCCCTCAAAATCTCCTCAGAAGAGCTGAACGTTTCAGATAATCTTTCCGTCTCATGGGATTTCCTTACCTTTATAAATCTCCCTGAGAACTTTCTGAGCCACTGGTAAAAAACTAAATTAAGAAGCTTATATAAAAAGGTTCAACTAGAAAATTCAATTAAAAAAGTTCAACTAAAAAATAAATTCAAATAAAAATCAATTAAAAAGACCCAAATTTCATTTAAAAGATAGCCGTTCAACCCCTAACCCAAGCCAAATCCTGAGAATCCATGAAATCCACGGATTACAAATTACAGATTTTACTCACGATTTTCATCAGCTGCCTGCTTCTCGGGAACCTCCTGGGAAATAAGCTGATTGAAATCTTCGGCATCGTAACCTCAGTAGGCCTTCTAGGGTATCCCCTGACTTTCCTGATTACGGATATAGTAGAAGAGGTTAAGGGAAAGGAGGCTACCAGTATTTTTGTGCATGCCGGTTTCCTGTCCCTCTGTGTTGCGTTCCTTTTTGTTTCTTTTAGTATAGGTGTCCCCCCTGCCTCTATATATTACGATAATGAAGCATATATCGGGGTTTTTTCAAATTCGCTGCGCATGATTTTGGCAAGTATGACAGCTTTTCTTATAAGCCAGCACCATGATATCTGGGCCTTCAATTTCTGGAAGCAAAAGACAAACGGCAGGCACCTCTGGCTCAGGAACAACCTTTCAACGATCGTTTCCCAGTTAATTGATTCAACTGTGTTTATGTTTCTCGCTTTCTACAGGCTGACTCCGGATCTGGATGTGGTCGCAGTCTTCAAGCTGGTTCTGCCGCTCTGGGCTCTTAAAATCGTTTTTGCCCTTCTTGATACTCCCTTTGTGTACCTTGGAGTCAGGTGGCTTAACTCCAAAAACGAGAACAGCGTTTCCCACTCCGGGAAAAAGCGTGAAGCCAGCCCGGAAACCGTTACGCCCCCTTACCACGCCGAAAAACCATAATAACTAACATCTACGGAAACCGTTGAGCCTCATCTGTTGAGCCGCAAACGTTGCGCCGTTTGATCACGCCGGATAGGGTTTGGGGATTAGAAGTATTTCTCAATCACAACCGTTGCGCCGTTTGATCACGCCGCTGTCCGGGGTTTTCGATCAAGCATTTTTTTGAAAAGGCTTGTGAAAAGGCTTTTGGTACCTAATATTTATGGGTGTTCCGACCTATATACATAGGGGGTGCGAAATTACGGTAGAATATCCTGAAAATAAGGTGTGGCAAGCTGTTCCCAATATTCAGCAGGGTGCAGGAAACGAATACGAAGGAAAGGCTGAGGGAAGGGCCGAAGAACCGAAAAAGCCCGATGAAGAGGGGATACGTTATGCTGGCGGTCCAGCCGGTGAGAGCTGTATGTCCTGCCTTGAAATGCCTGAGGAACAGCGCAAAACTTTCATCCTGGAAATACAGCAGGTGGCAGAAAAGATACTCAAAGCCCACGGGGTTATTAATGAAGTTGCTGATCTTTTAAAGGGGGAGTGGTTCGTTAAGCTCCAGAAATCCGGGTTTGAGAAGAAACTGGTTCTTGCAAAGTACGGGGAAGAAATTTTCATAGGATTTTATACTTACTCGGAGGATGTACCGATTCCTGATCCGAACCTTGTTTTGCTCTCACAGAACGGGTTCTGGTATCCACAAAGAATCGAGGAAAAGTATGAGGAAACGGTTTCTTCCTTCTTTACAGGTGCATATGGGGACTATGACTTCCTTAATATTATTCCCGAAAATGTTGAAAAATTCCAGGCTTTCCAGCGAGATTTTGCAAAAATGCTTGAAAGTCAGGGATGGGACAGCCCGGATGTAGAGGCTCTGGAAAAAATCATGCCAAAAAATTAAGCTACCTTATAAAACCGGTTTGACACCAGGAATTAATTTTTTCTTTCTATCTTCTTAAAAATTAACTTTTTTTTCCGTTGCGTCTTCTCAGAAGTTTATCTTTTTCCTTTTGTTCTCTCAATTCTGATTCGGTTTTTTCCCACAGAATATTTAAATCTTGAAAGCATACGCAGTTTCAGGTATAGCTTCAGCGGTGTTACTTGCTTTTACCTCAGCCCCTTTCACAATAATTGATTTTCAGAAGGTCTTTTATGTTTTCGATAAACTCCGAATGCATCTTATCAAAAAAATCTGAAGATATCCCTCCTTTCTATGTGATGGAAGTGCTGGAAAGTGCCCAGGCTCTGGAAGCTGAGGGAAGACACATAATCCATCTCGAGGTCGGAGAGCCTGATTTTCCTACAGCTCCGCATATATGTGAGGCCGCCTGTGCTGCTATTGGCCGGGGGGCTACGAAATACACTCACAGCCAGGGACTTCTTTCGCTCAGAGAGGCGATAGTTGAGTCTTACCACCTGAAGTTCGGAGTCAACCTGAACCCGGATCAGGTCATTGTAACTTCGGGTACAAGCCCGGCTCTCCTGATGGTTTTCATGGCGCTGCTCGAGAAAATGGATGAAGTAATAATGTCGAACCCTCATTATGCCTGCTATCCGAATTTCGTGAAATACCTTGGTGGGACTCCTGTTTTTGTTTACACGAGCGAGACAAACGGATTTGCCCTTGAACCGGAAACAGTAAGGCAGTGCCTGAGCCCGAATACTAAAGCCATCCTGATAAACAGCCCTTCAAACCCTGGCGGGCATGTTATGTCTCCGGAAAGTCTGCAGGGGCTTGCCGAGATCGCAGATGAAAAAGGAATTCCTATTGTTTCAGACGAGATCTATCAGGGCCTGATCTATGGCGGCGCTGACCACACTATTCTGGAATATACGAAAAATGCTTTTGTCCTTAACGGCTTTTCCAAACTATATGCAATGACCGGCTGGAGGCTCGGTTATATTATCTGCCCTCCTGAATGTGTCCGTGCAATCCAGAAAATCCACCAGAACTTTTTCATCTGCGCCAACTCCTTTGTCCAGGAGGGAGGAATCGCGGCCCTGAAAGGTTCACAGGAACACGTTACCGAGATGGTTCAGACTTACAACACACGCCGCCAGTATATGTTGAAAAGGCTCCTGGGAATGGGCCTTGACGTACGCAAAGAGCCGATGGGAGCTTTTTATGTCCTTGCCGACGCCCGCAAATACGGTAGCGACTCCCTGGAACTGAGCCGCCGCATCCTTAACGAGGCCGGCGTTGCAGTTACGCCCGGAATCGATTTCGGGAACGGAGCCGAAGGTTATCTGCGTTTCTCCTATGCCAACAGCATTGAAAATATAAAAGAAGGTATGGACCGGCTGGAAACTTTTCTGGAGAAAGAACTTGAAGGATGAGAATTTCTATAGTCGAATACGATTATCTTTTTCTCCTTTTATTTCCCTTTTATTTTCCCTCTGATCACCTTATGATCGGTCTTTTTCTCTTTTTCACGATGTTTTCCAGATTTTGCTTATATATTTTTAAGTTTGTTTCCCCGGATGCTTCTTAAAATCCGGAAAGGCTGCTCTGGGTCCTGCCGTTTTTTTCCGGGCAGAAAAGCCCTGTTATCATCCAGGTTCCGTACGTGAAATGAGTGCCCATGATAAAGTAAAGTTCCCTCTGTTTCATGAGGTCCGAAAAATGCTCTTTTATTTTCCTTTCTACGGCTGCCGGCTCCTGCTCGTCCCTTATGATATTCCGCACGGTTTCATTGAATTCCCAGTCGAGCAGGATCATTTTATGCCCCCTGCACGCCTCTTCTCTCTCACACATGAAAAAATATCTAACTTCGACAGGCATTCTGGCGGTCTTCTCACCTTTTTCCAGAAAATCTCCCATGAGGTTAAAATACTGCTGCCGGTCATAAGCTTCAGTGCTGTTTACCCTTATCTCGATGTTCATGATTTCCGGCTTTACCACTCCAAGGCTCGCTCCTTCGATATTCAGCCTTTCTATAGACGTAACGAGCGGCAGGACAAGCTCTTTTATTTCCCTCTCTTTAAGGGGCTTTTCCAGGTTCGTGTGACTGAGTACTTTCCTGCTCTCCCATCTGATGTCATGCTCAGGTTTTGTAACCGTAACCTCAAGCAGGTCATTCTTCCTGAAATCAACCAGCCCTTCCCCGTACCTGAATCCCATAGGATAGAGCCTCAGCAGTTCTCCATATTTATTAATGCCGATTACCCCGACGGCATGCCCTTCCCCATCCTTTTTGCTTTTCTCAGGGGTGGCTCTGATAAGAACGGCTATTTCTTCTTTTTCGCGCCTCAAAATGAGAACCTCGGTTGCTATTGACCAGATTTGAGCAGGTAGAAGAAGATTGGATTTGCAGGTTATTAACTATTGGGGGAGTTACGTGAAAGTAATACTTTTTAAAACTCTCCACATTTCTAAGTATCAAAAAGTTAGATTTGTGAGTCTAACGCAATTGATATTGAGACACTAAACGAGTATGCACAGAGCCGAAATGTTAGAAAAAATATAGAACATATAGAGAGGAAATGTTAAAAGAGTACGTATAGAGAAGTAAAATTAAATTAAAAAAGGTGGGGCTGGTGAGATTCGAACTCACGATCGACGGGTATCTCCGAACAACTGCTTTAACAGTCTTCTGGTGAGCATCTATCAGTGCTCCAACGGTTCCTCATCGTCCTGCCCCGTCGGGAAAGACTCGGTAGACCCGTTGTTCATCATTTATCCGCTGGAGCCCATCGCCATGCCGGGCTAGGCCACAGCCCCTTAACAAGGATACTCAAATATCTTTTCTATTTTAAATAGTTAACGGCAGGAATGAGGTTTTACATGCTGAAATATAAAGAGAAGCGCCCAGGGCAAGATTCGAACCTGCGCTCTCCCAAAGAAGAAACGGTTTTCGAGACCGTCGCCTTACCGCTAGACTACCTGGGCATTTTGTTTTGAAGTGAGAAAATTTTCGGGCGCTGCCCGACGTTTTTAGTGCAACGTGTTTGAGATGCAGGGTTAGTGAATATACTTTCTTTCTTATATATTTTGTCATCAGTGGGATCTGTATCTTAAAAATCGAAAAGTGAACTCTGGCCTGCATCATCAGGTTCTTTATTATTCGGTTCTTTATTATCAGGTCCTTCTTTGTCGGTTTCGCCGGTCTCTTTCCTGGGCTTTTTATCACGCTTTTTTTCGGTTTTGCTTTTTTTCCCTGGTTTTAGCTTCTCAAGGTCGGCAAATGAAAGCTGTCCTGTGTGCCGGTTTTCTTCCCCTTTCAGGTTTTCAGGCAGCTCAAGCCAGCCGTACTGGCCCCCTCCACCGGGATGGATTATAACATTTCCTTTCCTGAAGGCCAGGATCGCGTTTACTATCCGGTCGTCACCCACGATTTTCAGGTCTTCCGGTTCTGAATAAATGAGGGCTTCAACTTCGTTTCCGAAGCGTTCTATAAGCTTATTCCAGGCGGTTTGCACACCTTTTGTCTGGACGCTTGCATGGCCGAGCGTCATCTGGATAATTTCGGCAAGGGGAATGAGATGAAGGTAAGGTGGGCGGTGGTCAGGATGTTTCGGTTCCTTAAAGTCTGCGAGTTCATTAATTCGGTCGAAAACCCCTTTCTTTATAATGCCTCCGCAGATCGGGCAGCGCCATTTATTCTCAACGGCTTCGGGCATCGCATACTGGGTAAAACACTTGATGCAGGCTGACCGGTTGTATTTGCCCTCTTCGGGAAAAAAACCTACGTTCAGGGTAGCCCTGTACCCCTGTTCCCTGAGAATAGCTTTTTTCAAGCCGTCAAAGGTAATTTCAGGCACATCAAACTGGGTGAATTCCCTTGCCAGCTTGTTGGTCGAAGGGGAATGGGCGTCGGAATTCGAAAGAAAAGTCAGGCGGTGCAGTTCTTCTATCCGGTCGGCATAATCGCTGTCCGCACTCAGGCCGAGCTCCAGAAACGAAATATAATCTGTCATGTCCCCGTAGCAGCTTTTCAGGCTGTCGTGATAACCGTAAAGTGCGGTCCAGGGAGTAAAGGCATGGCAGGGGCCGATAAGGGCTCCAAGGTCTTTTGCAATTTCTGCAATTTCACTGCCGTCCAGCCTGACATTCGGGCGGCCGTCGGCTTCAAGATTGCCAAAAGGAGCAATGCGCTCGGCCAGTTCTTCAGCCTTTGAAATCGAAGGTAAAATAAGGAGATGATGTACACGTTTGCTGTCTTCTATCTCGGTAGTGGGGATAAAATAAATTTCATCTATGCGGATTTCTTCATCCGAAACGGATGCTCTTTTGATCTCTTCGAGCCACTTCGGATGAGTACAGTCGGCAGTACCGATCAATTCCATCCCTTTTTTTGAAGCCTCCCTGGCAATTGTCGGCAATTCCATTTTCCTGGAAGATGCCATGGAGTACTTTGAATGGAGATGGAGGTCTGTATTGACTTTCATTTCCTTCCCTTTACCGGAAGCTCTGATTTTTAGCGCTTGTTTTAATCAGACAATGTCCTGTTATCCTATGTAGCGCAGGTCTTCCTCGGTTGGCTTGACTTCCTGGATAATCTGCTGTTCTTCTTTTTCCTTTAGTTTTTCCAGGATGTTCTCCATTTCCTCGGCCTTTTTCTCAAGCGACTCGGTGTTTACCTCGATCCCGAACATTTTACAGATTACCTTTAGAAGGGACTGGGCGCTTTTAGGATCCATTAGATATCCAGGGGTCATGCCCATAAGGCAGGCAGCATCAATACCCCGCATCCTGCTGAAAGCTACAAGCAGGCCCGACGCTCCAACTATTCCTCCGCTGGGCTCGGATTCCCTGAATTCTACCCCATACTCTTTGATTTCTTCAATCAATTTCGTATCATTGGCAACCCCAAGAACTGTTTCCTCATAGGTCAGTTTGCCTGTAGGATATCCTCCAAGCGTGTAAATCCTCGGCACTCCAAATTCTTCCGCAATGTCAAGGTAGAGAGAACAGAGTTCGTAATGCCCCTGCGAGGTTGTGCTCTGATGGTCTCCTACAAGGAAAAGCAGATCATTTTCTTTCGCCTTTCCGTGATATATGATATTGCTTACCGGACGGACCGTACAATCTTTATTGACCAGGACCTGAGGCGGAAAGTGCGGAGAATAAACCTCCATAATTTTTTCGGCCCCAAGTTCGTCTACCAGATGCTCTGCCACTAGCTTGCCTACGAGTCCTACTCCTGGGAGTCCGACCACAAGTATGGGTTTTTTGAGCTCAAGATTTTCTTTCAGGCGGACAAGTGTACTCTGCTGCATAACAATTCCTTATCCTTTCTTTGCCATTCTGCGGTACCTGCCGTAAGGGTCCTGAGGAGAAAAGCGGGCCGGATGTGTGGGGAAAGCTTTTCCCCCACAAACCGGACAAATTTCCCTTAAAGTGTACCTGCCGCAATTTTTGCATTTGCGGATCTTTTGTCCCAAAGGGTATCACGCCTTTGCTGATTCGATGTGCCGCTTGAAAGTCCCATGTCCACCGAGTTTGGCAATGCTATCAACTGCGGTCTGGGCGGATTTTTTAAGGACTGATTCGGCTTTCTTGTAATCCGGGGCAATTACTTTGATCCGGTATCTCGGAGCCCCTGTGTAACTTATTTCGAGCCTGACATCTTTTCCATCAACGTCATTGATAGAGTTTGCAGCGCTAAGAGCCTGCTTTATGACTTCTATGCCGTTTGGAAGGTTACATGTAAGGTCCACATAGCCTGCGATGTCTACAAAAGGCAGTTTGATGTTTTCCCCTGCTATTTTGAGTATGCTCTTTAAGTATTTCTTATTGACTTTGATTCCCTTGAAGGCTTTCTCTCCTTCGACAGCAGCTTCTTCAAAGGCAGAATATGCACTTCCGAACTCTTCTACGAGTTTTTCGTGCAGAGCTTGCAGGTTACTTTCATCGGTTTTCGTCTCTTCAGCCACGAACTGGAGCCATTTGGCGGCTTTTTGCTCATTTTTCCATTCCTGGATTTTAGCGCGCCGCTGATGCTCGTTAACGTCTTTCAATGAAAGGTCTATGTGGCCGCGGGAAGGGTCCACGTTAAGAACCTTGCAGACTATTTTCTGCCCTTCCCTTACGTAGTCCCTGACGTACTTGACCCAGCCTGCTTTAATTTCGGAGATATGGATAAAACCTTCCCTTCCTCCGAATTCCTCAAGCTCGACATAGGCTCCGAAATCCGTCACATTCTTTACAGTACAGACAACGAATTCTCCGACTTCGGGCCAGTTATCGTTTCCCATTCGCACCACTTCTCAAATTTTGTTTCTTTATTGCTTTTTACTCTAATCCGGTAAAGTGCTTTAACCTATCCGGTTATTCAAGCACTTCGAGGATGTGAGTGGTAATTGTCGATTTGCCACCGGTTGGTTCGGCAAGGGTCCTTCCACAGACAACGCAGGTGATTTTACGGCTGGCGCTTCCGAATATGATCTGTTCGTTTTCGCAGTCGTTGCACTTTACGCGCAGGAACCTGCTTTTTGGCCTCTGGATATAGTCTACCATTTTATCTTACTCCTTGAACTCGAACTTCTTTGCCCTGAAACAGGGTCTCTGGTGAGCTTTCTTACATACTGTGCAGCGGTATCTAAGCCAGATGCGTTTTGTGGGTTTGTCGCCACCGGGCACCTTGGAGAACTTTCCGCTGTTTCCTATGCCTTGCTGTCTCTTCTTCTGTCTTGCAATGTGAGTCATGGATGAAGCTTGACCCTTCTTGACCCTTTCTGCTATGTGTTCGCTGTGGGTCTTACAGAACGGGCAGTAAGTCCTGAACCTCTTTGGAATCTTCATTCTTTACACCTTTTTAATGATTATTGGTATTGAGCTTGCCTTTTCCGGCTTTTACGGAAAGACACTATGTTAAACATGGAATATACATGGAATATACGCATGGCGTCTACGTATGACATTTTGATCCTGGGAAGATCTTATTTGGGAAGCCTTTGATTGGATGAACTTGAAAATCCTCAGACCTCTTTCGATCTCGATATCACGACTGGCGGTCTTCCATCGAGGAAGAGATCAGAGCAGCTAACAAAGTTAAGCTACACAGATGCTACACAAATATAGCTACACATATAAATACTCATACTATTACCTGGCAGGCTTATGCCGTTGTGCCTTAATTGGATTACCAGGTTCCTGAACTGCGTGCCTTCCTTTTTTCCAGGCTAAAATAAGCTGTAAATCTCAGAAAATTAATTTTTTCCGGGAAATAAGTCTTTTCCGGAATTTTCCTGTCCGGCAATCAGTTTGGCTGCGTTTCGCTTTACCAGCCCTGTAGCATTAAGCTGCGGCAAAACAACGACTTCTTCGGCACTGACCGTATAATTCCGGCCGTCTGCACCTGTGAAGGTCGGCAGATCCTTCAGTATTCGGACAACAACGTATTCCTTATTTATATTGTTTTTGTCTGGTCCTGCTCCCATTTCCCCGCTGGCTGCAACAGCAGGAATTCCAATTTTTGCCTCCGTGTCCCCCCTTACACCGACAAAAGTCTGCCTTTCCCCTACGATCTCAGGCCAGACTGCGATATTCTCGGAATCAGGGTACAGAATAGGACCTAAAAGTTCGGTTTTTGCGGCTTCAATTCCCTGCAGTACAAGGTCATAAAGCCTTTTTTCCGCAGGGAGCAGCTTTTCAATATCCTTTGAAATAGGTTTATCCGCATGAGACTGGATTGTTGCCCTGGTAATAACCTTTCCTATCCGTTTCATGAAGATAGTCTCAAGGTCCGAAAGCGCTCTTTCGTGCTCGTCGTGAAGCATCTTGGATTCCGGAGAACGGGAATTGTTTACTTTACCGATCTCTTCTTCAAGTTCCCGGATATATTTTTCAGACTCCAGGTAAAAATCAGCCGGAATTGTCTTTATTGTCTGGTTCTTTTCCTTATACAGGACCTGGCTGATTTTTTCTATATCCATACTCCGCAACACCTCTACAAATTAGATACACTGCCGCATACTCAGGGACTTCCTGTATGCCTTCTTCTACTCTTAAATCCTTGCCCCTTAATTGTACCGAAAAAGGCTTTGAAACTGTTACCTTTACCGGCCTTTCGCCAAAGACAACGGCATCGTTAAGCGGATCAAACTTCTCTAACTCAGATAAAGCAAGTTTTTTAACCAGCATCCCCGACCCGCCGTGCAATGAGCCTGGCACCCGGATCAAACGTTTGATATCCGCAGTCACGGGTTCGTCAACGCTGGCCCCGAATCTGTGCAGAAAATCCTCCACAGATTCTCTCATAAAATAGGCAGCAATATCTTTAAAGTTTCTGACATCAAAGTCAAGTCTTCCCCTCTCCAGGATATCCTTTAAACCATTTTCGCTATTTGTAAGACTAATCAACTTTTTTACCGTAGTATCGCCTACTTTCTCGTACCTGCGAAGCTCGGGGAACATATCTTTTTTATACCTTTTTCCACACTCGGTTTTCATATACTCCGTAAGGTAGAGGGCAATCCTTTTCCCCCAGCCTGAATCATATCCCAAAAGCGTGCATTTCACAGGCACATTTTTCATGCCCTTGAATGTTTTCGATCCTGTCCCGAATTCCCCATCCATAGCGACATCCCTGAAAAAATATTTGAAATCAAGGTCTCTCCCGCTCAGATAATTCACGATTTCCCTTCTTTCAGCACTCCCAAGTGCCAGGACTTTCGGGCTTCTAATATGGAAGTGGTAACCCCTCCCTCCGGAAAACACAAGCTCGATTTCCTGCTCCGAAAACCCGAAGTCATCTAAAAGGAAATCCATGAGCTTGAAAGTTTCCTTTTTTACGAGCTCAAGCATATCCGCATAGTTCTTCGGGGCATTCGGCAGGTGGTCTGCATCAAGGTCAAAAATCAATTCTGCCCCGAGCCAGTTTTTCTCATTCATCTTCCTGGCATCAGGGTATTCGTAATACGCAGTGGAATTATAAACATGTGCAGGAGCCATGCCGTAAAGATAATCAAGAGCCTCGCCTGGCGAGCCGAAGGCTTTGTGCCTGTGCATCATCTTCTCAGGCATATCGTCATAGAAGATAAAAGCCCATTCTCTATTAGGCAGGTGGTCAGGAAGACCGATTTCGGCATTTTTGTAATAATTCTGGAAGCGGGTTTTCAAAAAACGGGCTGTTCGGCTGTCCATGGTTTCAGGGCTTCTGGGTTTTTGGATCTTTGTTAGGGGTTTTGATCATGGGTATTGTTTAGGGATTCTGATCAGGGAGTATTGTTTAGGGATTTTGACTAGGGATTTTGTAGTGTCTTTGATCAGGGACTTAATTCAGTGACTTTGATCAGGGGCTTTGATTAAGGTTTTGGTTTAGGATTTTGGTTGGGTTTTCCTAAGATAAATCAATCTCATATTTTACTTTTGGTTATATCAGTTTTTTTAAAATTGTTTAACAGCCAATTCGAGTTCAGGGAACTCTTTTTATTACAATGGAATGCATAGCGATTTTTCGATCAAGCTATCTCTGACAGTAAAGTTTAATTCTAACACGAACAACAATAAATGCTGCAGGATTATAGAACCTGACAATATAAGCTCAAACAAAGCTGATAGATAAAAGTTGAAAGTAACAGCGGTCAAATAATAATTGACAAGTAAAATTTGACAGCTGACAAATAACAACTGACAAATAAAAATCGGCAAATTAATAGGAGATCTTATGGAGTGGGGCTTGTGGGAAGCAAATCCAGCATTAAGAGTTACATTAATACAGTTCGATACTACCTGATGAAAGAAGAAGCCGAAGAATCATCGATTTTTGCGCCGGCGGATAATGCAATTGATACTGAAATCATTACCAGCCCTTCTACAGGTATACAACTTGTACTGATCCCGGCCGGGGAATTCGAGATGGGCTCACCTTCTGAAGAGAGGAATCGGTCCGACTCCGAATCTCCGGTCCATAAAGTAGTAATTCAAAACTCTTTTTACCTGGGTAGATCGGCTGTCACACAGAACCAATGGAAAAAAATAATGGGGACCAATCCTTCACACTTCAAGGGTGAAGACCGCCCGGTTGAGATGATTTCATGGGATGACGTCCAGCAATTTATCACAAAGCTGAATGAGATGGAAGGAACTGATAAGTACCGCTTACCCTCAGAAGCCGAATGGGAGTATGCCTGCCGGGCCGGCACACAAACAAGGTGTTTCTTTGGCGAGGATGAGTCAAAACTTGATGAATACGCCTGGCATGTTGAAAACTCAGGCAGTAAAACTCACGCAGTTGGCCTCAAGAAACCAAACCCCTGGGGGCTTTACGACACGCATGGTAATGTCTGGGAATGGGTTCAGGACGAGTGGCATGAGACTTACAATGGGGCTCCTTCCGATGGGAGTGTATGGGAAGAAGGAAATGGTTCCTCTCGGGTCTCTCGTGGGTGTAGCTGGCTCTGCAATACCGGGTTCTGCCGTTCAGCTGGCCGTTTCAGGCGCGGATTTGAGAGTTGTTTCGCCAATCTGGGTTTTCGGCTTTTGAGGGAACTTTAATTTCCTCTTTTCAGCTCTTATGGCCGCGGTCTCATTTTCTGGATTTTTTCGTTCTTTTTCTTTTTTATATTCCCTAAAATAATATTCGGACTTACTTTATAAGCACGGAAGACACGGAAAGCACGGAAGAATTGTAACCCTATTTTCCTTTATTCTATGTTTTCCGTGCTTTCCGTGGTTAACCTTTCAATTGAGATTGGTAAAGAAATTTTGGTACTTGACTATAGATATTCGTAATACGCGGTCGAATTCTAAAGGTCAGCAGGAGCCATGTCGTAAAGATGATCAAAGTTTCTTCGGAGAATCTAAACACTTGTGCCTGTGCATCATTTTTTTCAGGCGTATCACCATATAAAATAAAAGTCCATTTTCTGTTAGGCAGGTGGCCAGGGAGGCCGATTTCGGCATTTTGTAATTATTTTAAAAACAAAATTTCCAAAAGTGGGTGATTCGGATATCCATGGTTTCGGGACTTTTCGGGGTTCTGGATCTTTTTGTTTGGAATTTATTTCAGGGTTTTCCCTGGATAAATTGTCTCATATTTTACTTTTGTTTATCTGAGAATTTTTAAAACAATTATAATATTATCTTTAGATTTTATACAGGTTTTATGTGGTAAATCGTATAAATACTAAATACATAATATTACTACAAATTATTTCAAGGATTTATTGGGGTATAACTTATGAGCGGGGAGAATAGTTCATCCTTCTGGACCACATTACCAGGCATTCTTACTGGACTTGCTGCACTGATAACTGCCATAGGTGGGATTTGGCTCATCTATGATCAGGTGGTTAATGATGGGAACGAACCTGAAATTGACAACCAGGGGATTACGGGCGTGGACAATCCCCAGGTTGACGATCAGGGGACTACTGGTGAGGATGAACCGGTTCACCAGGTGACCAATGGTGTTATCGAAAATAGTACAGAAGTCACTGTAGACGAGCCCATTTTATCTGCTCCAGAACAAGTTTCGCCAGCTGATGGTACGGTATTCGATGAATATCCAAATGAGATAACGCTAGAATGGACCGAAGTTCCCGGGGCAACAATTTACGGAGTCGAGGTTGAAGTTTATTTAGGGTACTGGGGTAACGTGATAACATCTTACGTGACTACAAACAGCTATACATTTTCATCCCCTGGCACATATCCCGGCCGCTGGCGTGTCTGGACTGTGGATTCGATGGATAGGAAGAGCGAAAAAAGTGACTGGTGGGGATATAGTTATACTACATAAAATCGGCTTTACAGCAGTTTCTGTCTGGAGGGATCTTTGAAGAGTAATTTTGTGCCCTTGAAGAGTTAAATTAATTCAGAACTTGACTTTAGCAGAAGCATAAATTCCAAATGTATAAATGGGCTTCATGCTTTTTTAAGATCTGGTGAAAGAAATGAATACTTGTGCCAGATGGAAGAATGTTACTTGGAAAAATATGGGAATGGGTGCAGGACTAGTGGCATGAGAATTACAATGGGGCTCCTTCTGATGGTTGTGCATGGGAAGAAGGAAATAGTTTCGATCGGGTTTATCGGGGTGGTTGCTGGAGAATCAAATCCGGGTACTGCCGTTCAACGGTTCGCCTCAGACGCCCCAATAAGTACCGCTCCAGCACTCTGGGCTTTCGCCTCTTGATGGAACTCTAAACCTTTTCTTTGCGAAATTTCTTTGCGAAAAAGCCGCACCATCGGTGTGGGACAAGACAGGTTAAAAATGGGGTTTCTGGCTGTCTTGGCTCCGACCTATTTTCTTCTCCCATATCAATTTCAAAATTTCTTAAACAACCATTGCCATAAATAAGTCCTCTTGAGCGAAGCGAAAAGGACAGCGCACTGCAGAGCCGCAACTCTGCCGAGGCGCAATTCGGGTGACAGTAATACTTATACGAAAAGCCTCTATTATATCCACTTCATGAAACAGGATATGTCAAGTGCCGACGTTGCTGCAGTTGTTGCCGAGCTGTCAGCAGGGCCGAAGTCCATTATTGATGCGAAGATCGGGAAGATCTACCAGCCCACGAGTGAGGAGATTCGCATCAACCTTTACGTTTTTCACCAGGGCAGGGACAACCTGGTTATTGAGGCCGGGAAGCGCATACATCTAAGTAAACACTTCAGGGTAAGCCCAACGCTTCCACAGGCTTTTCCGATGCTGCTTAGAAAATACCTGACCGGGGGCAGGATCGTATCTGTAGAGCAGCATGATTTTGACAGGGTCGTGAAAATCGGGATCGAAAGGGCAGGAGTCCGTAATATTCTTATTGTGGAGCTTTTTGCGCGGGGGAACGTGCTTATTGTTGATTCGGAAAACAAAATTATCCTGCCCATGAATCCTGTGACTCTGAAGGACAGGAGGCTTCGGAGCGGAGAGATTTACGAGCTTCCAGAGGCACAGATTAGCCCGATAGAGGCTAAGGTTTCTGACCTCATGGAGGCTTTTTCCAGGTCTAAGGCTGATATAGTGCGGACGATTGCCACAAGGTTCAATCTGGGGGGAGTTCTGGCAGAAGAAGTCTGTGCCAGGGCGGGAATTGACAAATCAAAGCCTTCAAAAGAAGCAACTGTAGAGGATGCATCCAGGCTCTGCAATGCAATGCATGACCTCTTTTCCCCGCTGTTCAGGGTAGGAGCCGGAGACAAAGGAGCCGGAGAAACCGAAGCCGAAATCGGGGTTAAATCCGGAACCGAACTTAAACCTGAAGCTGAACTTAAACCTGAAGCCGAATTCAAGCCCGAAAGCGAGATTAAACCCGAAACCGGGGTTGAAGCCGGGGCTCCGGGACTCAAACCCCAGCATGTGAAAAAAGAAATTAACGGAAAGCTGGAAACTTTCGATGTGCTCCCTTTCGATCTTACTCGCTATTCCGGATTTGAAAAAGAATATTTCGATTCCTTTAATACGGCACTTGATGAGTTTTTTGGGAAAAAAGCGCTTGAGCAGGTCGAAGAGGTAAAAGAGGCTCAGAAAAAGGAGAAAAACCTTGGCGTCTACGAAAGGCGGCTTCTCCAGCAGGAAGAGAGCCTTGCAAAGTTCGAAAAAGAAATCGAGAAAAATAATACCCTCGCCGAGATAGTCTATGCAAATTACCAGATTATCGAAGAGCTTCTTTCCGTGCTCAATGGCGCAAGGGCAAAGGGTTATTCCTGGGATGAGATCCGTTCCATTCTGAAGCAGGCTAAAAAGACCGTGCCTGCTGCGCAAAAGATCACAAACATTGACCCCAGGACCGGGACCATAACTGTGGACCTTGACGGGAAGAGTGTTAATCTTGATATCCGGAAGACAGTACCGCAGAATGCTCAGGAATACTACGAGAAGGTCAAGAAATTCAGTAAGAAAAAAGAGGGCGCTCTCAGGGCTATCGAAGATACCAGGAAGGCAATGGAGAAAAAGGCTGTAGCAAAGGCTGCAAAGGCAGGAAGGAAGCTTCAGGCATCCCGAAAAAAGCACTGGTATGACAGGTTCAGGTGGTTCGTATCCTCGGACGGCTTCTTTATCGTAGGAGGCAGGGACGCCGATACCAATGAGGAAGTTTTCAAAAAATACCTGGAAAAGAGAGATCTCGTCTTCCATACCCAGACGCCTGGTGCTCCTCTCACAGTCATCAAGACCGGTGGAAAAGAGGTTCCCGAATCTACCCTGCAGGAAGCGGCGCAGTTTTCGGTCTCTTATTCCAGCCTCTGGAAAGCCGGGCACTTCAGCGGGGACTGCTACTGGGTCAAAGCCGAGCAGGTCACAAAGACCCCGGAATCAGGAGAGTATGTCAGAAAAGGGGCTTTTATCATCCGCGGGGAGCGCAATTACTTTAAGGACGTTCCTCTCGGTGTTGCAGTCGGGCTTGAGCTTAAAGGAGGCGAGACGAGAGTGATAGGCGGGCCAGTTTCTGCTGTCCGGAAGCATGGGGATTATATCCTCGAAATAGTCCCGGGTGCTTTTAACCAGAATGATATTTCAAAAAAGATCTACAGGATTTATGCGGATGAACTCAATGATCCCCGTTTCGTAAAGCAGATCGCTTCTCCTGACCAGGTAGCCATGATGATCCCTCCAGGGGAATCGGACCTAAAGAGCCAGAAGCCGGAAAGGAAGGGGGAGAGGATTGAGTATGAAGGGGAGGAATACGGAATCCCGGAAGTAGAGCACGAACCTGAAGATAATGGGGAGGAAATCGAAGAGGAACTCGGAAAAGGCTTCGGGAAGGAAGTTGAAAAGGAATTCAGGGACAGATTAGCAGAGGAAGCCGGAGAAAAGGCCGGAGAAAATATTAAAGCAAAATTTGAAGAGAGCATTGGAGGGGAACTTGAAGGCAAAATCGAAGACGAAGCCGGGAAGGGAAGTGAAGAGAAAATTGAAATGCGTGGAGTGAAAAAGGTATGAGAGTTACAAACCGCTCCCTTAAAGGAAGGGAGGGGGAGATTGCAGTAACAGCCGAAACCCTCGACGACCTCTGGCACCTGAAATACATAATCGAAAAAGGGGACCTGGTTTTTGCGGTTACCAAACGGAAGGCTGATGCGGCAAGTGACAAGATACGCCCTGAAAAGGTCGAGAAAGTAAAGGTAAGGCTCGGAATCAGGGTTGATGAGATCGAGTTTCACAAGTTTGCGAACCGGCTGCGTGTACATGGGATGATAGAGCACGGGATGGATGTGGGCTCCTATCATACCCTTAATGTCGAGATCGGAACCAATCTTTCTATAGTCAAGGAGCACTGGAAAAACGACCAGTTCCAGCGGATCCAGGACGCTGAAGAAGCTTCAAAGCGCCCGAAAGTCGTTATGGTGGCAATAGAAGAGGGAGATGCCGATATCGGCTTTGTGCATCACTACGGAATAGAAATTTATTCTCATATTCGGCAGTCTTCAGGAAAGCGTGAGACCAGTTTGAGAAATGAGTTTTTCAGGGAAGTTGTAGAGCAGCTCAGGCACGCCGTCCCTGAGGAAGCGTCTATAGTCGTTGCAGGTCCCGGATTTACCAAAGAAGACTTCGTTAAATACTTCCAGGAAATCGAGCCGGCTATGGCTTCAAAAGCCCTGATCGAAGACACCTCCATGATAGGAATGTCCGGCTTTCAGGAAGTTCTCCGCAGAGGCGCAGTGGATCGCATTATGCAGGAATCCCGTATAGCCCGCGAATCAGCCCTGATGGAAGACCTTATCCGTGAAATCTCAATGGACGGCAAAGCGGCTTATGGTCTTGAAGATGTTAAGAATGCTCTTGATTACGGGGCTGTCGAAACCCTGCTTGTTGCTGACGAAACCCTGCGGGAAGGGCGGGAAAAAGGGGAGGATATTGATAAACTCCTTATGGAAGTTGAACAGGCCCAGGGGAAGGTAGTTGTTTTCAGCACAGCCTTTGAGCCCGGAGAAAAGCTTCATAAATTGGGAGGAATTGCAGCTCTGCTCCGTTTCAGGGTGAGGGGCTGAGCTCTGCCTGACCCTGTATCTTCCAGGTACAGGCTCTTTATCGATTTCTTTATCTTTTAATTTCTTTATCTTTTCTTTTTACTTCCAGTGCTTGCTGTGCCTGTTTTTATTGAAAAAGCTGAGAATTCTATTTTTCTCTTTTTATGTTATATTTAGTATTATTTTTATTTTTTTTAGTTCAAATTAGTAAAATTTATTAACTAATTAGCTTTATTTGTTGTTACTTTTAGTTTAATTTATAATAATATTTACTTGCGTATTTTCGATTGTTATAATTACGTATCAATAATAAATGAAAAAGAGTGATATTCCTATGAAACCCTATATTCAAAAAACTTTATTGTTACTGCTTACCTCGCTTACAGTTTGCTTGGTGCTTGCACCATTGGGTCTTGCAGCTCCGGCTCCAGCTATTTCTGGAGTTCCCGTTGACACTAAAGAGGCCTCATCCGATGAATTCTGCTGGAATGCTACTACATTTGGCGGCTTTAACTACCCTGTAAACCAGCATAAAAACTTTGTAGCTTCTGAAAACTGGTGTGGTGAACGCCTTCAGTATGTTGAAAAAGACGGCCGGAATGAACTCGGCAAAGGCAACCCCGGAAACCATGTAATCGGCGAAGAAGAACTTGTGTATTCCACTCGTCCTTTTTCCTCCAAATATGAACTTGTTTCCGACCTTGAACTAAACCCCAAAACAACTCCTGAGGAACTTGGCGGAATGTTTTACTATAAGCTCGCCTGGTTTGGAGGAAAGCCATATATTGCCGTTGGAAACGATTCTACCCAGCTTACAAACCTTGTGATTTCTCAGGTTTCTGGAGAGAAAAAGGAATTGAAAACCGGAGAGTCCTGGGATCTCGGGAAAAATTACTCTCTGGCCGTTAATCAGGTCGATGTCGAAGGCGAGAAGGTCTGGTTCTCGCTTTATAAAAACGGGAAAGAACTCGAGTCCGGGATCGTAAACACAAGCGGAACTGTTGACGACCGGACATTTACCGCAACTGCAGACTTTGGGAACGGAAAAGACCAGCTCTACTTTATCACTTATATAGATAAAGTATTCACGAGTGCTACTGACTCCTTTGTGGTCTTCAAGTATACCTGGCTCATTGACAAAGACGGTTTGATGCTTATCGAAAAAGGAGACGAATATCAGGGTTTTGAGGTAATGGAAGCTTCTGAAAGCGAAATAGTTCTTAAAAACTCGAAATCTATCACTCTGGACCTCGATAAGGATAAAAAGGCTTATTTCACCGATTCCTGGTATTTCCAGACCTCAGATGAGGGAAAAGGCAGTACTTCTCCGGAAGGCTATATTATCTACCCAGCAAAGGAATTGAGCAACCCTGGGAATTATACTTTGAGAGGTCTTCCTTTTGACACTAACGAAGTCTCATCTGATGGTTTTAGCTGGAATGCTACCACTTTTGGTGGCTTTAACTACCCTGTAAACAAACACAAAGATTTCGTAGCTTCTGAAAGCCGGTGGGGCGAACGCCTTCAGTATGTTGAAAAAGACGGCCGGAATGAACTCGGCAAAGGCAACCCCGGAAACCATGTAATCGGCGAAGAAGAACTCGTGTATTCCACGCGGCCGTTCTCCAACAAATATGAACTTGTTTCCGACCTTGAACTGAATCCCAAAACAACTCCTGAGAAACTTGGCGGAATGTTCTACTATAAACTTGCATGGTTTGGAAAACCCTATGTCGCGGTTGGAAACGATTCTACGCAGCTTGCAAACCTTGTGATCTCTCAGGTTTCCGGAGAAAAAAAGGAACTGAAGACCGGGGAGTCCTGGGAACTCGGGAAAAACTATTCTCTGGCCGTTAACCAGGTCGACTCCGAGGGCGATAAGGTCTGGTTCTCGCTTTATAAAAACGGGAAAGAACTTGAATCAGGGATCGTGAACACAAGCGGTGCTATCGAGGATCGGACATTTACGGCAACTGCGGACTTTGGGAACGGAAAAGACCAGCTCTACTTTATCACTTATGTAGATAAAGTATTCACGAGTGCTACTGACTCCTTTGTGGTCTTCAAGTATACCTGGCTCATTGACAAAGACGGTTTGATGCTTATCGAAAAAGGAGATGAATATCAGGGTTTTGAGGTAAAGGAGGCTTCTGAAAACGAAATTGTCCTTAAAAGCTCGAAATCTATCACTCTGGACCTCGATAAGGATAAAAAGGCTTATTTCACTGATTCCTGGTATTTCCAGACCTCAGATGAGGGAAAAGGCAGCACTTCTCCGGAAGGCTATATTATCTACCCAGCAGCGGATATTACTATTGAGAACAAGACGGCTGCCGGATTTAACGGAACCACCAGTGATAAGGTAAATAAGGATAACTCCTCCGTTCCGATTAAAGTTCTTCCTGAGAAGAAATAATGTAGTTCAGGTAACTGATCCTAGGAAGAGTTAATGCTTTTTCTGGATCTTTTTCCTTTTTTACAGTTCTTTTCCTTTTTTTACAGTCCTTCTCCTTTTTTTCTTTTTTATATCAGGAGAAGGGCAATGAACCCGCTTAAGAAGATTCCATCAAAAGTTCCTGCTCCTCCTATGCTTGCAACCGGGGCTCCAAGGTTCTTGATTTTTCCCAGGTTAAGTAGATCGGCTCCTATAAGGGTTCCGAGCACTCCTCCTGCATAGGCAGTAACAACGCGGCACTGGTCAACCGGGCAATCAGGAATCTGAATAACAGACGTCAACAAAATCGCAGCAAGGGCAGCGGCAAGGGGTGGGACCAGCGCCGGAGTTGCGATACCTATCCCGCGAATCGGCCTTGCTACGGAATGAGTTATGATTGCAACTATTAAGATACCGGCTCCTGCAAGCAGGAGAGACGAAGGAAATTTCGTAAGGAGGTAAGCTGAAATCAGCACCGGAATAACTGCTCCTCCTACATTGACAGCAATTGTCGTTTCATTTCTTGTCACGCGCCGGACTGGAACCCTGTAAGACACACCAAAGACACGAATATAAGTATCTCTAACTGCCGGAGTATCGGACCTGAGGGTTGCCAGAGGGATATTGATGCCGCTTCCGATAAGGGACAACAGCAGGATAAGAAGCGCATCCCCTATAGAGAAGCCGATTTTCGTAAAAGCGGAAATAATTACCCCAAAAAAGAGAAAACTAAGCCCGAAGATCAGAATAAGGGTCAAAAGAAGAAGGAATGTAAGGCTAAAAGGAATGTAAAAAAGTTGTTTTCTCATGGAATTGCCCCCCTCTCTTTATTTCCCCGCATGTTTAGGAATATATTTTCTTTATTTATGAGTCTATTTGCTGCCTTTATTCCTTACACACCCCATTGAAAGACCTGCTCTTAAAAAGTCTGCCCCCTGCACTTCTGGCTTGCAATTAAAAATTTCGGATACTGAGAAAAAAAAGTTTCTGATTCTCAGGATTAGATATACCTTACCGCAGGCTTCAGGCACTCCATGCAGATTATTTCTTTTGCGTCTTTATATACCCTGAGAACTCCGCCCGACTCGGATACTGTAACTGCAATCGCAACCGTATCTCTGCTGATTGCGGCTGCCGAAACATGCCTGCCTCCCAGTCCTTTTTCAATATCAACATTTTTCCCGTCAACGTCAAGGTAGCGGCCTGCGGCATGGATAATGCCGTTTTCATCTACCACAAAGACCCCGTCAAGCTGGGCAAATTCCTTTATGGATTCCCAGTTCCTTTTGTCAAGGACATTCCGGTAAGTTTCATCGTGGCCTGCGTACGGATTCAATATTATCTGGTGAGAGCGTTTCAGAACCTCTTCGGAATCACCTATTATGAAGGCAGCTCCCATTTTCTTGCCTTCTCTGCCTGTCAGGACGATATCAAAAGAAATTTTCATGATTGCACTCATCACTTCCGGCTTTATCCTTTCCTGACATTCCTTCATGGCTTTTACAAGGGGGTTTTCGTCGAGGTTATGTACGATAATGGAACTGGAGCCGCGAGTTTCGACTACACCTACAATAATCCCGCTTTCCTGTTCTCCAAGCACGTACTCTATGGCGGCAGCCTGCTGAAGGTTCTCAGAATTACCTGAGGCTTCCCGATTTATTTGGTCGCCGAGCTCCTTTAAAGGGTTTTTCCCGTCTTTTCCAGTGGAGACCAGATGGTCTATTATGCTTTTCGGGCGCATGGAGATGTAGTAGACCGGAATTCCCCCAGTTTCGATCCCTTCAAAACTCAGCTCCCCGGAAACCATAATTGCGGCAGCATCAAGTTCTCTGGAAATCCGGGCTGCCGTTTCTGCAATTATACGTGCTCTATCCATATGATCCACCACTTTTTCTTTTTGCAGCAACCGATTTGCGGTTCTACTTTTCATTTTTAAAGCTAATATTATTTCTTTGAACTAATGCTATTTTTCTTAAATTTAGGGTTATTATTTTTTTAACTTTCCGCTTTTTTCCGGATCCGAATTATTTCCCTCAGGTTAACATTGAAGCCAACTTTATAAATACTTAAGCTTATTTATCTCTCTGTACTTATCTCTTATATATTATAATTGCCCTGTAGTTCCTTCGATCTTTCCTTTTTTCCGTTATGGCTTTTAGCACTCTCTCCTCTTACTCTATTTTTATAAACAGTCCACAGGGGGTTTACAATTCCTTCGAAAACGGAATCTAAACTCAATTTTTCCAGAAGAGAGTTAACAGGAAGATTTTTCTGGTTCGCTTTTCAATTAAGATTGGTGAATGCTTTGATCAGGACATTTATAGCAGTGGAATTAGACCCCGGTTTTACGGAGAAGATTCGGGAGCTTCAAGACAGATTCTCCGGTTTTGACCTGAAGTTTGTCGATCCTGAGCTCGTTCACATAACTTTGAAGTTCCTTGGAAATGTGGACGAATCAAGGATTCAATCACTTTCCGCAGCTCTCGATTCCATTACATGCGAACCTTTCGAGGCAAAAGTAGGGGGGCTTGGAGTTTTTCCCAAACCTTCGAATCCTAAAGTGCTCTGGCTGGGTGCAACTGGAAATTTCAGGGCGTTACATGACGATGTAGAGAATTTACTGGAACCTTTCAAGTTCGAAAAAGATGACAGGGAATTTACCGCCCATGCTACTCTTGCCAGGGTAAAATTCCTCAAGAAGGATCAGAAAAACGCTTTCATAAATACATTAAAGGAGTTAAAAGATGTAGAAATTGGTACTATGTGGGTAAATAAAGTGCTTTTAAAGAAAAGCACACTGACCCCGAAAGGACCAATCTATGAAACTCTGCATACCGTGCACATGGATTAAACTTTTTGTGTTATGTCCTTCTTCTTTGTTATCTCTTTTTTTCTGTCAGATCTTTCTTTTCTGCTATCTCTTTTTTCTCTGTTAGATCTTTTTTCTGGCGGCATTAGTGCACATTGTACCTGTGATTTTTTTAATTCTTTTTTGAATTAATTCTCCGTGCTTCTGGATCAATTATTCCTCTGGAACCGACTCGTACAGCTTTCTCCTCTCAGGAGGCATGGCTTTGAGAAACTCTTTCGCTTCTTCAGGAGATACAGCTCTGAGGGTTCCGTCAGATTCCTGTATGACCACACCACTTTCTGCGAGCATCCTGTACCTGGCTTTCCGCACTTCTTTGTCAGGATGGCAGACAAAATGGCAGTTTGAACAGGTATATTCCATCCTGTTCCCTGGAATAAGGCATATAAAAAATCCGCCTTTGATCTTCGGTCTTTTTAGGTATGCTTCTATTGTACCGGGCAACGCAGCGATAAAATCTTCATCCTTTTTGGGGATTTCAAAGCGAGCCGGAGACCAGGTAGACCATTTTCCCGAAGCATTCAGACCTGTAAGCCCCCCGCAGACAAGGAAACAGCGGCTGTTGCTTCTTCTTTTCCCGTAGCTAAACTCCTTTCCTCCAAGATTTACAGTGACTTTCTCAAGCGGGTCCACATATCCAGAGGAGCAGACTGCAAGGCAGATCCTGCATTCGTCACAATAGTTCTCTTCTTCCGGCAGTGGCTCTGTTGGGGTAAGCTCTGCATCCGTAACTACAGACGCCAGGACAATTGCTGACCCGTATTCCTTTGTAATTATATTTCCTGAATACCCGAAATGCCCTATCCCGGAGCGGACGGCCAGGTACCTGTGGGAAATAGGGGGGTGCATATCCAGCAGCCAGTTTTCCGAATCCTGACGGTAGACGAAATTTGCAAGCTGGGGGATAGCTTTGTACCCATACTGCTGCAAGAATCCTGCCATTTCAAGGGCTATCCCGTTGGCAAGGGTGGTGGTTCTCACCTTATTAGTATCGAGGGATTTATGGTCCTCTTTTCTAAAGTAAGGTTCTATAAGGTTCTGGTCAAAAGCAAGGGCAAAAACGACTGCCGATTTTGCCCCTGGCAATACATATGTCAGGTCCGTGGAGGGAGGCCCGCCTGTGAGGGTTTCGGTTGTTGCGATGCCCACTCTGAAGGCTCCAAGGGTCAGAGCCATCTCTTTGAGCTCTTCGGTTAGTTTCTCCATCTTCGATTTTTCAGTTTGTTCTTCCATTTTCGACTCCTCAAGCAAATTAAATAAAATATTTGATCTCAATGTAACTTATGTAAGACAACTGCTATATCCTTGATCGGCATTCAAATATACTAATTCCCTAAAAGTATAGTCCAATAACCTTTTAGAATATATTTTTTCTATACCTTTTTTAATTTGGAAAAGCAAAGTGGTAAATATGCGAGGATAAGTATTGTAGAACCAGTAGAAAGATTGAATTATGAAAAAATTTGTAAGGCGATAGTGAAAAATAGTAAAATTCGTAAAAATTATTAATAACAGCAAACTAGGAAAATTGATAAGGTTGACTGAGATAATAAAAACCAATGAGTAGAAGCAGATGAAAGTGTTATCGTTTTTCTTTAACTTTTCAACTTTAAAGTTGTTATTTTTCTTCTTCTGTCATTCTTTTATCCCTTGTTTTCTATACATTTATATATTGGTTGTATCCTGGCTCTAACGCACAAATTGTACTTTTAATGCAGTTAAACATAACAACTGAGAACATTCGAAAGTTTAAATATTATCTTCTCTAATTATGGTGCAAGCATTAATGGAGGACTCTACGATTAAAGAAGAGATCTGGATCGAAAAATACAGGCCTATCCGGTTGGACCAGGTGGCAGGGCAGGAGGAAACAATCGAACGCCTGAAGTCCTATGTTGCAACGAAAAATCTTCCTCATCTCCTGTTTTCCGGGCCGCCCGGGGTCGGGAAAACAGCTTCTGCAGTCTCGATTGCAAGAGAGATTTTCGGGGAAGACCTCTGGCGTGAAAACTTTACCGAACTCAATGCGTCGGATGAAAGAGGCATTGATGTTGTCCGGACAAAAATCAAAAACTTTGCAAAAACTGCCCCTATGGGTGGAGCAGGGTTCAAGATTATCTTCCTGGATGAAGCCGATGCACTGACTTCGGATGCTCAATCCGCACTCCGGCGGACAATGGAGCGCTTCAGCAACAACTGCCGGTTTATTCTGTCCTGCAACTATTCTTCCAGGATTATCGAGCCTATCCAGTCCCGCTGTGCAGTTTTCAGGTTCAGGCGTCTTTCAAATGAGGCTATCAGGAAACGCCTTGAATACATAGCTAAAGACCAGGACTTATCCATCACTGAAGACGGATATGAAGCTCTTGTTTACGTGGCCCAGGGAGATATGAGAAAAGCCGTGAATTCTCTTCAGGCTGCTGCTTTCATAGACCCGGAAAAACCTATATCCAGGGAAACCATTTATAGAACTACCGCAACTGCAAATCCTGAGGATATCAGAAACCTGATCGAAACTGCCCTGCGTGGAAATTTCAGGGCTGCACGGAAGGAACTGAACAGGTTGCTTTATGAAGAGGGGCTTTCTGGGGAAGATATAATTGGACAGATTTACAGGGCAATCTCCGAAATGGATAACCGGATGATTCTGGATCTCGGGCTTTCTGAAAAGCGCATTGTCGAACTCGTAGATATCATAGGTGAGATTGATTTCAGGCTCACTGAAGGAGCTACTGAAAAGATCCAGCTCGAAGCCTTGCTCGCACATTTTGCGCTTTCTAGCACAGATTAAGGTTTGATGAACCGGAATAAAGCTTCTATAGACTCCAGGTCTCTCAAGAGAGGTTGAAAGGGCTTGAATCCTGCCTTCTCTCAAAATAGGAACATACAAATTAATAAATCCTGATTACCATGTCTGTTGAAATAGCATTAGTAGAAATGTTGGGATCTGTTCCCCACTGGTTTGCAGTTCTGATTCTGGGAGCTCTACCGGTCTCCGAACTGAGAGCAGCAATCCCTATTGCGATGGGCATTTATGGAATGGGACCCTTCGAGGCTTTTTTCTTCTCGGTGCTTGGAAACCTTCTTCCTGTAATCCCCCTTCTGCTCTTCCTTGAACCGGTCTCAAACTATCTCAGACATTACTCCATCTTTGATACGTTCTTCACCTGGCTTTTCTCAAGGACCCGCCAGAATAATACCGAGAGTTTTGAAAAATACGGACTCCTTGCGCTGACCGTCTTCGTAGCCATACCCCTGCCGGCTACAGGGGCCTGGTCAGGCTGCGCAGCGGCATTTGTGTTCGGGGTCAAGTTCAGGCAGGCGTTACCGGCAATTGCTGCAGGAGTAATGATAGCAGGAATTGTAGTAACTGCCCTCACTATGACAGGTATAGGTGTTGCAGATCTGATCATGGGAATGTAATCCCCCTTTGAGTGAACCGCACCCGTTGAGCCACAATCGTTGGGCCGCAACCGTTGCGCCGGTTGATCACGCCGTTACGTTGTTTTCGCTCAAGCCTTTTCTGAAAAGGTTTGCGTAAACCGTTGCGCCGGTTTATCACGCCGCTTATCGGGTTTTCGCTCAAGCCTTTTCTGAAAAGGCTTGCGTTTTTGATCAAACTTTTTTGAAAAAGTTTGCGATCAAACATTTTTTTGAAAAGGCTTGCTTCGAAATCTTCATATATTTTAAAAATATCAAATATATCATCGACAGAACAAATATAAATTTATGATTATATTCGCAGCCAGCTCCAGCTTCTACAACTTCCTGTGGCTTACTCCCGTTGTCTGGCAGTTTTCTGGAAAATTTTGAGGTGACTATTAATGGCAAAGGCAGATAAGAAAAACAAAAAAATAGTTCAGTCCAAAAAATGCGTTGGGTGCGGCATATGTGCTTCCGTTTGCCCTGTAAACGTAAAACTGATGAAGAGTGAAGATTTTGATCCTGAAACCACTGAACTGGCAATTCGGATTCTGGACGGAGTGGCAATTATCGATGACGAAATCTGTGTCCGTTGTGGAGCCTGCTCAAAGATTTGCCCTGTGGAATCCCTGACCGTAGTTGATTTGGAATCCGCAACCGCATAAGGAATCTTAAGTAAAAATAAGAAAATGCTGAGAACCAGCATTTTATTACAACGGGAGCGCAGAGGGTCACGAATACCCCTTCCTTTAGGTAGGGGATGAAGTGAACCCTCGCCTCTTCGTTTTTCTCTTTAAATATCTAAACCATAGTTTCCTTGTATA
>NZ_JBNAKP010000019.1:0-65129 GCF_049706645.1 Methanosarcina sp. | reverse complement strand
TTGAAAAGGTTTGCGATCAAGCCTTTTTTGAAAAGGTTTGCGATCAAGCCTTTTTTGAAAAGGTTTGCGATCAAGCCTTTTTTGAAAAGGTTTGTGGTCAAGCCTTTTAAAAAAGGCTTGCGACTCTGCCAATTCAGGAAATACTTATATAAGACAAATACCTATTTAAGAAAGGTTCAAACTATATATTTTTAAACTCATCTATAACTGATTTACCTGATAACTGATATGATTTTCTGCTGGTTTTATGATGCAGAAAATTGGGGGAGCCTGAATACTGAAAGGTAAATTCGTAAGTCCAGCTATTTTTAAATAGCATGAGCAGTCTTAACAGGTAAATTGCTCAAGTTATATTGCAGAAATTTTCCTTCCTGAGAATTTCAAAGATTACTTTTCAGGAAGGCTGTTATTCAAGAAGATCTTACTATTTCAAGAACACCATAAAATAAGGATTACAGATGGATTTCATCACATGCCCCAGATGCGGAAGAGAATGCTACAGGCTCTTTGATTCAGTTTGCAGGGACTGTTTTTTTGAGACATTCAAACTGATTGAATTGCCCCATGTACTCCATGTAAGGATATGTTCAGCTTGCGGAGCGTACTTTCATAGAAGCCGGTGGGAAGATATCGGTAATGTAGAAGATGTGGTGCTAAAGGCCGTAGAGAATGCCCTCTTCATTCACGGTGAAGCCGGAGATGTGGAAATCTATTTCGAGCCAAGGGAGATTACGCCCTATATTTACCTGGTGAAGGCCGAAGTCGATGCAATGGTCAGGGAAGAGCCTGTGCACGCCGAAGCTGAGACCGAAGTAAGGATCCAGCGGACAGCCTGTGATATGTGCAGCAGGGAGTCAGGCGGGTACTTTGAAGCGATTATCCAGATCAGGGCAGCAGGCAGGTTTCCTACCGAAGAAGAGAAAAGGCGTTCTATGGTTCTCGCCAGAGAAGCCATGGAGAGTATGAGAAAAAAGGGTGACCGCCTGGCGTTCATAAGCGAGGTTCTGGAGCAAAAGGAAGGTATCGACCTTTATATGGGTTCCATGAATGCCAGCAGACAGGTCTCCCGGCTAATTACCTCGGAGCTCGGAGGCAGCTTTTCCGAATCTCCGACCCTTGTGGGAATGAAAGATGGAAAGAACCTTTACAGAATTACTTTTTCCGTGCGCCTTCCTGAATTCAGGCCAGGGGATGTAATCAGGTTCAGAGGAAAAATTATCCAGATCAAGAGTTCAGGAAAAAAAGTTAACGGGATTTCCCTTGAGGACGGCTCAAGATTTATCTCAACGCCTGAGGAATTAAAAGGAGCAGAGAAAATAGGCAATATGGCGGATGCGGTTTTAACGGTGCTGGTTTCAATCGAAGACAACGCGATTCTGGTACTCGACCCCGAAACGTATGAGACTGTTGCTATAAAGAAGCCGATGTCATTCAATGCAGAAGCAGGAAGCGAGATCCCTGTCCTGAAAACCCTTTATGGAATCTTTGCGCTGGCACATTCCGATATTCCGCAGGCAAAATGAAAGGTTCAGAAAGAGGAAATATGCAGAATATCCTTGTAATCGGATTTAATACCCGGAACGTTGTCTGCTCTGCAAGCCGGGCTGGCTATACGGTCTGCTCTATAGATGCTTTCCGTGATCTCGACCTGCAAGAATGCGCACATTCATCGGCGCTTCTGGAGTGCGGAACCGTACAGGAACTGCACAAGGTTGAGATTTCCCGGATAAAAGCTCAGATGGCTGAATTCGGACTTGAATTTGATGCCCTTGTTCCGGGCTCAGGACTGGAGATGCTTGACCATAAGGATTTTTCCTGCCCTGTACTGGCCAGCAGTCCGGACGCCTTGCAGAAAGCCTCAGACAAACTTTATCTCTCAAAAAGGCTTGAAGCCCTGGGAGTCCCTCACCCACGCTGTTATTCACCGAAAGAACTGGATGCAATAGAATATCCGGTTATGATTAAGCCAGCCTCAGGCGGGGGAGGAATTTTCAACCGGATTGCCAGGAACAGGCGTGAGCTTTTAGCCAGCCTTGAGGAATTGCGCGAGCTGAACCCGGAACTTACGGAACAGACCGTTATTATCCAGGAATTTCTTGAAGGAATACCGTCAAGCGTTTCCTTGCTTTCTACAAAGAATGAAGCTATTTCAGTGGCTGTGAACGAACAGCTAATAGGAATACCCTGGCTTTCGCGGCTACCCTTTGCTTATTGCGGAAATATAACCCCTTTCAGGACTGATCAAGCTGAAGAAATGGAAGCCCTGGCTGAAGAACTGGTACTTGAATTCAAGCTCCTGGGCTCAAACGGAGTGGACTTCCTGGTTTCGGAAAAAGGACCTGTAGTACTTGAAATAAACCCGAGATTCCAGGGAAGTCTTGATACTGTCGAGAAGGCAATGAATATTAACCTTTTTGAGGCCCACGCCGGCTGCTTCAGAGGGGAACTTCCTGAAAAACCCGAAGCCAAATGTTTTGCTGCAAGAGGAGTAATCTACTCAGATCGAGAACTTTTTATAGACAGAAAGCTCATGGACGTCATTCTGAGGGAAAATAGCGCTGACATTCCATTCGAGGGAACTGTTGCAGAGCCTGATGGGCCTCTTACTTCCCTGTTCGCGTGCACATCTACCAGGGAAGAGGCAGTCCTGTCGCTTAAAAAAGGGGCAAACAGGATAAAAGCTTTTATTGAAAAACAAACGAAAAGAAAAAATACCTGAGATTTGCCGAAAACGTATAAATCCAGGGTTAAGAGAGTTCAATTTTTTCGGGCTAAGGAAAGTTTCCGGAAGAAAAAGGGGAATGTAAATTTTAATACTGGTATATCCAATTCATATTGGCATTTGCGAGGTGAACATATTGGTCGATGTAAATGACAAGGTAATTAGAGGATACCTCATGAGCCTTGTAGGGGAAGAAGGGCTACAGATGATAGAAAAAATGCCCGAAGGCGAGGTTACGGATGAAGAAATTGCGGCAAAGACCGGGGTTCTGCTGAACACCGTGAGGAGAACGCTCTTCATATTATATGAAAATAAATTTGCAATCTGCCGCAGGGAGAGAGATTCAAACAGCGGATGGTTAACATACCTCTGGCGCCTGGATTTTTCTGACATCGAGCACCAGCTTATGAGGGAAAAGAAAAAATTGCTCCGTAACCTGAAGACTCGCCTTGAGTTTGAAGAAAACAATGTTTTCTATACGTGCCCTCAGGGCTGCGTTCGCCTCCTTTTTGACGAAGCTACGGAAACTGAGTTTCTCTGCCCCATGTGTGGAGAAGATCTGGTCTTCTACGACAACTCTCATTTTATAGAAGTTCTGAAGAGACGCGTAGATGCTCTTAGTTCAGTATAAGTGATCTGCCTTGACTACCCGAGCCGAAGCAATAAAACTGCTTGAAGAAACCGGATGCACTCCCAATGTGATCGAACATTGTGAGGAAGTAGCGTCGCTCGCCGTTGAAATTGCAAATAAAGCAAAAACAGCAGGACATAATGTAAACTCGGAACTGGTAGAGATAGGGGCTCTTCTTCATGATTTTGGACGATGCAGAACTCATAAAATCACTCATGCGATAGAAGGATACAGGCTAGCCAGAGCCAGAGAAATAGAGCCAGAGATTTCCGAAATAATAAAAAGACATATAGGAGCAGGAATCTCAAAAGAAGAGGCAGAGAGGTTAGGGCTTCCTGAAGATGATTATTTTCCGCGAAGCCTTGAGGAAAAAATCGTTGCCCATGCCGATAACCTTGTTAAGGGAACGAGTAGAATAACTATAGCTGAGAGGACTGCGCTCATGCGTAAGCAAGAAGTACCTGAAAACATTATTCAAAGGGTAAATAAACTTGCTGAAGAGATCGAAGGACTTTTCGGTTAAATTCCGGATTTTTCAGGAGATAAGAAGATCTGAATATCCTGTAATGGAAAAAAGAAAAAAATTATTTTGCCAAACCTTCCTCCGAATTTAAATTTAGGCGCGTTCAATAAAAAAGAGGAGGAAAACTTATATATAGCGATATTAATAATGAGATAATGAAGTGCTAAATCCTGCGATTTAAGTTAAAAATACTTACCTCACTAAAACATTTTTTTTAGCGACATTTTCTCATTTTTAACTTATTATGAGGGTATGTTTATGGATAATGACAAATATCTAAAGGGCACAACTACCGTAGGGGTAGTTTGTACCGATGGTATCGTGCTCGCAAGCGAACAGAGAGCCACAATGGGGAATTTCATCGCAAGTAAAACTGCAAAGAAGGTTTACCAGGTAGATGACCTTGTAGCAATGACCACTGCCGGTTCGGTAGGGGATGCCCAGCAACTTGTGAGGCTCGTAAATGTAGAATCACAGCTCTACAAGATGCGCAGGAACGAATCCATGACAATAAAAGGCATTGCAACTTTAATGTCAAACTTTTTAAATGCCAACCGCTACTATCCCATGATGGTCCAGCTCCTTATAGGAGGGGTTGACAAAAATGGGCCTGGTATCTACTCGCTGGATGCTCTTGGAGGAAGCATCGAAGAGACAAGGATCTCAGCTACAGGTTCCGGTTCTCCCATGGCTTATGGGGTACTTGAAGACCAGTACAGGGAAGATATGACTGTAAAGGAGGGCCTTGACCTTGCCATTCGGGCGATCCACAATGCGACTAAAAGGGATTCAGCGTCCGGAGAGAATCTCGATGTAGTGGTAATTACTAAGGAGGCTTTCAGGAGGCTGGATCCTGAAGAAGTAAAATCCATAAGAGCTTCATTAACTAAATAACTTAAATTGTTGGTTTTTTATTTTAACATTAAACTAACATCTTTTTCAACCTATTATTTTTTAACACCTACATACTTTTTCATTTTTTGACAAAAAGGAAGATTCTTGATGCCTATTGAAGACGTGCTATTAGACCTCAAACATAAAATTGAGAAAAACCTACCCGCAGGAGTTACAATTACCGATGTGGAATTTGAAGGGCCTCAGCTTGTGCTATACACTGAAGAACCCCGGAAATTCGCAGACGATGGGAATATTATTCGCAACCTGGCAAAAGAACTCAGGACACGGATTGCCATGCGCCCTGATCCCAGGGTACTTGCAACTCCTGAAGATTCTATTTCTATAATCGAAGAAGTTGTTCCAAAAGAATCCGTAATCTCGAGCTACTATTTTGACCCTGATTCCGGAGAAGTAATTATTGAAGCTGAAAAGCCGGGTCTTGTGATAGGAAAGCACGGAGCCACCCTCCGGGAGATCACAAAGCAAATCGGCTGGATTCCGAAGGTTGTGCGGACTCCCCCAATAAAGTCCCGTACAGTAAAAAATATCAGGGAGTTCATGAGAAACAACCTCAAGGAAAGAAAGGAAATCCTCAAATCCGTGGGGAGGAAGATTCACAAAGAGTGTACCTCAAAAGACCAGTGGGTAAGAGTTACATCGCTTGGCGGATGCAAAGAGGTAGGACGGAGCTGTTTCCTGCTCTCGACTCCTGAGTCCAGAATCCTGATCGACTGTGGAGTCAATGTAGGTTCGGACGAAAACATGACTCCTTACCTGTATGTTCCTGAAGTTTTCCCCTTAAACCAGATCGATGCCGTGATAGTTACTCACGCCCACCTCGATCATCAGGGACTCGTTCCTTTGCTTTTCAAATACGGGTACGAAGGACCTGTATACTGCACACCTCCTACAAGAGACCTGATGGTGCTGCTCCAGCTCGACTATATCGACGTGGCAGCAAAAGAAGGGAAGAAGATTCCCTACGAGTCAGGCATGGTAGCTAAGACCCTCAAACACACGATTCCTCTGGACTACGAGGAAGTAACGGATATCGCTCCTGACATCAAACTGACTTTCCATAACGCGGGTCATATTCTGGGATCGGCCATTTCCCACTTCCATATAGGAGACGGGCTCCATAATGTGGTCTTTACGGGAGACTACAAATACGAGAAAACACGGCTTTTCGACCCTGCTGTCAATAAGTTCCCGAGAGTCGAAACTGTCGTCAGTGAGGCTACTTATGGGAATTCCAATGCTTTCCAGCCTGCACTTAAGGACGCTGAAAGGCACCTGCAGATGGTAGTCAAGAATACTGTGGAAAGAGGAGGAATCTGCCTTATCCCGGCTTTTGCAGTCGGCCGAAGCCAGGAAGTCATGATAGTGCTTGAAGAGTCTATAAGAAAAGGGCTGATCCCCGAAGTTCCGGTCTATCTGGACGGAATGATCTGGGAAGCGACGGCAATTCACGCTACACATCCCGAGTACCTGAACAACGACCTGAGGAAACTGATCTTCCAGAAAGGCCAGAATCCCTTCCTGTCCGAATGCTTCAGGCCTGTTGACTCCCACGAAGCGCGTCAAAAGATAATCCAGAACCCTCACCCCTGCGTTATCCTCTCGACTTCGGGCATGATGAACGGAGGGCCGGTTATGGACTATTTCAAAGCCTTTGCCGGCGACCCGCGCAACTGTCTGGTGTTTGTAGGATACCAGGCAGATGGGACAGTCGGACGCAGAATCCAGAAAGGATGGAAAGAAATTCCGATGACAGGAAAGGGCGGAAGCACCGATATCCTGAAGATGAACATGGAAGTCCAGGTAGTTGACGGTTTCTCAGGCCACTCCGATAGGAGGCAGCTTATGGATTACATCAAGAGGATGCAACCCCGTCCGGAAAGGGTGTTTACTGAGCATGGGGACGAGAAGGCCTGCGTTGACCTGGCAAGCTCGGTCTACAAGAAACTGAAGATCGAGACCCGGGCTCTTACAAACCTTGAAACCGTAAGGTTGCTGTGACCCTCAGGGGCCACAATTCTCTTTTTTAAAGAAAAGAATAAATTTTTTCATACCCTGAACCCAGAAGCAGGCTCAAGACTTAGAAGATGTTGCATTAGCTGTTGATGATCTCCTACAATGAGATCTGCCCTGTCAAGCTGTGAAGGCTCCACATATGTGGGAACCCCTATGCAGTAAATTTCAGCGTTTTTTGCAGCTTCTACGCCCAGAATAGCGTTTTCTATTACCACGCATTCTTCCCGCCGTACATTCAGGAGTTCGACAGCTTTAAGAAAAGGATCGGGATGAGGCTTTGAGTTCGTAATATCGTCTCCCGTAACCACAATATCGAATATGCCGGGAAAAAGCTGATTAACGATACTGTGGACAATAATATGGTCAGAGCCCGAAACTACTGAAAGCAGAAAACGCGTTTTGAGCACTTCAAGGCATTCCATCATTCCCTCGAAAGCTTTCAGTTCGAAGACTCGTTTGAATTCCTGCCTGTAGATTGAGGTAATAGTTTCGAAATCATATGCTTCCGGTTCTTTCCTGGCTTTTCGGATAAGCAGAGGAAGGCCGTTCCTGGGATTTGAACCTTCGATTGCATAAATATCTCTATCCTGGATTTCCATACCCATATCAAGGAAAGCCTTTTTCCAGGCTGCTGCATGGAACGGCATGGAATCCACGAGAACGCCATCCATATCGAAAATTAATGCCTTTAACACGGTTCTGACTCCAAAATTAAAAACTTAGTATTTTGAATTAAAATTCATAAAATTAAGATAACTCAGATTCCTGAGGATTAAGGGAATTGGGGTTCCTGGGAATTAAGGTAACTAAGATTCCTGAGGATTAAAGTAAAAAATGGCTTTGAAGCCTTAAAGCTTTCCCGCAAAATCCCGGGTAGAATTATAGCTTTAACATCTCCTTATGAATTTAATGCACTTTTTATTCGGTTATACACAACCAGGATTTAACAGGTTTACTATGAATTTGATTCGTTTTTTGTAGCTTAAAGCGCCTTTTACGGCTGTATCATACTTTTTATGGGGGATAACACATATTTCAGGATTTAAATGACCTTTAAGGGTTTAACAAATTTCTATTAATTTAGTAATATTTTCCAGGTTTTAGCATGTTATTCATTACACATGTGCGTTCAAGGCAAGTACACTGAAGAAATTAATTCTAAGATTTCTGAGCAAATAAAGTTTAGGAGACTTCCTGGAGTTTACTGCCTGTAATTCACAAATATAGAAACACTTATATTAATTTAGAAGACATTACTCAAAAAAATCAAACAAGCGCCTCGAAATCTTGGAATAATACCGAAACAGTTTTTAAGAGGAGAATTCTACTTAAAAGTAATAATATAAACAGTCTCATTAAATTGAAAGAATTCCGGGTCGAAAGTTATATCAAAAACAAATTAAAGGCTTGCAGTGTTAGCCCCTGAAGTCAGGCATGGCATCAAAAGAATAGAGAAAATGAGATATGAAAATTGCCCTGACTTGCATAATCAGGAGAGCTTTGCTGAGGAAATCAGAACTTTCGATAAAAAATTAAGTTAATATATATAAACATTTTGGCAGTCCCTCACCCTTCATCTTTGAGAATCAAATGTTAAACGAAGTAAAAGAGTGAATATATGAGATTTATGGGTGACATATTTAAACTTGATAAACAATTTAAGAATGTTGTTTAAATATGTACGAAATAGTTAAGTTCGGCAGAGTGCCAACTTATTAAAGATAACGGATGAAAATCTTTAGTAGGTTTTGAAAGTTATCTCATAACTCCACTCAGAGTATTGAAAGGTATGTGACCCCCGATGTAAAGGGTGGGGAGTCAAACGTAACTATTAGACATAGATCCAGTCGAGGGGATAGAATTGCAATCTATAGTACAGGAAGCAATGAAATTCAGCGAAAAAGAGAAGGAATATCGGAAGAATTCCTCCTCTGATGACGACTTCGAAGAATTCGGGCAACCGCGAATCATGATTGTCGGATGCGGGGGGGCCGGGAATAACACAGTAAACCGTCTTTATAACATAGGAATCGAAGGCGCAGAAACGGTCTGTATCAATACCGACAAGCAGCACCTTGACAATGTGAGAGCTGACAAGAAGATCCTCGTGGGAAAAACTCTCACGCGGGGACTTGGAGCAGGCGGTTACCCCGAGACAGGAAAGAAGGCTGCGGAACTTGCAAGGGGTACCCTTGAAGAAGTGTTAAAGGACGTTGACCTTGTCTTCATTACTGCAGGTTTAGGCGGAGGTACCGGGACAGGGGTTGCCCCTGTAGTTGCCGAAGTGGCAAAGGAGCAGGGAGCAATCGTCGTAGGAATGGTTTCCAGCCCCTTCAGAGTTGAGAGAGCCAGGATTTTCAAAGCCGAAGAAGGCCTTGAAGACCTGCGCAGGGCAGCCGACACCGTAATTGTCCTGGACAATAACAGGCTGCTTAATTACGTGCCGAATCTTCCTATCGACCAGGCTTTTTCCGTAATGGACCAGCTGATTGCCGAGACCGTAAAAGGGATTACGGAGACGATCACAGTACCCTCCCTGATAAACCTTGACTACGCCGACATCAGGACTATTATGAGCTGCGGCGGGGTTGCAGTTATGCTCGTAGGTGAGTCGAAAAACCAGGACAAGAGCACTGAAGTAGTGCGGACCGCCTTAAACCACCCCCTGCTTGATGTTGACTACAAGGGTGCAACCGGAAGCCTCGTGCATGTAACCGGCGGGCCTGACCTGAGCCTCAAGGAAGCCGAGGAGATTGCATCCATGCTTACCTACGAACTCTCCCCAAGCGCAAACGTCATCTGGGGTGCGAGGATCAGGGAGGATTATGAAGGTAAGGTCAGGGTAATGGCCATCATGACAGGTGTGCAGTCTGCCCAGATTCTGGGCCCTCAGGCAGGAGCCGGAATTCTGGAATCAAGAGCCGAAACTGACCCCATGCAGGAGAGAAGGTTCGGAAAAATGACGCCTGCAGACCGATTAAGGACTGGGACAGGGGCCCTTAGAAAGAAACATGATGAGTCAATAATTGACTTTATAAATTAAATCAGGCTCAGGTAAAAGCCCGGGTTCTCAAAGCTGAAAATTTCGGGCTTTTCATTTCCTGATAATTTTTAACCGATGCGTTTCAAACAGATACTCTTTTTTATTAGCGCTTCTATCTAAAAAACATGAAGATTTTGATTGCAACAGGGCGGCTTGCGGAAAATACCGTCAGGAAAGCAATCGGGGAAAAAGCCGACATCCTCGTAGCCGATATTGATATTGCCGCCTTTATTACCCCTAAAAAACTGATTAAAACATTTCAGGAAGCCGGTTTTTCGAAATATTATGACCTTATTCTGCTTCCAGGGCTTGTAGCAGGAGATTTTTCAAAAGCTTCTGAAGAACTGGGGTGTAAAATCCGGCTTGGACCAAAGCATGCCTATGATCTTGGTTTTGTACTCCCGTTTGCCGGAAAAATCGAGTTTTCCAAAAAAATCCCTGCCTGTGAACTTCTTGCTGATGTTCGGAAGGAGATGGCCCTCGAGTTAATAAGTAAAACCGAAGAAGAAGCCTCCTCACCCCTTACACTCAGAGGTGTAAAAATCGGGGGAAAGGCTCGTATGAAGGTTATGGGAGAAATTGTAGGAGCCCTGGAAATGGATGCTCCGATACTCCAGGTAAAAATCGAAGCTTTTATCGCCCGGGGAGCAGATATAATCGATCTAGGGGCTACCCTGAATACCCTCCCGGAGCATGCTAAAAGGGCTGTATCCCTTGCAAAAGCCTTTACAGAAGCTCCGATAAGCATAGATACCCTTGACCCTGAACTGATAAAAGAAGGAGTAGAAGCAGGAGCTGACCTTGTCCTGAGCCTCAATAGCACGAATCTTGAGACTGCAGGCCCTACAATTGCCAGGGCAGGGATTGCTGCCGTTATAATCCCGGATGAGGAAAGAAGCCTGGAGAGCCTTATCAGGAACGTCAAAGCTGCCCGCAGGCTTGGAATTGAAAAAATTATAGCTGATCCTGTTCTTGATCCTGTGGGACACGACATTACCGAATCCATCGTACGCTACCATCAGTTTCACAGGATGTACCCCGAGATTCCAGTATTCCTCGGAGCTGGCAATGTCACTGAACTTATGGATGTGGATACCATAGGAGTCAATGCCACACTCTGTGGAATCGGAGCAGAAGCCGGAGCAAGCATCCTTTTCACCCCCGAGTTCAGTGACAAGGCACAGGGTTCTATCAGGGAGCTTAAAAGGGCTTCCGAGATGATGATGCTTTCCAGCATAAGGGAAAGTTCTCCAAAAGACCTGGGGCTTGACCTTCTCTGCATTAAAGAAAAACGCAGGCGGCCTGATTTTCCGCTCCCGGAAAATGCGATTCAGGCCAGACCTTCGAAAGGCTGGCGTGTAGACCCTGCAGGCCCAATCCGCATCCGTACAGTACCGGACCGCATAAGTGGAAATGGCGGATTGATTGTTGCCGAACACGAGAAAGCCTCAATTGTGGGAAAAAGTGCCAGGGAGGTTATGGACACACTGCTTGAACTGGAACTGGTCTCCCGCCTGGATCATGCCGCATATCTGGGAAGGGAACTGGAAAAAGCCGAACTTGCCCTGCAGTTTAATAGAAGCTATGCCCAGGACGATGTGTTCTGAGCATAAGAAACGCAGACAAAATAAAGACGTGGAAAAATGAGACTCGAAAATGAAGATAAGCAGGCTATCTTTGAGATAGTGGCAGCCCGTTATTTCACAACGCAGAGCTGGAAATGGATAAACTTGAGGAAGGATATTAACAAAATCCTCAAAGCTCACGATGAACTGAATGAACAGTATGCGTCCTACTCTTACGTGAGCAGGGACTGGTACGTGGAAAACATGGGATCCAAGAACATTCACATGTGCAGTACCTGGGAAGAACTTAAAAATCTGGTTGCGTTCCTGAATACTCACGGAAGTGTATTTAATTTCCTTGTCAACACAGGAAACCGGAAATCATTCTGCATCGTAAGCGACTCAAGGGATTTGACCGAAGCTCAGGCAAGTGCGATTAAAGAAGTCCAGAAACTCGGGTACAACACATTTATATTCCTGGCTACAGTCCCGGACGAAATCGAGTTCCAGCTACTGCAGGTAAGGGGAGTTAACTAATCTCTCCTGACCTGTTCAAGCTTTAACCTGTGATCTCCCGCTTTGATCGGAAAGCACAGACAGTAATCTTTGACCTTTTAATTCATCCATTCTTGCTGTTTTCCCCTTAAACAGATCTGAGCATCCGCTTCGGACCGCTGCAAAACGAAAAGTTTTTAATTGATTTCCCTCAAATAGGAAAGCGTGTTCCTTTCAGAGATCAGTAGATTAAAACTCTTATCTGTGAAAACTACAGTAAATAATTTATCGCAGTTATAAACAGGAGGTTTATTTAAGGACTGGAGTGCCTGCTGCAGAGATTAAACAATGATTATAGAAAATATAGGAACACCGGCACCATTATAAAAAATAAAAAAAGGAAAAGACGGATATCAGACGATAAACAGAGGTGCAAACACAACCGCTACAATACTCATAAGCTTTATGAGAATGTTGATTGCCGGACCTGCTGTATCCTTGAAAGGATCTCCCACAGTATCGCCAGTCACACCTGCTTTATGTGCGTCCGAACCTTTTCCGCCGAAATTTCCGGCTTCAATAAATTTCTTCGCATTGTCCCACGACCCGCCTGCGTTAGACATTGTAATTGCGAGCATAAAACCCGAAACTACAGAGCCTGCGAGCAGTCCTCCAAGTGCGCCAGGCCCGAGTATAAGCCCGACGGCAAGGGGCGAAACAACTGCGAGTACACCGGGTCCGATCATCTCTTTCAGGGCAGAGTGCGTTGAGATTGCAATACACTTGCCGTAGTCAGGATCAGCTTTGCCTTCCATGAGGCCTTTTATCTCTTTAAACTGTCTCCTCACTTCCATAACGACTTCACCTGCGGCTTTTCCGACGGCCAGGATGGTCATTGATGAGAAGAGGAAAGGCAGCATTGCACCGATGATAAGCCCTATGAACACGTTAGGGTTCATAACATCGATAGCAGTGAGATTTACTGCAATGCCATATGAAGAGAAGAGGGCAAGTGCGGTGAGCGCTGCCGAACCGATTGCAAAACCTTTACCCATAGCAGCAGTCGTGTTTCCTACCGCATCAAGAGTATCGGTAATCTCACGTACCTCTTTCTTCTGGTGAGACATTTCTGCAATGCCGCCTGCATTGTCAGCTACAGGACCATATGCATCGACAGACAGTGATATCCCCAGCGTTGCAAGCATTCCCACGGCTGCAATAGCAATGCCGTAGAGGCCGGAAAGCAGGTAGGAAATATAGATTGTAGCGCTGATGATAATAACCGGCCAGAGGGTGGATTCCATTCCCTTTGCAAAACCTGTGATAATATTTGTAGCCGAACCGGTTAAGCACGAATCTGCAACTGTACGGGTCGGTTTTCTATCATACGATGTGTAGTACTCTGTGATCTGTCCTATAAGGAAACCGGAGATAAGCCCCGCAACACTTGCAAAGAAGACCTTCAATCCATATTCTCCGAGAAGCTGAGATGTAATGAAATATGAGGCAATGACTGTAAGAACGATTGCAGCAATCAACCCCAGATTAAAAGCCATATGGATTGCCGAGGCCTCGGTCTTCTTTGTACGGACAAAAAATGTACCTGCAACGGATGCAAGAATTCCAACCGCTGAAATCAGCAGTGGAACCAGAATAGCGTTCTCAACTGAAATGCCAGGAAAGGTCATTGCTGCTGTTGATGCTGCAAGAAGCATTGTAGCGACGATAGAACCGACATAAGATTCGTAGAGATCGGCTCCCATGCCTGCAATATCTCCGACGTTATCACCTACATTGTCGGCAATTACAGCAGGATTTCTCGGGTCGTCTTCAGGAATCCCGGCTTCTACCTTGCCTACAAGGTCAGCCCCGACATCTGCAGCTTTTGTGAAAATTCCGCCACCTACTCTGGCAAAAAGAGCAATAGACGAGGCTCCAAGTGAAAAGCCTGCAACGATATTCATAACTGTAGTAAAATCGAGACTTGTATAATAATTTGTAATAATTATAAATGAAGCCGATAAACCAAGCAGACCGAGACCTACAACGCTCATCCCCATAACCGTGCCTGACGCAAACGAAACCCTGAATGCAGGGCCAATCCCCCTGGTGGCAGCATTTGTTGTTCTGCCGTTTGCAATGGTAGCTGTGAGCATCCCTGCATACCCGGCTGTTGCGGAGAACACTGCGCCGAAGACAAAGCATAATGCCGTAAGAATCCCATTTGGAAGGATTGATGCGATTATAATTGAAAATAAAATTACGAAAACAGCGATTGCACGGTATTGCCTGTTAAGGTAAACCATGGCGCCATGGTGAATTGATGCAGTAATTTTTTTGATAACGTCATTACCTTCGCCTTCTTTTTGGACATTTTTATAGGATATACCTGCAAAAATCAGACCAATAAGGGCACATATTGGTGCAAGGTAGATTAACACATCCATAAATTTAACCGTCCTCCGGAAAATATCACACAAGTTATTTTGATGCTGAGTACTGGAAGTATTCATTATAATAAATTCGTTTATAATAATTTAATTTACAATAACTTAATTTTAATAGTTTAATGTATAATAGTTTAATTTATAATAATCCACTTTATGATAATTAATTTATAGTAATTTAGTGTTTCTAAACTGATAAAGATATTTTAAGTTGGAGTCTACAGAAACTGCCCAATTCAATTTCTGAATGAACCTGTTTTTCAATAGGAGCATACACGTAGTATGGCTATCTTATATAAATCTACTTTCACCGTATTATGCAGCTAGTTTTATAAATAACGTTTCTTTAGCCTTTTTTTACCAACATGCTCTTTGAAAATTTATTATTATGGAATCTGAATAAAAAACTTCGTTTTCTTACATTCCCGTTTAGGAAGCCGGAAACTTATTACCTTATTGATTTAGTATATAAATAACTGAAAAATACAAATTACAAATAGAATTACTTTTTTCCATCAGAATTTTACCGATATCTTTATAATTTATAGCAATTTAATTGAAAAAACCTAGAACGAACCCGTTAAAAGATAGAATGTCCGGGGTTTGCCTCTCAGCAAACTTTTTATTACAGTTCTTTCTTTTTATATTGCCTGATCAGCAGATCATAATTGTGGCTGTAGTTTGGGTTCTTCGATAGGAAAACAGATACTATTAGTAGAAAGAGAGGAATTATCGTAAAAATAACTTAGAGGTTGTCGATCAGACAAAGGTGCAAAAAAGCTTATATAAAAAATAACTGTTTACGCCTTGTCGAAAATGACACTTTAACGGCTCAAATTTAGTTACATTAAAATATATTTCGACGAAACCGCATCCAGACTAAAAATAGATTCGAGACTCATGAACATCGAGAAGTTAGCTATAGAGCTGACTCTGCTGATCGTGACCAATTATCACTACTAATAACACTAATCAACGTGACGTACACTGTAACAAAATAGATATATTACTCTTAGAGTGCAACAGGGACTACGTCACAAATAGCCTCATGCTACCCTTTCCGTTAGGGGAATCCTGTTATAAGGCGCATAATTACTAATGCAGATATCTAAGCTCATAAACAAAATGGGAAAAACCTGAAAGTCTAATTTGGGTTATCTTCCAGGATAAAAATATATTTTAAATTTGAAGTTTGCTGGGGAAGGGCAATTATAGAGGCTCGATCCTACTCAAAAGACCCTAATTCCCCGCAAACTGCACAAAAACATAAAAATAATTGCTTACATTTCGTCGAAAAGTGTCTTTAATAATAGAGAATCCCAATTTATCTTTCAAAAATGTGATGAGAGAAGTGATCGGCTAAATGGAGATCGTAATGAAAAATAGGGTGGTCAAGGCAACGCTCGAAGGCCTGTTTAGCCTGGCCATACTGTCGTTAACACCGGCAATAGCAGCTGCCAGTGAAGCGAATCTTAAAATTCCGAATTTAAGCCAGGGGCAAAATAACTTGCTGCTCTGGGGTATCGTGGTCTGTGTATTAGGCATGCTGTTCGGTTATTACCAGTTTACGAGGGTGAGAAGAATCAGGGCCCATCAGTCCATGCTGGATGTGGCCAACATAATTTACGAGACCTGTAAAACCTATCTTATCCAGCAGGGTAAGCTGCTGTGCATATTATTTGTTTTTATCGGCTTCTGTATAGCCTTTTACTTTGGCTTCCTTCAGAAAATGCCTCTTAGCGGGGTATTGCTCATCCTGGCCTGGACTATATTAGGGATACTGGGTTCTTACAGCGTCGCGTGGTATGGAATTCGTATGAATACCCTGGCTAACAGCAGGACAGCATTCGCATCCCTGGAAAAGAAACCCCTGAAACTGTTAAATATCGCTCTCGATGCGGGGATGAGCATAGGCGTGCTTCTGGTCTGCGTTGAGTTAATAATGATGTTAATTATATTGCTGTTTGTTCCCAGAGAATTGGCCGGAGCAAGCTTTATAGGCTTTGCAATAGGAGAATCCCTTGGAGCCAGCGCCTTACGTATTGCAGGCGGGATATTCACCAAGATCGCCGATATAGGCTCCGATCTGATGAAAATCGTTTTTGGAATAAAAGAAGACGACCCGAGAAATCCAGGTGTTATTGCCGACTGCACCGGAGATAATGCAGGTGACAGTGTAGGACCGACCGCAGACGGATTTGAAACCTATGGTGTAACCGGAGTCGCCCTCGTCTCCTTTATAGTTCTGGCTGTGCAGCCTGCCCTGACCGGAACCCTGCTTACCTGGATCTTTGTCATGCGTGTACTCATGATCATTACCTCCGTAACATCTTTCTATATCAACAGGGCACTCAGCCAGGCAAGATTCGGCAGCAAAGATGATTTTGATTTTGAGCAGCCTCTTACCAGCCTGGTATGGATCACTTCCATTCTCTCCATTGCAGTAACTTTTGCCGTAAGCTATTACCTGCTGGGCCCGGGTTCCGCCGACGTACCTGCCCAGTTGCAGAAGCTCTGGCTGGTGCTTTCAGTGATAATCAGCTGTGGAACCCTGGGAGCGGCTTTAATTCCCGAATTTACCAAGGTATTTACCAGCCCGAATTCCCTGCATGTAGCCGAGGTCGTCAAAGCTTCCCGCGAAGGAGGCCCATCTCTTAACATCCTGTCCGGACTGGTTGCAGGTAACTTCAGCGCGTTCTGGATCGGTATGGTATTCTTCGCACTCATGTTCGTTGCCTATTATGCCAGCGGGTATGGTTTGAGCGAGATAATGATATATCCCTCCATATTTGCATTCGGCCTTGTGGCCTTCGGGATGCTGGGCATGGGCCCTGTTACCATAGCAGTTGACAGTTACGGACCGGTAACGGATAATGCCCAATCCATTTACGAACTGTCGCTTATAGAAACCATTCCGAAAATAAAGGAGGAGATCCAGAGAGAATTCAATTTCAAACCGGATTTCGATAAAGCCAAACACTATCTGGAAGCAAACGACGGAGCAGGAAATACTTTTAAGGCCACAGCCAAACCGGTCTTAATAGGCACAGCTGTAGTTGGCGCCACAACCATGATCTTCTCTTTGATTCTAGTCATTAAGGACGTTCTCGGAGTACAACCGGAAGAAATTTTGACCCTGCTCAATCCCTATACTATCTTCGGGTTTTTAGCAGGCGGTTCTGTAATTTACTGGTTTACCGGGGCATCAACCCAGGCCGTAACTACCGGAGCCTACCGGGCAGTTGAATATATCAAGATGAACATACAGCTTGATGAAAAAGCCAGCCAGAAAGCAGCCACTGAAAAGTCAAAAGAAGTGGTAAAAATCTGCACTCAGTATGCGCAACAGGGCATGTTCAATATATTTATCGCCATATTCTCCTTTACTCTGGCGTTTTCCTGCCTCTCTGCTCCCACAGCCGGGAAAGACTCCGTGGCGTTCTTTGTCTCCTATCTGATCTCCATTGCAGTATTCGGACTGTTCCAGGCCGTGTTCATGGCAAATGCCGGTGGTTGCTGGGACAATGCCAAAAAGGTAGTGGAAGTAGACCTTCAGGAAAAAGGCACAGCTTTACACGAAGCAACAGTGGTAGGTGATACCGTAGGGGATCCATTTAAAGATACTTCATCAGTTGCCCTGAATCCGATCATCAAATTCACTACCCTGTTTGGCCTCTTAGCCATGGAAATAGCTATCTCCGAGTCATTCCGAAATATAGCTCCGTATGTAGGCGGCATATTCCTTTTGATTGCGCTATTCTTTGTCTGGCGTTCATTCTACGGAATGAGAATCCCTCTACGAAATGAGAATCCCAGCAGAGAAGTAATGAAGGAATCGGCTGCTGATCAAGAATAATATGAGATCAAGCCTTACAACACCAGATGTTGTAAGGCTTCCTCTACTAAAGGATACAGATTTAGAACTCGTTTTTCGGTCTTCCGGATATTTTTTTATTTTAATATCCGGAAATTTTTTAGATCTTTTTTTATTTTATTTTATTTTATTTTATTTTAGATGTATAACTCATTTTATCATTCTATTCTACTGTTCATCCCTACTTTTACCCCTACTTTTACCCCTACTGTCCATCCCTATCTTCCGCGAATTTATTTAGAATCTTCTGGCAAAGAAAAGTGTATTCTGCGATAAAAAGTTGGAGTTTCTCGTAAAAACAATTAAAGAAACAACGTAACAGGTAGAAGAGTTCAAAAGTTTATATAAAAAATAATTATCTGCACTTTCGTAGAATCGAGGCTTAAAAACTCAGAATAATACTTCAGAACAACACCAAGTTATTGCGTACACATCATTATAATATCAAATAAATATAAATTATACTGGAGAAACGAGAGGAAAGTTAAGCTAAAGGACAGGGATTATTTGAAGAATGAAAAAATAAAAATCTGAGTGGATATCAGAACCAGAGGACAGGAAATTTATGGAAGGTTTAATATTCGTCGCCCCTTTAGCAGGCATCATAAGTCTGGCCTTCGCTGCGTTTTTTGCAAACAGTGTCCTCAAAGAAGAGACCGGAAACGAAAGGATGCAGGAAATTGCCGGCGCAATTCAGGAGGGGGCGAGGGCTTACTTAAACCGTCAATACAGAACGATCACAATAGTTTCGATCATTCTTGCGCTCTTAATTTTCTTTTTGCTTGATGACGGACTTAAAATTGCAGCAGGTTTTCTGGCAGGAGCTATCAGTTCTGCCGCTGCCGGCTATATTGGGATGAGTGTTTCAGTTCGAGCAAATGTCAGGACTGCTCACGCGGCCTCAAGCGGACTTGAAAAAGCCTTAGCGGTTGCATTTCAAGGGGGAGCGGTCACAGGGCTTGCCGTAGTAGGGCTTGCACTGCTCGGGACAAGCGGATTTTATATTCTCTATAAGGATGTGAATCTGGTTGTAGGGTTCGGTTTTGGCGCCAGCCTGATAAGCCTTTTTGCCAGAGTAGGCGGAGGAATTTTCACAAAGGCTGCGGATGTTGGCGCGGATCTTGTAGGTAAGATCGAGGCAGGAATTCCTGAAGACGACCCGAGAAATCCTGCCGTAATCGCCGACAACGTAGGCGATAACGTCGGAGACTGCGCAGGTATGGGAGCCGACCTTTTCGAAACCTATGTTGTAACTTCTCTGGCTGCAATGCTGCTCGGCTCCCTTATAACCGGCATTTACGAAAACGCAATCCTTTATCCCCTAATACTGGGTTCAGCCGCGATCTTTGCATCCATCATATCCATATTTTTTGTTAAATTAGGAAAAGAAGGAAGCATTATACGGGCTCTTTATAAGGGTGTAGCCGGTTCGGCGACAATCAGCCTGGTTGCATTTTACTTTATTACCGATGCCCTGATGGGGAGCCTGAGATTTTATTATGCGACACTCATAGGCATTATTATCATGGTGCTCATGGTTATTATCACCGAGTACTATACTTCTACAAAATACAGGCCTGTGAAAAACATTGCATCCTCCTCCGAAACCGGGGCTGCAACCAATATCATCTCAGGGCTGTCTATAGGTTTTGAAAGTACGCTTATGCCTACCGTAGTAATCGTAGTCGGAATTCTTGCATCGTATTATGTAGTGGGCGGAGCAGCCGATCCCGAAACCGGTCTCTATGGGATTGCTATTGCCGCCGTTGCAATGCTCTCAACTACAGGCATGATAGTTGCTCTGGATTCTTACGGCCCGATTACCGACAACGCCGGAGGAATCGCCCAGATGGCAAAACTTCCAGCCGAGGTCAGGAAAGTTACGGATGCCCTGGATGCTGTGGGGAACACTACAAAAGCCGTTACCAAAGGATATGCCATAAGCTCGGCTGCTCTTGGTGCACTTGCTCTTTTTGCGGACTACCGGAATAAGGTAAACCTTGGAGACCAGGCCCTGAACCTTGATGATCCGGTGGTGCTTGCAGGACTGCTGCTTGGAGCACTGCTGCCTTTTGTATTCAGCGCAGTAACCATGAGCGCAGTGGGAAAGGCTGCGTTCGAAATCGTAAATGAGGTCCGAAGGCAGTTCAGAGAAATCCCCGGAATCATGGAAGGGACTGCAAAGCCGGAATACGGGCGCTGTGTTGACATAGTCACAAAAGCTGCACTTCATGAAATGGCAATGCCAGGTTTTCTTGCCATACTTGTGCCTTTGCTGGTAGGCTTCCTCCTGGGGCCGAAGGCACTTGCAGGACTCCTGATAGGCCTCATAGTGGTAGGGTTTATGGTTGCCCTCCTGATGGATAACGGCGGAGGGGCATGGGATAATGCAAAAAAACTGATTGAAGACGGAGCGCACGGAGGAAAAGGCTCTGAAGCTCATAAAGCTGCAATAATCGGGGATACCGTAGGTGATCCTTTCAAGGACACTGCCGGACCTGCCCTTAACGCCCTGATTAAAGTGGTAAATATGGTAGCAATCCTCTTCTCTTCCCTTATGATAGGCAGAGGCCTCTTCTGATAAAAGGGAAATCCAAAAATCTCATGAGGAGCCCTGAGCCTTTCTCAAATTTCATCTAATTTTCTATTTTTAAATCATTACTTTTTAAATTGTCACTCCGAACTCAAAACAGCGTGAGCTGGTTAGTTTTCTCTGGATGAAGGAGAGTTTCTGTGAAAGTAAGTTCCTGTAAAAAAGGATCTTCGTCAAAACAAGCTCTTCTTGATCTTTTTGCTTCATCTCTTCTTTCTTCATCAGCAGTGAAGTAAAAAGGGAGTTGAGAGTCTAAAAAGTGAACTAAAAGTCTAAAAAAATCGAGCGAATCTCTAAAGAAATAAAAAGAAAATTATAAAGAAACAGCGAGCTAAGAGCCTAAAAAAGTAAAAAAACGAATTCGATTGTTAAATATTAGATTGTTAAGTAGAAGTAGTGTGAGCGGGTTGGGGAGTGGGGGGTCATATGGGGAGTGGGGGGTATGGTATGTGAAAAAAGTTTCCCGCTCACATTACTCACATTACCCCTATTCAAACTAATTATATAAATAGCTATGCATTCTATCCGATTTATTATAATAAAAGCGTCATGATATAGTAAGAATCCAGGCATGGCAGCCAGATTCAATTTTCTTAGTACGCATTATATAACTGTGCAATAGATAAAAATCCTGCGAACGGCTGAAGAAGCCTTTAAAGGTTCGTTTCAGGCATTTTAGCCTTCCGAAGGCGAGTTTCAGAATGCTGCTGCGACAAGAAATGGCGACAAGAAACTATATACTTAATTAAGGGTTTTTAGTGCTATGAACCTTCACAGGCTTTTGATTTACGGAGCAGCTTTTACGATAATGGGGCTCTCTAACGCTGTTATCCCTATCCTTCCGGAGCTTGCGAGCCTGAGTAACAGCTCTTCTGGAGGATTTGCCTCAAGCCTGCTCTTTTCAGCCTATTTCCTCGGAGCCCTGGGAACAATGCTCCCCTTTGGGATTCTCGCGGACAGGTTCGGAAATTTGAAGTTCATAGGGCTGGGTATCGTTCTGACGGCCATTTCAGGGTTGACTATCCTGTTCTTCGAAAACCTCTGGATTCTTTTGATTGCGAGGTTTATAGAAGGTTCTGCCTGTGGAGCTTTTTTCCCGGCTGCCTTTACCATATTATCAAAACTCAGTAATCCAGGGCGCTATATAGGGGAATTTACTTTTCTTTTCAATGCCGGCCTGGCAGCAGGAGCCTTTCTCTCAGGGTTGCTGGCAGACACCTACCTGAAAGGAGCAATCCTTATCTTTACAGTCATCGCTTTCCTTTTGACCGTGTACCTGCTTTCCAGGTACAGAGGACTGGTTCATCCTGAGTGCGAAGGAAGACCGGGTTCATTAAAAGGCTCTGGCCTTTTCAGAAAGCCTTACAGAGAAATTAAAGAGCTCCTGAGCGGTGACAACTCAGGGCTCTGGCTCAGTTCTTTCCTGCTTAACGGAGCCATTGGAGTGCTTGTAGCCTACTATCCTGACTACAGCCTGGGCACTATAACAAAAGCCCAGCTTGGAATCTCGATTTCCAGCCTTTATGTCTGTGCAATGGTTACCTCTCTGCTTGCAGGGCACTTCAAAGTAAAGGAGAAAACCTTAATTCGAATAGGGATAGGATTTTCGGTCCTTGGTGCCCTCTCTGCAATAAAATATCCTTTGTTGGGATTCTCAAGCCTTGGTGGAGGGTCCGGGGTCGCAACTGTAGGTTTTGCCCTGGCTGTTGCCAGAATGAATGCTGACAGGGGTCTTGTAATGGGGCTTTTTAACACGACTATCTATGCAGGGCTTTCTCTTGCCCCGATTATTGCAGGGATTTTTACAGATTTTATGGATTTTGAAAAACTGTTTATAGCAAATGGCTGTATCCTAGCAGGTGCCCTTATACTGAGAGAGTGAAAGACCCTTCAAAAAGGTACTTAGCCAGGTTTTATGCCAGTAAGTTCCCTTCAACTGGATAGCACGGGATATTGCGTAAGATATTTATTCCACGAAATTTCCTGATATTCAGGAAGAATTTTTAGAAATAAGAATAAGTTTTAAAAATCGGAGTGTTCTTAGAAGTAAGAGCAAAGCTTAGAAGTAAGAGCAAAGAGCAGTTTTCAGAAATAGAGTAATTTTTTGAAATAAGAGTAGTTTCCAGAATCCAGGGAAAATAAGCACTGAGTACAAAATCCGTATAGGGCTGAACACATAAAATCGAAAAGCCTATGAACCTCAAAAAACTAGCACTCTATTCGTCAGTTTTTGCGCTCCAGGGCCTCTCAAACGCAATAATCCCTGTTCTTCCAGAACTTGCTGGAGGAGACAGCGGAGGTTCTGCGATTTCAGCCCTTCTATTTTCCGGATATTTTATAGGAGCCCTGCTTGCCCTCGTGCCCCTCGGAATCCTGGCAGACAGGATCGGAAACCTGAAGGTGATAAGATTCGGAATGCTACTGACTGTCTTTTCAGGTTTATTTATCGCATTTTCGGACAGCCCGTGGATTCTTGGAATTTCCAGGTTTCTAGAAGGAGTGGGATGCGGTGCTTTTTTTCCTGCAGCTTTCTCTGTAATTGCAGAATGGGAGGACAGCCAGCAAAGTCTTGGGGAATTTAACTTTTTGCTAAATGCCGGGCTGGCTGCAGGTGTGTTCTTCTCTGGAATGCTTGCCGAGTTTGGGATTAAAACCGCAATAATCAGCTTTACATTTCTGGCAGGCCTTTCCTGCATTCTCCTTCTATCGGAAGCCGGAGAATTGCTTTCTCCGAACAGAAGAGAGAAGAAGCTTACGCTTCCAGAGAGTGAAAAGCCTGTAAGAAATCAGCAGGACACCTCTTTACTTCCCGAACTGAAAAATTACATGGGAAAAGCCAGGGAAATCCTGTTTAAAACCGATTTCGGGAAGATCTGGGGAATTACAGCGCTTCTTTATGGAGCCACAGGCCTGTTAACTGCAAACTACACTGATTACAGTGCTGGCTTCCTGACAAAACCCGAAATCGGACTGGCAATTTCAGCTTCCTATCTGGCTGCAATGCTGAGTTCCCTGATTGCAGGCAGGGCAAACATCAATTCTAAAAAGATAATAAGGACAGGAGTAATTCTCGCAGCAGCAGGGATCTTTCTCTCGGTAAAGTTGCCCTTACTGGCTTTCTTCCTGATAGGGGCAGGAGGAGGAACCGCAGTCATAGGACTAATTACAGCCGTTTCCAGGATCAGCTCCAGCGGCTTTGCGATGGGGCTTTTTAATACTGGAATTTATGCGGGGCTTGGGCTGGGCCCGATTTTTGGAAGCTTCTTCCTGGAGCCCTTCGGTTATGAGGCCGTATTTTTTGGAAGTGCCCTTGTGTTACTTGCAGTGCTCTTTGTAGAACTTGAGTAAAATACCTGAGTAAAAATACCCAAGTTACTCATCCCAGGTAAATACTCCGAACAAATACCCGAGCAAAACCCTGAGTAAAATGCGAAAATAAAGCAGAAAAGAGAAATCTGTTTCAGGAAACCCCATATCCCCACATAAGCTTTAAAAGGCACAAAAACCCTATGCTATAAACAACACATAACATTTGAAATCCGGTGATTAATTGAAAGTAAAGTCAAGAGTTCAGCTGAGAAAGAATATCAGGAATAAAATGTTGAAAGACCTTGTGTCCACTTTCGGCGAAGAGATGTCAGCGCTGGAAAATAAAACTCTGGAAAAAATCACCCTTGAGGAATACTCCGTTATCCTTGTGGATGGCAAGCCTTTGCTTTTCGAAATCGAAGGACATCTTTTCCCTACCGTCCGCGGAGCTCTTGAGATGGGACTTCAAAAGCGTGTTGTAACCGTTGATAAAGGAGCTATCCGTTTTGTTTCAAACGGCGCGGACATAATGGCTCCGGGAGTCGTGGCTGCAGACTCCGAAATAAAAGAAGGGGACCTTGTAATCATAGTGGAAGAGACTCATCAAAAACCTCTTGCAATCGGGAAAGCCCTTATGGGAGGGACGGAGATGGTCGAAGCTACTTCAGGTAAAGCCATAAAGTCAATAACCCATGTAGGGGATAAACTCTGGAACACGGAATTCTGAAAACTCCATGAAGTAAAATATATTTTCATTAAACGAAACCTGCAGGCAGGGAATGAAAACTTTCTGAAACCGAAAGCAAATCAGGATCAGCTATATAATAGCAAAATTAATTAATATAGATTTCAATATAGGACAGTGCTATTCGAATTTGAAAAAAATATAAAAGGTGTGCACAAAATGGCAAAACTCATAGACAAGCTCCTTGGCAGCAACGTAAAAAGTCCAACTAGCCCCGAGGATTATACTGAAATTGATCTCAGCAAATATGAGGAAGTTCTCGAGGACGAGCCTGCAGAAACTTATGTAAAGATCGCAGAAGTCTCGAACATCAACCAAGTATCCCAGCTTAAGCAGGAGATTTATAACGGAAATATCCTGATGATAGACATTTCGAATATCAGGGGCGATGACCTGCTAAGAGACAGGGTTTTAAAAGAGCTGAAAGACGTTATTATCGATGTTCATGGGGATATCGCAGGTGTCAAAGGAAATACTGTGGTCGTAACCCCAACAGGCATTAAAATTGATAGATCCAAAATAACTGGTGGAAAATATTGAATCCGGATTTTTTTAAACAGGAAAGGTTTGAAACAAGAATCTGCTGTCCTCTGTGCCAGAGAGATCTGGTGATGAACTGGCAGAGAGATAACATTCCCTACTTTGGGGAGATCATGTACATCAGTGCAAGATGCGAATGCAGTTTCCGTTTTGCAGATACCATGATCCTCTCGAGTAAAGAACCCATGCGCTATGAGATGCCAGTCGAAACCCTGGAAGACCTGGATGCGAGAGTTATCCGTTCAACCTCAGGAACAATCCGCATCCCGGAAATGGGGATTACTATCGAGCCCGGATCGGTTTCGGAATCGTACGTGACAAATATCGAAGGTGTACTGCATCGGGTCCGGGATGTCCTTATGACCGCGAGCAGGTGGGTACAGGGGGATGAAGAGAAATCCTCCCGCAGCCAGGAACTCCTGTCCATGCTCGAAGAAGTAATCCAGGGCAAGAGAAAAATTACAATCATAATCGAAGATCCCCTTGGAAACAGCGCGATCATTTCAAAGAAAGCCAAAGCTGTCGAACTCTCCAAAGAAGAAACCGAGAAGCTAAATACCGGCATGATCGTTTTCGATGTTGACAAATCCGAACTTGTACATGATGTCTCAGACAATGTTAAGCCCCTCGGAGGAGATTAATTCTTTTTTCCGATTTTTCACAGCCTGAGAATTCCAGGGGCATACTTCCAATATAGTTATTAACTTTTATTCCAATAAAGGCAGACATATTGCAGGTTATTCGGGCAATTTCACTTCAGGATGCCATATACCTCAGGAGCCGTATATTTCAAGATATGACAGCCCGGAAAACCTTTTTATAGAATCTCCGGAGAAAAAGAGCGGTTTCAGGATAACGTGCCTGTCTGAGAGCAAGCCCTTAATTACCCCGTGAACTGTGCGTTTAATCAGGAAGATTAAAATCAGGACTCAGGTGTGATGCCGGAATAAGTTCCCCTAAAAACTCGGTTAATTTAAGATTTATTTAACTATTTCAGGAATTCAGTTCACTAATTTAAGAATTCATTAAATTAATTTAAGAATTTATGAACTTAATAATTTATTAGATAAGTTTAAGATTTATTTGATAAATTTAATATTTATTTGATAAATTTAATATTTATTTGACCAATTAAGCTATTTAAGAGTTATTTCAGATTGCGATAATACGGTGAAGGTATGGCAGAAAGCGAAAAAGAAGCAGCACTCCCTCCAAAAGAGGAATTCAGCGAATGGTACAACGACCTCCTGTGGATGGCCGAAATAATGGATGTCCGTTATCCTGTGAAAGGACTCTATGTCTGGTACCCTTTCGGCTTTTCGATCCGCAGGAGTACTTACAATATTATAAGGGAAATCCTTGACAATAGCGGGCACCAGGAAACTCTCTTTCCGCTGCTTATCCCGGAAAATGAGTTTATGAAAGAAGCCGAACATATCAAAGGCTTTGAGAACGAGGTTTACTGGGTAACCCACGGAGGAAGAGATCCGCTTGATATCCCTCTGGCCCTTCGCCCAACAAGTGAGACTGCCATTTACCCGATGTACAAAATGTGGGTCAGGTCCCATGCGGATTTCCCTGTCAAACTCTATCAGATAGTCAACACTTTCCGTTACGAGACAAAACATACGCGTCCTCTGATAAGGCTCAGAGAGATTACTTCCTTTAAAGAAGCCCATACCGTGCACGCTACCTGGGAAGATGCAGAGGCTCAGGTTAAGGAAGCTGTCAGGCTCTATACCGAGATATACCGCAGGCTTGCAGTCCCTGTGCTCAGGTCAAGAAGACCTGACTGGGATAAATTCCCGGGCGCAGATTACACCGATGCTATTGATGCTATTATGCCTGACGGAAAGACCCTTCAGATAGGTACGGCCCACCATCTGGGGGATAATTTTGCAAAGACTTTTGACATTAAGTATGAAGCCCCTGATGGAGAACAGCGTTATGCCCACCAGACCTGCTACGGGATTTCAGAGAGATCGATTGCAGCTACAATTTCCATCCACGGAGACGACAAAGGGCTGGTTTTGCCTCCGGAGATCGCACCTGTACAGGTTGTAATTATCCCGATTATCTTTAAGAAAGGAGCAGAAGAGGTGCTTACAGCCTGCAGGGATGTGCAGGAACGCCTGAAGAAAGCCGGCATCAGAGTCGAAATAGATGCAAGTGATCTCCGCCCCGGAGCAAAGTATTACAAATGGGAAATGAAAGGCGTACCCCTGAGGCTTGAAATCGGGCCCAGAGACCTGCAAAATAATGTTGCTGTGGCTGTCAGAAGAGATAACGGAGAAAAAGAACAGATCCCGCTCCCTGAGATCGAGACCGGCGTGAGCTCAAGGTTTGAAGCAATCCATGAGAACCTCTATCAAAAAGCGAAAACCGAACTTGAAAACCACATATTTGAATGCATGGAACTTGAAGAGGTAAAGGAAAAAATCCAGGAAGGTGTTGCGACAATCCCCTGGTGCGGAAACAAGGAATGCGGACTTGCTATGGAAGAGGTAATAGGTGCAGGAATCCTTGGAATTCCTCTGGAGCAGAAAAAGGACAGGAAAGAAAAATGCCCGATCTGCGGCGGAGAAACCGAAACTCGCGTCTACGTGGCAAGAACATATTAAAACTAAAAACTACTCAGCACAAACCGGAAAGCCGATTACTCCAAACCTGCTCCGGCTTTCATTCTTTTCTTTTTTATCCTATGCAGGTCACTATACAGTCCCTTACAGCCTGAACGAACCTGAAAACAAAATTATCAGGAATTTAGTTGGGATGCAGTTGGAGACAGTTGGATGCAGATATATCCAAGCGTTGCTCAACTGATCTTTATTAAAAGCTCATTCACAGTTGTGCGGCTGAGTCCGAAAAGGAGCATAAATAAAGTAAAGTTAACTTGATTAATGTTAAATTATATTTGTTTGTGGATAAATATTAAATAGTAAGTTGAAGAATTCTCATTGGATTTCAGAAAGAATTCTATTCATTTATTACAAGCCTTTTCAAAAAAGGCTTGATCGCAAACCTTTTCAAAAAAGGCTTGATCGCAAACCTTTTCAAAAAAGGTTTGATCGAAAACGGCGTGACGGCGTGATCAACCGGTGCAACGCAAACTTTTTGCGAAAAGGTTTGATCGAAAACGGCGAACGCCTGTAATTGAGAAATGCTTATAATCCCCAACCCTAACGGCGTGATCAACCGGCGAAACGGTTGCGGCTCAACGCTTGCATGAAGGAGATACGATATGGCCTGGATCGAACCGGAAGTAACCAGAAAACCCAGAAGACCAATGTTTTTATGCGTGCTTTCCAATACCAAAACCGCACATATCCCGAAACTTTCAGCCGCAGGAAAAACGGCTGAACTTACGGACTATACGCCTGCAGGAGATGCGGAACTTATGGAGACAGGAAATATTATCAGCGTGCCCGTTCTCCCCATGACACCTCCATATGACACTCCAACTCCTGCAATTATGACCCGTTCGGCACTGAAGCTCACGGACGCTCCCTATCACTTCATTAATTCCGGCCTTATCGTAACTCCGGAAGTCCCGTGCATCGACCTGAAGGCCAGGCCCGGAGAAGATATCAGGGAACCGATTGCAGTCAGGGATGTACAGGGAATCTACGAACGGGCGAAGTTTCTCGCCAGAAGGCTCAGGAACCATGTAGACCACGTGGTTATCGGAGAGAGTATTCCAGGCGGCACAACAACCGCGATGGGGGTTTTAATGGCCCTTGGATATAACGGAAATGTTAGCAGTAGTGCCGATGAAAATCCCCTTGAACTGAAGAAACAGGTTGTCGAAGAAGGCATGAAAGCCTCAGGCCTGACCTTTGGCTGCCTGAAGGATGACCCTATGAAGGCTATTGCCTGCATGGGAGACCCGATGATGCCTGCTGTTGTAGGCCTTGTTGCAGGCTTCCAGGATACCGATGTCAATGTCGTGCTTGCAGGCGGAACCCAGATGGCAGCAGTGTATGCCCTGATCAAACACCTGGGTTTCGATACGGAAAAGCTGGCAATTGCCACTACCCGGTATGTTGTGGAAGATAAGTCCGCAAACTTTACCGAACTTACCAGAGCGCTTGGTGTACCTGTGGTTTATGTTGCAGATCCCGGATTTGGAAAGTCCGAGCTCAAAGGGCTTCACAGGTACGAAACAGGCACAATCAAGGAAGGCGCAGGAGCTGGCGGCGCCATGTACCTTGCAGGCCTTTATGGCATCACCCAGGACAATTTCAGGGCAGAAGTAGAAAATGTATGCAAACTGCTCAAAGCAGGGCACTGAAAAAGCTGCTTTCCGAATGGTCTTGCAGGAATTATACACAGAAACTATATTTATTTAGCAAAACCGGTTTATTCTTACCTTTCCTTTTTCAAATAAAGGGTTTTTTAAACATACTTTTTATCTCTTTTTTAGCTGAGAAAGTCACATGCAGCATATAGAATTTTTAATCAACAAAAAAGGTAGCTATTCTACATAAGTAAACAGAATGAAAATAGAATAAAACATAACAAACAGACAACCATATCATAAAAATAAAAACATAATAAGTAAATAAAAAAGTATTAAAAATTAAAAACCGAATTAATGAGCCATTGTCGCTCTTTAAAAAGCTAATTTTTCCTACTTTTCTAACACTAGACTCCTTTTTCCAGGTCAGGTCTCAATTAAAGCGATTCGGGCGTATTCATAAGGCTTAAAGCCGAAGGTGCCCTGTTTACAGATGTCGGTTTCTGGGATTGGAGGACGTCTACCCCCCCTGATAAATATGCTTCCGAACTCACACATCCACAGTTCCGGCAGTAGTAGAAAACATTAGAACCCAGGACCTGGCGTTTCAACTTTGTCTGGCATACACTGCAAAACATAGAAATACTTGCATTCCCCATTCAGAATCCTCATCCGTAAATCATGATCGAATCGAGTCTTGCAGTACCCACTTTTGTCCAGTACTTGCAAATGCTGCAGTACTGGGTCTCTCCATCTGAGCTCACTTTCAGTTTAGCATGGCATTTTGGACATATTTTTAGCCGTTTCGTAAATAAACCCCCTTGGTTTCCATTTTTAAACTGCAAGATTCAGGCGGTCAAACCCCATGGACCGAAAAGATACCCTGACAATATACAAAGAATCTTAAAGGATACCCATCAGTACGGGAAAGAACTGACCCTAACCTTGAAGTTACATTTAAAAGCCGTTTTTGACCTTTAACTGGTAATATACTAATTCCCCCGGACAGGGCCTCAGATAAAGGCATTTTAAGCTAAACGAGCGTACTGCTTAAAAATCAGACCTGTCCGACCTCGCTGCATAATGTTACAACAAGCTAATCAAATATATTATTCCTGAAAGGATATAAGTTTTGGCTCGAAAAGAATTATTTTTTATATGAGTAAGAGGCAAAAGGCTACCTTCTGGTGGAACAGGGACGCCTCACAGTGAGATACTTTAAAAAAGCAGTAGAAGTAGTTGGCAGTTTAATCAGTATCGAGATAATTAGTGTCGACAATCAGTTTAATTAATATCGATATAATCAATGTCAACATAATATATATTAAGTTAATTATATTAATTCAATAGAAACTGAAGAATATTAGTCGAATAAATAACAAATTGAATAGGAATCAAATAAAGATATTTGTTGAATGGACTATAAGTGAGTGAAAAATAAAATGAGCAAGCTGGAAGAAACCGACGCTGGCCATGCCGGTATTGTCCCTGATTAAAGACCCTCACGTTATCAGATTCTTCAGCGCATATATGGTTGTGAAAACCGTTCCAAGCGAAATATATAAATAACATTATCGCTTTAGGAGTGTTCGCGATAGGGTGGGCAAAACGGGCACATCCGATAACGTAAGCCGCTTTAACTCAGTTGGTAGAGTGTCTGGCTGTTAACCAGAATGTCGTAGGTTCGAGCCCTGCAAGCGGCGTAAAAATTTTGCATTTTTTTACTACTCTTTCCGGAATAGAAAAATACATGTGCAAAAACTTTATTATTAAAGCCATACTAAAAGCTATTAATAGCTTTATAAAATCAATAAGGGCCTGTAGCTCAGTCAGGTTAGAGCGCTCGGCTCATAACCGAGCGGTCACCGGTTCAAATCCGGTCAGGCCCATAAACTTTATATCCAAAGAATCTCTTGTATAAGAAGATTCGAGGGTAAGACCAAGAACCGCTTTCCCGTCAGAGAGCCGCTTTAACTCAGTTGGTAGAGTGTCTGGCTGTTAACCAGAATGTCGTAGGTTCGAGCCCTGCAAGCGGCGTAAATTCTTCTATTTTGTGATTCTCTACACCAATCATATTATTTTCGGGCTGTTTTTGCTTTCTGCCCCCTGGAAAAGGAATTTTAGAGCTTATTTGACTGAACCTGCTTCAGGTTCTATTTAACCTGTCCGCTTCAGGTTTATTTGGCCTGAACTTGTTTTTATGTTGATTTTACCGTAACCTGCCTATTGATTAAATTTTTAAGTTTTCGGAACATACCAGTTTTTAATTGTATAGTTTTTATAAACATACAAGGGGAGTCAGAAGTTTCAGGAGAGTATTAAAAAATGCGATTCCTGAACAAACCTGTCAATACTGGGTGGAAAAATTATAAATGTTCAGAGAAGGATAAGGTAGTAAGAAGGATTATAGATAAATACAGTTTCACAGTATTACTACCATCCAACTAATTGCCATCGAATAAAACTGAGGTTTATACATATGGTTTCAATTAATAAAGAGGACGTGATTGTACCTCTAGATGTCCCGAAAACAATGCGTGAGACGTATGTGAATAATTATATGGAAATTACCCGCGGAACCGGCAGGCTAATGCTCTTTGCAGGCGACCAGAAGGTAGAGCATCTCAATGACGATTTTTACGGAGAAGGAGTGCCTGAAGACGATGCTGATCCCGAACACCTTTTCAGGATAGCGGCCCAGGCAAAAATCGGAGTTTTTGCAACTCAGCTCGGGCTTATTGCACGCTACGGCATGGACTATAGGGATGTGCCCTACCTTGTAAAGGTAAACTCCAAAACAAACCTTGTTGAGACAGAACAGGCTGATCCTTTCAGCAACCTCTGGTACGATGTTGACCAGGTCGTTGAATTTAAAGAAAATAGCGGGCTTAAGATTCTTGGGGTAGGATATACAATCTATCTTGGCAGTGAGTTCGAAGCCGAAATGCTTGTGCAGGCCGCTCAAATAATTTACGATGCTCACCAGCACGGCATGTTGTCCGTACTCTGGATCTATCCACGTGGTAAAGCTGTAAAAGATGAAAAGGACCCGCACCTTATTGCAGGAGCAACAGGAGTCGGAGCCTGCCTTGGCACGGATTTTGTAAAGGTCAATTACCCGAAGAAGGAAGGGGCAAAATCTGCCGAGATCTTCAAGGAAGCCATCAAAGCCGCAGGGCGTACCAGAGTGGTTTGCGCAGGCGGCACAAGTGACGAAGCTGAAACTTTCCTGAAAAAGCTCTATGACCAGATCCACATCTCCGGAGCCCAGGGGAATGCAACCGGAAGAAATATTCACCAGAAGCCTCTGGATGAGGCTGTCCGCATGTGCAACGCTGTCTATGCAGTAACTGTTGAGGACTCAAGCGTCGACGCTGCCCTTAAAATATACAAAGACAAATAAAAAAGCCTGCAGAAGACCTGATTAGGGGTATGAAGGCGGCATTGATCAAAAGTTGAGCGTTAAAGGCTGTGTAAATATGCAAATTCCGGACCATAAGACAAAGATTGTCTGTACCATAGGCCCGGCTTCCTCTTCCGAGGAAGTGATCAGGGAACTTATGCTTACTGGCATGAATGTTGCAAGGATCAATTTTTCCCACGGGGACTTCGAAAGCCATAGAGAAGTAATCCGGAGAGTCCGCAAGGTCGCAGCGGATCTTGACAGGACAGTTGCGATTCTTGCAGACCTGCCAGGCCCAAAGATCCGCATCGGGAAGCTGGAAAAAGAACCGATCATGCTTCACAAAGGAAACTTTGTGACCCTTACGGTTGACGAGACTCCCGGAAATGAGAAACGAATTCCCGTAAACTACAGGCAGCTTCCGGAAAGCGTGGTTCCGGGGAGCATTATTTACTTAAGTGACGGATTTATACAGCTTCGCTGCCTGGAGGTTTCGGGAAAAGATGTGCTTTGCGAGGTTATTATCGGAGGACAGCTTTATTCTCAAAAAGGGTTGAACCTGCCAGGGGCAAAGATTTTCCTTGACCCTGTGACGGAAAAGGACTTCAAGATCCTTGAGTTTGCCCTGAGTGAGGAGATTGATACTGTCAGCATTTCTTTCATAGAGAGTGCAGAGGACATTCGTAAGGTCCGGAGTTTTGCTGCAGCCAGAGGAAAGTCAGTATATATCGTTGCTAAAATCGAGCGCAGGCAGGCTGTAGAGAATATTCAGGAGATTCTAAAAGAAACCGATGCCCTCATGGTCGCCAGAGGAGACCTAGGAGTCGAAATTCCTATTCAGGAAGTTCCCTCAGTCCAGAAAGAACTTATCCAGAGCGCGAAACTTCTTGGAATTCCGGTAATTACAGCCACTCAAATGCTGGCTTCAATGACTGACAATATAAGGCCTACCCGAGCAGAGGCGACCGATGTTGCCAATGCAATCCTTGATGGCACGGATGCGGTCATGCTTTCGGAAGAGACAGCGGTTGGCAATTATCCTGTGGAAGCCGTTGAGATGATGTCAAAAATTGCAAAAACCACAGAAAACTGGCGCTCCCGGACAAAATGGGGCCTTGATACTATTATCAAGGGTATAACGGCAAGGGAGATGTCAGTGGATGAGGTAATAACTCTCCAGGTGCATGAAGCCCTGCAGAAGTTGCCGGTTGCAGCCGTACTGACCCCCACAAGAAGCGGAGCAACCCCCCGCAGGATTTCACGCTTCAAGCCCGATACCTGGATTCTTGCTTTCAGCCGCGTCCCGAGAACCTGCGGGTTCCTTTCTCTATCCTATGGTGTTTATCCTGTTGTTGTAAAAGAAACAATTGAGAGCTGGGAAAAAGAGACTACGGAAAAAGCCAAAGCACTGGGATTTGTAAAAAGCGGAGATATCGTTATTTTCACCCAGGGTCCTTCTTTAGGAAAACCCGGCGGCACAAACATGCTTAAGATTCTCACCCTTGAATGAAAAAGGCGGCAGATGTGCTAAGGGCAAACGATTTTAGTTTAAACCCGATTACCGGTCTGAGATTCAGTACCCGGTTTCAGGAGAAAACATTAGAAAAGCTTCTTATCAAACCAATATATTTAGACAATATATTTAAACGAGATATTTAAACGAGATATTTAAACAATATATTTAGACAATATTTAGATATCAAGTGCATGATCTCTACTATCAGAAAAACTAACTTTACGCTATGAGGTTTCATTGATGAAACGAAAGGACCCAGCAACAAAAAACCAGAAATATCTGGCTATTTTTTTGGCATTAACAATGTTTCTGTCAGTCTTCATGATCTTCTTTACAGACGACTCTAATACAGATAGCAACAATGATGTTTCCGCTACAGAGAACGGAGAGGAAAATCTTACAATCTCTTTTTCTCAAATTCCTGGCAAGCAGGTTCGCCATGAATTCAATTCCATTGCCGACGGGTTGAACATGTCCCCTGAAGGGGTAATAAGTGCAACATACGTAGACCTGCAAAGAACTACAGGAACACCATTTGAACAAGTCCTTGGGAATGTAAAAACAATGGACTCCCTATATGGGGCAGATGTAACGAAACGCTACGGTGCAGGTTATGCTGACGGAAACGGGTTCGAACTCCACCAGATTCCGGAACAGAAAATCCTTATGCCCTGGGGAACAGTCCCGTACAATGGATACTACCTCCTTGCAAGGACAAACAATACCTATGATGTCTGGAATGTAGTCGGAAGCCCTGTAATCCTTGGTCCCCGCCAGAGCGTGGAAGATGTAATTGATGTGCTGGAAGGAAACGCAACTGCTACAACCGAGTACGATAGCCTCCTGACCCAGGCGAATCCGGAAGGAAGCATTTACCAGGAAGTAGTCACCAGGACAAATTCCACTGACATCCCGGCCGATCAGCTCTACAGGGAACTTAAAAAAATGGATGACGGCAGTTACAGTCAGACATCCCTTTACCTCAGTCCGGAACCCGAATTCACTGAAAAGATCCAGACTTTGCAGGCGAACTCCACCGAGCGCGGAGTAACCTATAACGTAACTACCGCAGGAGATACTACCAAACTGATAATAACCTCCGACTTCGGAAGCTTACTTAATGAAACACAGTTGCTTTCACAGTAAGCTTTCAAACTTTTCTTTTTTTAAATACTCTTAAATTTTTACTATCTCACGCATTTGATTTTAGTTTTCATCCGGAGTTTCAATTTATTTTCGATTTATCCAGAGTTCTGATTATATTTTCGATTTGCGTCATGGTTTTATTTTCTATCTCATGTTCCGATTTTTTGCATTTTGATTTTATTTTTTCCACATTCTGATTTTATTTTCTTTTTGTCGTTCTGGCTAAAAGAATAATTATCTATTTCTACCTGCCAGACAATCTTCTAAATAGGAAGTGATGCCATTGGGATTTCTGGACAGCTTATTCAAAAAGAAAGTGGAAGGCAAAACTGCAGAGGAATGGTATGGGCTTGCGGTCGGTGAAACCGATCCCGAAAAAAAGATCGAGTACTTTGATAAGGTTCTGAAGCTGAAACCTGATTTTGCAGGAGTCTGGAACCTCAGGGGGCTTGAATACGTCGTCCTCAAACGGTACGAAGAAGCTATTGCCTCCTTTGACAAAGCCCTTGAGATCCGGCCTGTCTACCCGGAAGCAAGGTATAATAAAGAAGATGCAGAAACCGAATTAAGAAAAATAAGGGCATCCAGAGTAAAAGCCGGAGAGAAGGAAGAAGAAACAACTGCGAAAAAGAAAGAAGAGTAAATATGGAGACCCGAGCTACAGATCTTTTCTCCCTTGCCTTTTATTAGACCTTGCCTTTTATTAGATAAAATTAACTTCTATCCTTTTCCTCCAGACACAGGTTATTCTTCTTTCCGGTTTTCCATACCGACTATTTCTTTCCCCGGTTCAGGGCCTGGAGCCCGAGTTTTACGGGAGCAGGGAGTTTCCCGCATTGCATGACTTTCATCTGCTCAGGGGAAATAAGTTTGAAAGCTGCGTTCATGAGAGTATCGGATTTCATAACCCCATCCATGAGTTGCCTTGCCTGCACTGAGGTTTCAAGTGCAGATCCGAATTGAGCTCGCCAGCGGCGGTCATACTCTTCAAGCCTGCACTTCCCGGCTGCAAATTCGGCTGCAGTTTCTCCTGCTATCTTTCCGGCGATCATTGCAGGAGGGATTCCACCTCCGTTTGTTGCAAAAATCTGGCCGGCTGCATCCCCTACAATCAGAGTGTTTTCGGTTGCGGTTCTTTCCGGAGCGCCGTTTACAGGGATAACGCCTGCAACCACATTCATGATTATGCTGTGTTTCAATTTCGGCCCTGCAAGAGGATGATCCCGCATAAAGCGGTGGAGGTATTCTTTTGCAGAGATCTTTTTCTCAGCCATTCCGCTCCGGATTCCGATTCCCACGTTTGCCCTGCCCCTGCCTTCGGGAAAAATCCAGGCATAGCCGCCGGGCACGAAATCCTTTCCGAAATACATCTCCAGAGCAGAAGGATCGATATCCACATTCCTGACCTGGTATTCAATAGCAACCGAGATTTCCCTTGATTCGGGCTTAAGCACAAGCCCTTTTGATTTTGCGACCAGGGAATTGGGGCCGTCGGCTCCTATGATAGCTTTTGCTTTTACTCTGTGCTTTCCAAAGACTCCTGAAGTCTCAACAGTCGTGCCCTCAATTTTTGTTGCGCGGGTTTTGACCATGAGTTCAGCCCCTGCTCTTGCTGCCTGCTCGGCAAGGAACTGGTCATATCTGCGCCGGTCAAGGACTGCACCCCTGACAGCGAACTCTTTTATATTGCAGTTTGGAGGGACAATGCGCTGAGTATCAATTCGCTGCAGTACGCAGGAATCAGGATAATTTTTCAGCGTATCCGGCAGCCTGGCATCACGGAGCAGGGCCTGGACTTCCGAAGCATCGGGAAGAAAGCCGGCACACTGAATAGGGCTGCCAATTTCTCTTTTTCTGTCAAGAAGAAGCACCGAGGCGCCGTTCTTTGCAGCATACAGGGCGGATGTAGAACCTGCAGGACCTGCGCCCACGACAATTACATCATAAGAGGCTTCGGGGATCATGAAAGGGTCTTCCTGTCATTCATTTTGCTTTGCAGTTTACAGGGAACTATTTATTAAATCCTTTCCCGAAGTTCAGAAAATAAAGGCAATTAATGATAACAGATTTTTCAATGATTGCAAAGTTATAAATAGTATAGCATAGTACAACGGTTACCGGCTTCCTAGAGCTGGTGGAAAGCAAATTAAAAGAAAGGTAAAAAGATGAGACAGATAGCAATCTATGGAAAAGGTGGCATTGGAAAATCCACGACCACGCAAAATCTGACCGCAGCCCTTTCTACCATGGGCAATAAAATTTTGCTTGTAGGATGCGACCCGAAAGCAGACTCCACCAGAATGCTGCTTGGCGGCCTGAACCAGAAGACCGTACTTGATACTCTGCGAAGCGAAGGAGATGAAGGGGTTCATCTTGATACTGTCGTGCAACCAGGCTTTGGCAACATAAAATGTGTGGAATCCGGAGGGCCTGAACCGGGTGTAGGATGTGCAGGCCGGGGAATTATCACTTCAATAGGACTGCTTGAAAACCTGGGAGCATATACCGATGACCTTGACTATGTATTCTATGATGTGCTTGGTGACGTCGTATGCGGCGGATTTGCAATGCCTATCCGCGAAGGGAAAGCCAAAGAAATTTACATAGTGGCCAGTGGAGAACTGATGGCTATCTATGCAGCAAACAATATCTGTAAAGGGCTTGCCAAGTTTGCCAAAGGTGGAGCCCGTCTGGGAGGCATTATCTGTAACAGCAGGAATGTCGATGGGGAACGTGAACTCCTTGAGGCTTTCGCAAAGAAACTGGGAAGCCAGCTGATCCACTTCGTGCCCAGGGATAACATTGTCCAGAGAGCAGAGATTAACAGAAAGACCGTAATTCACTTTGACCCCGAATGCAACCAGGCCAAGGAGTATCTGACCCTTGCCAACAACGTCCAGAACAACACCAACCTAGTTGTCCCGACTCCGCTTCCCATGGAAGAGTTAGAAGCCATGATGGTGGAATTCGGAATTGTCGAGCTATAATTGTTGAGATGCAGAGGAGCTGAAAACGATGCAGATGATACGTGCAATTATCAGGCCAGGCATGGAAACTAAAGTTGTCGAGAGCCTTGAAAAAGAGGGCTGTATTTCCCTTACGAAAATGGAAGTTTTCGGAAGAGGAAAACAGAAAGGGATCCATATAGCAGACATTCACTATGACGAACTTCAGAAAACCATGCTTCTGATAGTAGTCGAAGACGAACATAAGGACAAGGTTGTAGAAACCATAGTGGAATCCGCCAGAACCGGAAAATACGGAGATGGGAGAATCTTCGTAAGCCCTGTGGAAGAAGCCTATACCATAAGGACTGGAAAGCCAGGACTTTAAAGCCGGATTTTCAGAGGAGAATCCCATGAAAGAAATTACTGCGATAATCAGGATGAATAAAGTCCAGAAAACCAAAGACGTCCTGCTGGAGTGCGGCTTTCCTTCATTTACCGTAAGAAGGGTAATGGGCCGGGGGAAACAAAAAGGGCTTTGCTTCGAGTTTGATCCTCCCCTGCCTGATTCCGAAAATAAGGAATCTGAAACCTGTATCCGCTTCATTCCAAAAAGGATGTTCACGGTTGTCGTGGACGATGACAATGTGAGCGAAATCGTTCAGAAAATCGTCGAGGTAAATCAGACAGGGCATCTTGGAGACGGAAAGATTTTCGTGTCAAATATTAGTGAAGCGCTCCGCATCCGGACTGGAGAGAGCGGAGAATCAACCGTTAACAGGGAGCTGGTATAAATGGGAGCGGAAATTGGTTCGGGAATTGAAGACAAACAAAAACTTGTCGATAACATGCTGAAGGTGCTCCCGGAAAAAGCTGCAAGGAACAGGAGAAAACACATAGTTGTCAGGGACTGTTCCACCGAACAGCACATAGAAGCTGACGATAAGGTAATTCCCGGCATCCTCACAAATCGCGGTTGTGCCTTTGCAGGTACCAAGGGTGTGGTCTTCGGGCCGATCAAGGACATGGTCCACCTGGTTCACGGCCCCATAGGCTGTGCTTACTTCACCTGGGGAACCAGGCGGAACCTTGCAAAGGCAGAGGAAGGTGGAGACAACTTCATGAATTACTGCGTATGCACTGACATGAAGGAAACCGATATCGTCTTTGGGGGAGAGAAGAAGCTCAAAAAAGCTATTGACGAGATTGTGAAAATCTTCAACCCAGAAGCTATCACCATCTGCGCAACCTGCCCCGTAGGGCTTATCGGAGACGACATTGAAGCCGTTTCAAGGGAAGCTGAAAAAGAGCATGGGATAAAGATAATCCCCGCCCGCTGCGAAGGATACAGAGGAGTCAGCCAGTCGGCAGGCCACCACATTGCCAGCAACGCCCTGATGGAAAACCTGATAGGAACCGAAGAACTGGAAAACCCCACCCCCTTTGACATTAATATCTTCGGAGAATACAACATAGGAGGGGACCTTTGGGAAATCCAGCCGATCTTTGAAAAAATCGGGTACAGAATAGTTTCAAGCCTGACCGGAGACGGCTCGTTCCACAAAATTGCACAGGCCCACAGGGCAAAGCTCAGTATCCTGCTCTGCCACCGTTCCATCAACTACACAAACCAGATGATGGAAGAAAAATATGGGATTCCCTGGTTGAAGGTCAATTATGTAGGCACGAAGATGACAGCCAAATCCCTCCGGAAAATGGCACAGTTCTTTGAGAACCCGGAACTTACCCGGAAGACTGAAGAAATAATTGCCGAAGAAACCGCAAAGTACGCGGATGAAATCCAGAGGTACAGAAAGAAACTCCAGGGAAAAACCGCCTTCATCTACTCCGGAGGTTCCAGGAGTCATCACTATACGAACCTCTTCGAAGAGCTTGGCATGAAAGTAATTGTTGCAGGCTACCAGTTCGCCCACAGGGACGACTACGAAGGCAGGCAGATCATCCCCCAGATGAAGGGAAACGCTCTTGGATCAATTCTGGAGGATGTGCACTACGAAAGAGATGAAAACGTCAAACCCGCAGTCAGCAAGGAGCGGATTGAAGAGCTGAAAACGAAAATCGGACTCATGGAATATGAGGGACTTTTCCCTGAAATGCAAGACGGAACCATTGTCATTGACGACCTCAACCACCACGAAACCGAAGCCCTCTTAAGGACCCTTAAACCCGACATCTTCTGTTCGGGAATCAAGGACAAGTACTGGGCCCAGAAACTCGGGATCCCCTCAAGGCAGATCCATTCGTATGACTACAGCGGTCGCTACACTGGCTTTTCCGGGGTTCTGAATTTCGCACGGGACATAGATATGGCTATGCACAGCCCCACCTGGAGATTCATACGCCCGCCATGGAAAGGAGAAGGAGCAGAGTAAGGAGGGACAAAAAATGTTAGACTATACCCCATGTGAAGAAGTAACCAGAGAAGCAGTAACCATCAACCCTGCAAAAATCTGCCAGCCAATAGGCGCAGTCTATGCTGCGCTTGGTGTACACAACTGCATGCCACATAGCCACGGATCACAGGGCTGCCTCTCATACCTGCGCATGTGCCTGAGCAGGCACTACCGTGAAAACCCCATTGGAACGACCAGCAGTTTCTCTGAAGGAACCGCCGTCTTCGGAGGTGCAGCAAACCTCAAGGAAGCCCTCGAAAACCTCACCACAACCTACAGGCCCGACGTGATCGCCATTCACACTACCTGCGTAGCCGAGACCATAGGAGACGACGTAAATACTATCGTAGAAGATGTCCGGATGGAAGAGCTTATAGACCCATCCATAAAGATCTGTGCAGCCTCCACTCCAAGCTATGTGGGCACCCACATTACCGGCTATGACAATATGGTAAAATCCTTCGTGACCACCTTTGCCAGAAAAAGCAAGCCAAACGGGAAACTCAACATCATCCCTGGTTTCGTGGAACCTGCCGATATTCGGGAAATGAAACGCATACTCTCAATAATGGGAATCTCAATCATCGTCTTCCCGGACACGACTGATGTCTTTGACGCTCCTCTCACCGGAGAGCAGGGCATGTACCCGAAAGGTGGGACTCCGATAGGGGATATAGAAGATTCCGCAAACTCCGTGGGAACAATCGCTCCCTGCAGGATGGCAGGAGGGGCTGCCGCAAAGATCCTGGAAAGCCGCTATAAAGTCCCGGCAAAAATAGGGCCTACCCCCATAGGGATCAGAAACACTGACCGTTTTATCATGAATGCAGCAAAACTTGCCAGTGTGGCGATTCCCCCGGAAATTGAAGATGAGAGGGGAAGGCTTGTTGACATGATGACTGACGCCCACCCCCATTACCATGGAAAAAAGGTAGCCATTTACGGGGACCCGGACATAATCTCAGGGCTTACGAGCCTTGTACTGGAAATGGGCATGGAACCGGGTGTTGTCCTCACCGGAACCCAGAACTCAGAGTTTGAAAAAGAAGTCGAAGGACTAATAGGTTCCGAGTACCCGGACGCCGATATTATTTCGGGAGGGGACCTCTTCATGCTCCACCAGATCATCAAGCGAAAGCCCGTGGACCTCCTAATCGGCAACACATATGGGAAATTCATATCAAGGGCAGAGGATGTGCCCCTGGTCAGGGTAGGTTTTCCGATCATGGACCGGGCAAACCTGCATTATTTCCCGATCATGGGGTACGCCGGAGCTGCACGACTGGTGGAGCGCATAGGAAATACCCTGCTTGACAGGAAAGACAGAGATGCGCCAGACTGGCTGCTCGAGACCATTCAGTAAGGAGCCTGGCCTTAAGATAACTGATTCCCGGAAGAATGCAGAGGTTGAAAAATACGGAGTTTTAAACCTAAAAGCAAAACCGGGAAGTTAAAACCGAGAACTTAAAAACTGATAACATAAAAACGGGAGAAATGGAAAACCGCCGCTGCAAACCTGGAAACAGAAGCAGAGGGGAGTGAAAGAGATGATTGAGAAAACCGGGATAGTGGATACTCTCGAAGAAAGGCAACCATACATCACCAGAAAGCAGGAAAAGGGGCAGGTAGTTCCTCTTGCCTGCGATAACAACTCCCTTGCAGGAGCCATCAGCCAGCGGGCATGCGTCTATTCGGGAGCCCGGGTTGTCTTAAACCCCGTAACAGATGCCGTCCATCTGGTTCACGGCCCTATCGGCTGTGCAGGCTATACCTGGGATATTCGGGGTGCAAAATCCAGCGGGCTTGAAACGAACCGCAGCAGTTTCAGCACGGATATGAAAGAGATCGATGTCGTATTCGGAGGAGAGAAAAAACTCTCAAACGCAATCGACGAACTGGTGGGCATTTACCATCCCCCGGTGGTCTTCGTGTATTCCACATGCATTGTAGGAATTATCGGAGACGACCTTGATTCCGTATGCAAAACAGCAAGCAAGACGCACAATATCCCGGTACTTCCCGTAAAGTCCGAAGGTTTCAAAGGAAACAAGTCCGACGGGTACAAGGCTGCCTGTGACGCCTTAAAAAAGCTGATCAAAAGACCTCAGGAGGACGGAACTGCAAAAAAAAGCCTGAGGCCTACTGAAACCATAAAGCCGAAGATTAACATTTTAGGGGATTTCAACGTGGCCGGAGACGTCTGGCTCATAAAGCCTCTCTTTGAGCAAATGGGAATCGAGGTTATAGTCTCAATGACAGGGGACTCGACTGCAAAATCCATCTCAAGAGCCGCCGAAGCCGACCTTAATCTTGTCCAGTGCAGCGGGTCCATGATGTATCTTGCAAAATGGATGCAGGAAGAGTTTGAGGTCCCGTATTTAAACGTAAGTTTCTTCGGAATCGAAGATATCTCTCTGGCCCTGCGAAAAACTGCGGATTACTTTGGCTCTGAAGCTATGAAAGAAAAAGCCGAAAAAATCCTGGAAACCGAAACAAACCGCATAATGCCTGAAATCGTCGGGGTTCGGGAAAGGGTCAGGGGAAAAAAGGCCGCCATCTACATGGGAGGGCCTGCAAAAGCTCTCACGCTTATCAAAGGCTTTTCGGAACTGGAAATGGAAGTAGTCATTATCGGGACCCAGACCGGGAAAAAAGAGGATTACGAGCAGATCAGTTATTCGGTAAGGGACGGCACAGTTATTGTGGATGATGCAAATCCTCTTGAGCTTGCCGAATTGCTCGTGAAACAGAAAGCCGACCTCATGGTTGCAGGGGTAAAAGAGAGATTTATCGCATACAAGCTGGGTGTTGCTTTCTGTGATTTCAACCACGACAGGGTGGTGGAGTTCGAAGGTTTTGACGGCTTTGTAAACTTCGCGAAGGAGGTGGACGCCTCTATCAACAGCCCTGTCTGGAAAGCTGTCAGGCAACGGATTCTGAAACCCGAAGCAATAGAATCAAAGAAAAAGTTAGAGAAAAAATCAGAGAGAACAGAAAAAGCAGCAGTAAAAGAAATGGCTCCAGGCGAACCGTACGCCGAAGAGTATGAAGATATAACCATTGAACCAGGCATCGAACCGGGCTTCCTGAACCCGGAACCGGATAGTGCAGTTGAGAGCCAGGCGTAAGGAAGAGGTAATCGAGATGACGAAAAGAAACTATGCTACTGTGAACCCCTGTATCATGTGCCAGCCCATGGGAAGTGCCCTCGCTTTCAAGGGAATTGAAAATACCATGGTCCTCTACCACGGCTCCCAGGGCTGCAGCACCTACATGCGCCTGCACCTTGCCCACCACTTCAGGGAACCTGTGGACATTGCATCAAGTTCTCTCAGTGAAAAAGGAGCGGTCTACGGAGGCAGGGAAAACCTGAAAAAAGGGTTGAGAAACGTGATCAACAGGTACAACCCGAAAGTGATCGGAGTTGCCACCACCTGCCTTGCCGAAACAATAGGAGACGATGTGCCTTCGATTATCCGGGAATTCAAAGAGGAGGAAGGGCTTGGAGATGACCCTGAAAAAGATATCATAATCATTCAGGTTTCCACCCCCAGCTACGGGGAAAGCCATGTAAGCGGGTATATAAAAGCCCTGGACGCAGTTGTCAGGAAGTTTACTGAAAACCCGGAAAAACCGAAAATTCCGGAAGATATCGAGATCATGGATTACATGGAAAATATGGAAATTCTGGAATATACGGAAATTCTGGAAAAAGAAAAGGCAAAGGAAAACTCCCAGGAAGCAAAAAGTCCTGATATGAAAGAAGCCGCAAATGGCAAACTCAACCTTATCCCGGTCGAGAGTCTCTCCCCAGCCGACGTGAGGGAACTGAATGAAATCCTTGCAGAGACTGCAGGAGATTACATATTCCTGCCTGATATCTCCGAGACCTTTGATGCACCCCTGAAGGAGGGACTTCCAAAAATAGCCTCCGGAGGTACTCCGCTTTCCGAGATTGCCGATATGCCAAACAGCCGGGCAAGCCTCGGCCTGGGTGTTGTCAGTGCAAACCTGGCTGTGGAATATCTTGAAGCTTCCCATGGAGTTCCGGGACATAATGTCCCAATACCTATCGGACTTTCAAACACCGACCTCTTCTTTACGGAACTGGTCAACATCATCGGCTGCCCTGTCCCTGAAAAATACCAGAAAGAAAGGGGCAGGCTCCTCGATGCCATGGTAGATGTCCACAAATACCTTTATGGTGTAAAAGCCGCGGTCTACGGGGATCCTGATCTGGTATTCAGCCTGACGACTTTTATGCTGGAACTCGGAATGCATCCCGTGCTGGTAGCCACAGGGAGCAAAAGCCGGTACTTTGGGAAGAAAATCGGGCAAATTTTCGAAGAGATAAGGCCGGAACTGAAATATTCGGTTCTGGATGGAATTGACTTTGACAGTCTCAATGATGCGGTCACTGAACGCAGCCCTGATATCCTGATAGGGAACTCAAACGGCAGATACATCGCAAAAGCAAGGGACATTCCTCTTGTAAGGGTCGGCCTGCCAATACATGACAGGGTAGGCGCACAGCGTATTCTTACTGTCGGATACAGGGGAGCGATGGAACTGCTGGACAGGCTCACCAATACGATCCTTGAAGCGACGGATACTTTTACCGCACCCATGCAGGTAGAGCCGGCAGCATATACCAGTAAAGGAACTGAAGAAGAACGCACGGAAGGAATATGATGAACGGAAGAAGATTGATACTTCCGATTTTTGCAGCAGTTCTCTGCCTTGGAATAGTCGCCTTCCTTGCAGTTTCCCCCGGGGCAGAAGAAAAGCCGACAACAATTACGGTTTCAGCCGCTGCAAGCCTTACCGAGGCGTTTACTGATATTGCAAAAGAGTTTGAAAATGCCCATCCCGGCACAGGGGTAAAACTGAATCTGGCAGGTTCAGGTACTCTTCGGACACAGATTGAATCCGGGGCACCTGTTGATGTATTCGCATCGGCTTCCGAGAGCGATATGGACCTTCTTTCCGAGAAGAACCTGATTGAAAAGGATTCAAGAAAAGACTTTGCAGCAAACACCATCGTTATGGTAGTGCCTGAAAAAAAAGACTTTGAGACCCCAGAGACCTTAGAAGACCTGACTGCAGATAGTGTAGAGAAAATAGCAATTGGAAACCCCGAAACTACACCTATAGGAAAATATACAAAACATGCACTGGAAAAAGCCGGGATCTGGGAAGAACTTGAAGGCAAAGTCATCCTTGGAGAAAATGTGAAGCAGGTACTCACTTATGTGGAAACCGGAGAAGTCGATGCAGGTTTTGTGTTCATTACAGATGCCGAAAGCGGGCAGAAAGACCTGTACGAAATAGCATTTACAGTCCCTGTTAACGAGTCTATAACTTACCCCATAGCAGTGGTAAGTGCATCAGCAGATAAGGAAGAAGCTCAGGAATTCGTCGCTTTCGTAACCGGAACCAGAGGACAGGAAATCCTGGCAGAATACGGCTTCAAATCAGCATAATATTTCCCTTAACTAGGGAACTCCGAACCAGAAACAAAGCATAAAATGAAAAACAGAAACCGAAAAGAGCTTTAATTGATAAAAAAGCTCTAAAATTCTCAGGACCAAAAAAATAGCATAAAAAAGAGGGATTTAATGGAAAACTTTCAATTAATCGCGACCCCACTTTTACTGACCCTCAAGATTTCAGCCATTGCAACCCTCTTTGTGGCGGTGCTGGGAATTTTAATTGCTTATATGCTGGCAAAAAGGGAGTTCCCCGGAAAATGGGCAGCTGACGTTATGATTACTCTGCCTATGGTTCTTCCCCCGACTGTAACCGGGTATATCCTTGTTATCCTGCTGGGAAAAAACGGAATGCTGGGAAGCATCTTCACCAGAATTACCGGAAACGGGATACTCTTTACCTGGCAGGCAGCAGCCATTGCAGCTTTTGTAGTCTCTTTGCCTCTGATGGTAAAGACCACCACCTCGGCCATCGGGGCAGTGGACAGGAGTGTTGAGGAAGCAGCCCGTATTCTTGGGAGAAATGAATTCGAAACTGCGCTCTTCATAACGCTTCCCCTTGCAAAAAAAGGCATTATTGCAGGCTGCGTCCTGAGCTTTGCAAGGGCTGTCGGAGAGTTCGGAGCGACCCTGATGGTCGCAGGAAATATCCAGGGAAAAACCAGTACCATGCCTCTTTCCATTTACGGGGCATACCAGACAGGAAATAACGAACTTGCAAACATGCTTGTGCTTGTCCTGGTTGTCATCTCCCTCATAACTATTGCAGCTACCAGCAAACTGGGAGAACGATAAAAAAGAAACTTTAAGGTGAGAGTAAGGAATGCCTGTTGAAGTTGACATTGAAAAGGAATTTTACGGAAGAAAACACACAAAAAAGAAAGGGAAAAATCCCAGCTTTTCAGTGCACTGTAGCTTTGATGCCGGTTCCGATTTTGTGGTCCTGTTCGGCTGTTCAGGTTCAGGAAAAACCACATCTCTCCGCTGCATTGCAGGGCTTGAAAACCCGGATGCAGGGACTATAAAAGTAAACAATACTGTATACTTTGACAGTAGAAAGAAAATAAACCTCCCTGCCCAGAAACGGAAAATAGGGTACATGTTCCAGGAAAATGCCCTTTTTCCGCATATGAATGTTCGGCAGAATATAGAGTTCGGGCTCAAAGGTCTGAATTATTCTACAAAAGTCGAAAGAGTAAACGAGATGCTTGACCTTGTGGGAATAGAAGAACTTGAGTTTGCATATCCCGATGAACTTTCCGGCGGCCAGAAGCAGAAAGTTGCACTTGCAAGAGCCCTTGCTCCCGATCCGGAAGTCCTGCTCCTTGACGAGCCTTTTTCAGCTCTCGACACAGTCGTCCGTCTGAAATTGAGAAAAGAGCTTCAAGCAATCCAGAATAAACTGGGAATTCCAGTAATCTTCATTACCCATGACCCTGTCGAAGCCTTTACTATGGCAGACAGGATGGTAGTTTTCGATAATGGCAGGGTACAGCAACTTGGCTCACCTGAGGATATATTCTACCACCCGAAAACCCGTTATGTAGCCGAACTTGTGGGTTTCTCAAACCTCTTTGACGATGCCGTGGTAGAAGGGCACGGGCACGGAGGCGAGTGTACTTTCCTCTGGTCCCTGGGTACGGAAATTACCGCTCCCTATATCAGGCGCATGGCAGGAGATAAAGTTAGCTGGGGAATCAGGCCTGAAAATATCGAACTTGTAGACAGTTCCGTTGCCCATACAATCCGGAAGGAAGACCAAAAGAACCTGCTTGGCGGCGTGATAAGGAATGTGGTGAACAAGGGCGCAAGCAGGATAATGTCCCTGAAATTAAAAGGCAGCGAGTCCGTCCTGAATATTGAGATTGCAAACCATATCTTCGACTCGTTAAAAATAGGAAAAGGAGACGAATGCATGGTAAGGATCAGGACTTCGGATATGATTGTATTCTAATTCGCTTATGATCCTGTTTTATGTGAGATGTTGTTTTAAGCAAGGGAAGTTTCCTTTCCGACAAAAAGGAAGCTTCTACCCTGATTTTCTATATTACATTTCCAGATTACTCTCTTTTTACAGCTTTCAGGATCGCTGCCCCTTCCACACTCTCAACCTCTACTGCGAAGCCCACATCTTCAAAAAGCCCTCGCCATCCGGCTTCCGAGAGTTGAGGCCCGTGATGGTGTTGTTGGGCAAGCGGTTCGACTGCGATCAACAGGCCGCCGTTTTTAAGCACTCTTTTTATCTCAAAAAGGGCAAATTTAATGTCTTCAAGGTGATGAAGCATGAAAAAGCAGGTAGCTATATCCGCCGAACCGGCTTCAAAAGGCAGGGCATAGGCACTTCCTGTCCTGAACTCAACATTCGGCGCGCCAAGGATATCGGCATTCATCTGCGCCTGGCCTGTAAGAGAATCATGAAGATCTATCCCGTAAACTTTTGAATCCGGATTGTTCCTTGCAAGCTCCAGGGTAAGGCTTCCGAAACCGCTGCCAATATCCAGGATCGTTTCCCCTTTTATGTCAGGAAGCACGGCAGGAAGCACCTGTGCCCGCACACGGGCCATGCGGTCTTCAGGAAATGTTGCTTGCTTCGCTTTTTCCGCATCGATTGTCATAAAAGGAAGGATAGCATAGACCTTTGACCCGTTAACTGCAATAAGCCCTCTTACGTAAATCCTGCCTGTTTCAGCTACTATAGATTCCACAACCGAAACTCCGACATTCCCGCAAAAACGCATATTCCATTCTTCCCTTTTCTCAGGAAACCGGATATCCAGGGGCGTATGTACCACAATATAATGAGAATATTCCGGCTTGAAATAATCCGACACGGATTCAGGCTCATTCAGGTGGATCTCACTGACACTCTCCCTGAAAAGAGCAAGAATTTGCAGGGAAACCTCGTCAGCCTCGTTTCTTATGCTTCCAATTTCTCCGAACATAACTCTAAGTTTGTTTTTGGGGGATAAAAGCTCTCTTGCAGGAACGCGGAAAACAGAAAGAGAAGTCACACCAGTCATTTCGGATTTCCTTTTTTACATATCCATATTAACCACATTGGGAACGGAAGAACCTATTTCAGACTCTGTAACAAAAGAAAAGGCTCCGTTTACTTTAGCAGTTTTTATTAACTAGACAAATATTCAATGCCCCGGTAGAAATCTTTAAGTAGTATAAAGTAGGATACTGGATACCGATTGGTGGTCACGATGAAGTACATAATTGCAATGATAAGACCAGAAAGGCTTGATGCGGTTAAACAGGAACTTCAAAGGATCGAAGTAAATGGATTAACAGTGTCATCAGTTGCCGGTTATGGTGCACAAAAAGGGCATCTGGAAGCCCGCAAATCAGCGGGGCGTGAAGCAAATCTTCTTGAGAAAATCAAGCTTGAGATCGTAGTTAACGATAACTTCTTGCAGCCTACAATTGAAGCAATAAAAAAAGGGGCAAGAGATAATGACGGTTACGTAGGAAGCGGCAAGATATTCGTGCTGCCAATTGAGGATGTAATACGAATCCGGACAAACGAAGCCGGACCTGATGCTATTTGAGGGGATAAATATGGCTATTGAAGCAGCAGATACAGTATGGGTACTGATTTCATCTGCACTTGTATTATTAATGGTTCCCGGACTTGCCCTCTTTTACGGCGGGCTGGTCCAGCGTAAAAACGTCCTGAGCAGCATGATGCATTCCTTTGTTGCAATGGGAGTAATGGCTCTGGTATGGGTGATAGTAGGTTACTCGCTTGCTTTTGGAGAAGGCAACTGGTTTGTGGGTGGTCTTGAATATGCGTTCCTGAACGGGATTGACGCGTACTCGGTAACTGGCACAATTCCGACCTATGCATTTGTTGCATTCCAGGGAATGTTTGCGATAATTACACCTGCCCTGATTTCAGGTGCAATTGTAGGACGTGTAAAGTTTAAATCTTACATCGCGTTCATTGCCCTGTGGGGGCTTCTTGTATACGCACCTGTCTGCCACTGGGTCTGGGGCGGAGGGTTCCTGACAGGAGAAGCTCTGGACTTTGCAGGCGGCACGGTTGTCCATATAACTTCAGGTATCTCCTCGCTTGCAATCTTAACCTACCTTGGCAAGAGAAGGGGCTATGGAGTAGATGCAATAAAACCGCATAACGTTACTCTGACGCTCCTTGGAACCGGGCTGCTCTGGTTTGGATGGTTCGGATTCAACGCAGGGTCTTCCCTTGCTGCAAATGAGATCGCAGCTCTTGCATTCATTACAACGCTTATAGCTCCTGCAGCCGCAGGGTTTGTCTGGATGGCACTTGAATGGCACCACCTGGGGCACCCGACTGCTCTTGGATTTGCAACGGGAGTCCTGGCAGGGCTTGTTGCAATAACCCCGGGTGCGGGTTTTGTCACGCCAATGGCAGCAATTCCTATAGGTATTATCACAAGTTTCGTATGTTATAAAGCTGTAGAACTCAAAGGAAGGTTCGGATATGACGACTCTCTGGACGCATTTGGGGTCCACGGAGTAGGCGGAATAACAGGTGCGCTTTTAACGGGCGTATATGCAAGCGTGGGATCGGCTACCGGACTCCTTACCGGAAACGCCGGCCAGATGTGGATCCAGTTTGAGGGTGTTGTCTTCACAATGACTTATGCCGCTCTCCTTACCCTGGTGATCGGGTTTGTACTCAACAGGACGATAGGGCTTAAGGTCAGTGAGAGTGAAGAAAACATCGGACTTGACAAAACACAGCATGGTGAGGTTGCATATAACATTTGAGTACAGGCAAGCTTTACCTGTACTTTTCTAGTTTTTACCGTAATATGGAACAATAGAGGCAAAAGTTCTCTAAGTTCCCTATGCACCCAGTAAAACGTACACGCTTTCGGGCCGAACTCCAATTAATCGAGTCTGCTGGCTTGTCTGGCATCTTGACTTCGCAATCGCGGGTATGCAACCGCATGTTTCACAATCCTGCCGTTCTCCTGTGCAGGAAGATAGAGGACTTAAAGCGTAAATTTAAAAAACGTAATTTTTGCAGAATGCTCAGTTTTGTGAATAGCAAAAGATCGTTTCCATGAAACCAGGGTTTTCTGCCGTTAATTATCTCATGCCTCTTTTATTCGGCGTTTTCTACTTTTCCGCATTGGGAAACCCCATCTCTAATTGTTTCTTCCCGTAGAGTTATCTGGAAATTATATTTCGAGTAATATGAGGGGTGGAAATAGTTAAGTACGATAAGATAGGAAAAAGGTAAGATATTTGAGATTTCCTAGTTATCATATAAAAGTAGATGGGATGAAAAGATGTTAAATACTGGTTCAACAGGCTTTATGCTGCTTGCGACAAGTCTTGTAATGCTCATGACTCCTGGTCTGGCATTCTTTTACGGGGGGCTCTCCTGTAAGCGAAACATTCTAGGAATTATGATGCAGAGTTTTGTTTCTATGGGCTTGACAACCGTTCTGTGGTTTATTGTCGGGTATTCTCTATGCTTCAGCGGCGGGGAAGGTGCAATCATAGGAAACCTGGACAAGATGTTTTTGAATGGAATTACCCCAATTGCCATGTTTAAAGATACGGGATTCCCGGAACTCGTATTCGTGGCTTACCAGATGATGTTTGCAATTATCACGCCGGCCCTGATTACGGGAGCCTTTGCAAACCGGGTTACGTTTAAGGCTTACATAATTTTCCTTGTTCTCTGGCAGCTTTTTGTTTACTATCCTTTTGTACATATGGTCTGGGGAGGCGGCCTGCTTGCAGAAATGGGAATTATTGACTTTGCAGGTGGAATCGTAGTCCATGCGACAGCCGGATTTGCAGCCCTTGCTTCGGTTTTTTATGTAGGCTCAAGAAGGTACAGAAGAACGAAACCGAACAGTATTCCTTTAATGGCCATTGGTACTGCTCTTCTCTGGTTCGGATGGTACGGCTTTAACGCCGGAAGTGAACTGAATGTGGACGGAATTACCGCACTCGCATTCCTGAACAGCGACATTGCAGCTTCTTTTGCAGCCATTACCTGGATGATAATAGAATGGTCCAGGGAGAGAAAACCGAAATTTGTCGGGCTTATGACAGGAGCAGTTGCAGGCCTTGCAACAATTACTCCTGCAGCTGGCCTTGTTTCTTTGCCTGTAGCTGCACTGATGGGCATCCTCGGATCGATTGTCTGTTACTTTGCAGTACACCTTAAAAACAAGATGGAATGGGATGATGCCCTTGATGTATGGGGTGTACACGGAGTTGGAGGCGTTACCGGGACCATTCTCCTTGGAGTCTTTGCTTCAACTGTCGTAAACCCGGCAGGAACTGACGGGCTGCTTTATGGCGGCACTGCATTCTTTATCAAAGAAGTCGTGGTTGTTGCAGCTACTTCTGTCTATGCATTCGTGTTTACCTACATTATGCTGATGTTGATAAATGCAGTAACTCCGGTGAAAGTTACAGAGGAAGAACAGCTTGTAGGCCTGGATATTTCTCTTCATGGCGAATGTGCCTACGACACAATTCATTGAGAAAAAAGGTTTATTCAGTTAAGTAAAAAGAGTTAGGGGTAAACCCTGGACCTCCTACCTTTTTCTCTTTTCCTTCTTGCCCTTTCCCGTACACTGACCCGTTAGCGAGGCATATAGAACATTATCAGCACACCTGCAAGTGCGATCAATGCCCCTATTATCTCATATTTGTCGGGGTTTTTCTTATCGACAAGGGCTCCCCAGATCAGGGATGAAACAATAAAGATTCCTCCGTAGGCAGCATAAACCCTGCCGAAATGTGCGGGCTGGAAGGTGGGGATTATCCCGTAGACCGCCAGTATCAGTCCTCCGAGCAGCCCGAAGACTGCCCCTTTATTTTCCCTTAACCAGAGCCAGACAAGGTAGCCTCCTCCGATTTCAAAAAGGGCAGCCAGAAAAAACAGAGCAAGAGAAATAGCAGGATCAATCACTTATTATCATCCTCTCTCGGCCAGTAGTAAATAATTGACACTCCGATGAGAATAATCAGGGCGCCTATGAGATCGTAGGTATCTGGAGGGATTTTATCGAAGATCCAGCCCCATAAAAGGGACATAACAACAAAAATGCCACCATAAGTTGCATATATCCTGTGGAAGTAAGACGGCTGGAAAGTGGGCACGATTCCGTATAAAAACAGGATAATTGCCCCTGAAAATGCAAAAATAAGTTCCCTGCCTTCACGTAGCCACAGCCACAGAAGGTAGCCTCCCCCTATCTCAAAAATGCCTGCAAGGATAAACAGGAGAATGGTATACAGAAAGCACCTCTTTCTGGAAATGCATTCGGATTCGATTTTAACCATATTCTTCAAACATTGCTAGAAATATATATATAAATACACTGATGGGAGGAATACTCCTGACTAAAATTAACGATCGATCCTTTTGAAGTATATATAATATATAGCCTTGAACATTATTCCTGAATTTCAGTCCCGGACTTTAGCCTGGATCTGGATATTATAAAATTGAACGATTTATGATGGGATATGATCCAGAAAATTATTTCAAATACGTTTGAAACAGGAATTTATATATATGTTGAAGAGTTATTTCAAATATATTTGAAATAGGAATTCCGGATCTGGAAAAATGACCCTGGACTACATTGTATATCTAATATCGATTGGGTTTCAGTCGCTGCAGGAATATCTGGCCCTTCATGTACTGATGTGCCTCCTACCTGCCTTTCTTCTAGCTGGAGCAATAGCCTCCCTCTTTTCTAAAGAATCCGTATTGAAGTTCTTTGGCGCAGATACCCCAAAATATATTTCATATACCGTAGCTGCGGCTTCAGGCTGTCTTCTTGCAGTCTGCAGTTGTACGGCTCTTCCTCTTTTTGCGGGAATATACAAAAGAGGAGCAGGTATAGGCCCTGCAACCACTTTTCTTTTCTCTGCTCCTGCAATCAATATTCTTGCAGTTGTTTATACCGCAAAAATCCTGGGATATGACCTTGGAGCTGCAAGGGCCTTTTCGGCTGTGCTTCTTTCAGTGTTTATAGGCCTGACAATGTCTCTGATTTACGAAAGGAAAGGAGCGGAACACAGTTCCATAAAAACCTTTGGAGAAGAAGAGCACAAACATACTGTTCAGCTTTTTATTTTGCTAATTGCAGTTCTTGTAGCGCCGGAATTCATGTCCTCCTGGGGCTGGAAATACACAAATCAGATAATTGCCTGGACACCACTGATAGCGCTTACTGCATATCTGTCTATTAAGTGGTTCTCAAAAGAGGAACTTGAAAGCTGGATGGGAGAGACCTGGTTCCTGATCAAACAAATTACCCCTCTGCTCCTCATAGGTGTATTTTTCGCAGGCATTATAGTTGAAGTGCTCCCAAAAGAGATTGTAGCATATTTTGTAGGAGGAAATTCCCTTGCTTCCAACTTTGTCGCATCTATTACAGGAGCGCTGATGTACTTCTCAACTCTTACAGAAGTGCCTATCATCAAAGCGCTTACCCTGCTTGGAATGGGAAGAGGCCCTTCTCTTGCCATGCTTCTTGCAGGCCCTGCACTCAGCCTCCCGAGTATGATTGTAATCAACAGGGTAATGGGAATAAAAAAAGGAATGACTTATATTTTCCTGGTGATATTGATTGCAACCATTTCAGGTTATACATTCGGACTTAGGATTGCATAAAAAATAATACTGAAACAAACAAGATCTAAATAACCCTACGAAGAAATGAAGGTATAGAAATCAAATAAATGATGTAGAGAATGAATAAAGTTAATAAAATTTTCAGGTGAAAAATATGAAAATCGAAATACTGGGTACTGGATGTGCAAAATGCAAAAAAACAAAGGAACTGGCAGAAAAAGCAGTTAAAGAACTGGGCGTTGATGCTGAAATCGTCAAGGTAGAGGATTTCGATAAAATTCTGGGATATGGAGTTATGGTCACGCCTGCTCTTGTAATTGACGGGGATGTTAAAGTCGCAGGAAAAGTCCCAAGCGTGAATGATATCAAAAAATGGATTAAAAAATAAAAAGCTTAAGGTTATCCAGCTACAAACTTCAATAAGGTCCAGAATCAAAAAATAGGAGAGAATGAAATTATGGCAGAAAATACAAAATGTGCGTGCGGAGCAGCCAATGTTGCAATTTTTCCCTGTGCAGGAGCTTCAAACACGGGACAGATCTCAAACAAAATTGCAATCGAACTTGTCAGGCAGGAAGTCGGAAATATGATGTGTACAGTGGGAATTGGGGCTCGAGCACCGGGCCTTATGAAATCAGCAGAATCCTCCGAAAAGATCATTGCTATTGACGGTTGTCCCGTAAACTGCGCCAGAAAAACTCTTGAACTGGCTGGCTTTAATGTAGACCGTCATATAATAATTTCCGAGCTGGGGATCAAGAAGACAAAGGATATGGATCTGAAAGAAGAAGAAGTCGCCCTTGCCCTTGAAAAAGTTGGGGAAATACTCCAGTCCAAGTGATCTCCAATTTACTTCTTTTTTTACCTACTCCTGATTCTCAGTAATCTGATCCAAACTCAGGTTTTTCACTTATTCACCAGCTTTTGATTTCAAAGGCTGGATAAGCAGAAATTGAGAATATATCAATATATGTTTATGTTAAGTCCTTGAAAAATAGACTTATTTTCTGAACAATAACTTATTTTCTGAACAATAACTTATTTTCTATCTGTGCAGGCAAACTCCTGTACAGAAATCAGCAGAGCACTGAGCGAAGAAAAGTGAAAAATTCACCTGAGAGCAGAATCATCTGCAGCAATCACATCCACCACATGAAGGAAGAAGATTTTTATTGCTATCTTCTACTTCCCAGCATTCAAAGCAGAGCTTTATTGTGCCAAGCTTCCTGTGCTTTACTCTAAGCAGTGAATTTTCATCTTTCCCACAAATAGAACATTTAACCATACTTGAACCCTCAATTAGTAATTTCATAATGCAATTTTAACCACATTTGAACTCTAAATCAATATTCTCATGCCAGTATACTCATGAAAATTCCCTTAACGTTTAGTAGATATACATTGAACTTTAAACCATACCGGTTTTGAAAGCCGTTGCAGTAAGATGTTCACTGTAACTCAGGTGTTATTATAAAAAGATTTATTTAAAGCGACAAGCTCCATTCCATTATCCTTTTTCAGGTATCTTTTCCTTTTATCTTCCTACTTTTTACTTTATTCTTTAGCTATAACCTTTATTTACCCACTTCCGAGCTTCGGCAGAAGCATTATAGTACTTATTTATGCTGCAAAAATATACTATAAAATGGAGCCTTAAAGGGATAGTGAAATAAAAAAGCTGTTGGAGTACTCTGTAACCGGGGGCGCTGGATTGATTGAAACCGTACTTGTTCCCACTGATTTCACCATAGAAACGGAAGATTTGCTCGGCTGCATAGGGGAACTAAGAAATGCCGGACTAAAGAGAGTTATTCTGCTGCATGTAGTGGATATCCATAAAGCTCAGGGGCTTGCCCCGATGTTTGAACGGCATGCAAAAGAAGAGATCGAATATCACGCGAACTTTGTCAGGGACCTTGAGCTTGAAGCCGAAACCCTGGTTGTAGTAGGAGAAGTTGCGAAAGTTATTATAGAGATTGCCAATCAAAAGAACGTTGACTGTATTATTATAGGAGCTACTACTAAAGGGCTTATAAAGGGCAGGTTCCTGGGGAGAACTACGGAATATATAGCTCACAGGTCCGAAAGGATGCTTCTTGTTGAAAAGTACAATGTCCTGAAAGAAGGAAAGGAAGTTTATGGGAAGGCGTGCCGAACAACCTTCTCCAGAATTCTTGTACCCCTGGATTTCTCAGAAGAAGCCATGAGGGCAGTTGAGCAGCTTCACGAGTTTACTGAAATTCTGAAGGAGATCGTGTTTGTCTATGTTATAGATAATATAAAAGATCTCGATCTGCTGGATGAGCAAAAAGCAGAAACAATCGGCCGGCTTCAGGAAATAGGGAAACGCTTTTCAGGAGTTACTGTCAGGTACAGCGTGCCTGAAGGCGTTCCGTCTGAAGAAATCGTTAAGCTTGCCGATATTGAAGATGTTACCCTGATCATAATGACTGCCCGGGGGAGAGGTGAAGTTAAGGAACTGTTGCTTGGAAGTACGGTAGAGAGGGTGCTCCGGCAAACCATAAAACCTGTACTTTTAATTTCGGCAAACAGAAGAAAAGAGTAAGAAGCGGGGAAGGGAGAATAAATGTCCGGGGAAAGAGAGAAAATCGAATTTGAAGAAGAAAGAGAACTCGACTTTTTCAGTAAATACCTTTCTATCTGGGTTGCAGTTTGTATAGTATTGGGAACCGTAATCGGCTATGCCTTTCCAGGCTTTGCGAATACCCTGGGAAGAATCGAGATTGCAAATGTCTCCGTACCTGTAGCTGCTGTGCTTCTTGTTATGATGTATCCCATCATGCTAAAGATAAATTTTGAGGAAATCCTCAATGTTGAAGCAAACCTTAAACCCCTTCTTCTGACCCTTGTCGTAAACTGGGTAATCAAGCCCTTTACCATGGCTTTTATTGCATGGCTTTTCATGCACGTGATCTTTGCATCATTCATTCCTGCTGACCTACAGGCTCAGTACACTGCAGGTATGATTCTCCTCGGGCTTGCTCCCTGTACGGCAATGGTACTTGTCTGGACTTATCTCGCAAAAGCTAATATTAATTATGCCCTTATTCAGGTTTCAGTGAACGATCTTGTAATCCTGATTCTCTTTGCCCCGCTAGGAAAATTCCTCCTTGGAGTTACAACCGATTTTCCTGTGCCCCTTATGACCATTTTCGCCTCGGTCGTTTTTTATGTAGCACTTCCTCTTGGTCTCGCTGTGCTGACAAGGCAGGTAGTCATAAGGAAAAAAGGAATTACCTGGTTTGAAAACAGGCTAATAAAGAGAATTGAATGGGTAACCCCTCTTGGCCTCTTAGTTACCCTTATCCTCATTTTTGTATTTCAGGGGAAAAATATCATAAATTATCCGTTGCATATTCTTCTGATTGCATTTCCTCTTGTTCTGCAGACCTATCTTATCTTCTGGATCGGGTATGCAGGCGCAAAATACCTGAAAATTCCTTACAGGGAAGCCGCTCCCTCTACATTCATTGGAGCGAGCAATTTCTTTGAACTGGCTGTAGCAGTGGCCCTTATTCTTTTCGGGATGAATTCAGGAGCAGCCCTTGCTACCGTAGTAGGTGTTCTTGTGGAAGTTCCCGTAATGCTCTCCCTGGTTAAAATTATGGATAAAAATAAAGATAAGTTCAGGTTTTGAAGAACTTATAAAATATGTTGCCATAAGTATTCACCAGGTATCTATAATATAGGCTGTCAGAAAATAGACTGTCAGGAATGCTCCATTATTATATTACACCTGTTTTTACAGTAGATAGCAAGATTAATATAAGATACAATAGAAGTAATACAGAATAATAACAAGATTATTATAAAAATAAAGTTAAAATCACTTTCTTTAAATATCCCTTTGTTATATTAATTATTGTAGTAATTTGATATTATTATTTATTGTTTATTTTAGTCTTTAAATTTAAAAAACTGTGATATTCGCAGGCTAGTCAATAAATGAATCTCAGGAGCAATATAAAAATAAACTAAAACCATTATGTTTAAATAGGGCTTTGTGTATGCTAATTTATACCACTTTGGTAGTATATTGGAACCAGTTGGTAGTATGAATTAGCATTCAGTAGTATTTATAACTATAAAATATAAAACAAGAAGAAAACAATATCTGGGGGCTATTTTGTCCATTATTCTTGTGAGTAATATAAAAGTAAAAAGAAAATCACTATCTTTAAATATGCCTTTGCTATAATTAAGAATTGGCAACATGTCGAATTTATATCGACATTATTCGCATATTATTATTTCTTGTAATTTTGATATAAGAATATTATAATATTTGAGGATTATTAGTCCATATTCTTATATACTCAGGAATTGGGCAGTTGAACTGGGAAATCAATATAAAAACCTTTCGGGAATATGAAAAATGGGTTATAAAAACGTCTTATGTACTTGGTTTGTTTTTCAACTGTATAAATTCCACCAATACGTCAGAGAATGAACAGATCGGAGGATTATAGATCGGAGGATACGCTGTATGATAGAAAATACTGTTATGCTATTAATTGCAGTACCCGTACTGTTTTCGTTTTTATTCGTAGCCCTTCCCAAATCGCTATACAAGTACCTGGCTTGGGCTTTTTTCATACTTGGGGTAGCTTTATCAGTTAGTTTAGTACTGGATGGTACTGGAGTAGTTGAGATTGGCGAACCAAATTTCGCAATGCTAGAAAATATTGTCCTTATACTCGAAGTACTGGTGATATTATTTATTCTTGGTGTGTCAGCAAAATATAAAAACTGGCCTACACTCGGGCTAGGAATAATTTCAGCAGCTGTATTTGCTTACACTTTTACCAGTCTTCCACATGCCGAAGGTGCTTCTTTTAATATTGATCAATTTTCTCAGATCATGATATTAATTGTTAATATAGTCGGTACTGCGATTATATTATTCGCAACCGGTTATATGGATGAATATGAAGAACACAGGCATTTAAACAGACAAAAAACTTTCTACTTTACGATGAGTTTCTTCCTGGCAGCCATGAATGGTCTGGTAATGGCTGACACGCTGGGATGGCTGTTTCTTTTCTGGGAACTAACAACTCTTTGTTCGTTCGTGTTAATCTCATACAACATGGATGAAGAAGGAATAAATAACGGTTTCAGGGCTCTGGCTTTAAACCTGGTTGGTGGAATTGCTCTATCTATAGGCATAATTCTGCTCGCAACATATGATATAGGTACTCTTTCTGGAATCGGAACTTACGCTGGAACTGATGCAACAACAATGGCCGCTGTAGCCCTTCCTGTTGCTTTACTCTGTATAGGAGGCTTTGCGAAATCTGCTCAGATGCCTTTCCAGAGCTGGCTCTTAGGCGCAATGGTAGCTCCAACCCCGGTTTCGGCCTTACTGCACTCAAGCACAATGGTAAATGCAGGTGTGTTTTTAGTCGTCAAACTAGTACCGGCTTTTGCGGGCACGAGTCTCGGAACAGCTATTGCAGTTTACGGTAGCTTTACCTTCGTTATGTGCTCGGCTTTAGCCTTATCCCAGAGGAATGCCAAGAGAGTACTTGCTTACTCTACAATTGCAAATCTGGGTTTAATTATCGCAAGCGCTGGAATTGGTACGCCTCTGGCTGTAGCTGCTGCGATTATGCTTATTCTGTTCCACGCCATATCAAAAGCTCTTCTGTTCCTGTGCACAGGTGAAATTGAACACACAATAGGAAGCAGAGATATTGAGGACATGTCAGGATTAATAAATAAGGCTCCTCTTCTTACCAGTCTTGCAGCTCTGGGAATGGTATCCATGCTCTTACCTCCTTTTGGGGTATTGCTTACAAAATGGGTGTCAATGGAAGCTGCTTCAAGCAACCCTATTGTGATAGTATTCCTTATACTTGGAAGTGCACTCACTACAGTTTACTATGCTAAGTGGATGGGAACAATCTTATCATCCAGCATGGATAAGAATGCAGTTCACCACAAAAAACCGGAAACGTATTTCCCACTGTCATTCCTTGGACTGGCGATTATAGTTACAAGTATATTTGTATTTTCAATATACAATTACTTCATTAAACCTCAGGTTGAAATTCTGCTTCAAGCTGCTCCTGAGATCTCAGGACAGGCTGGACAATTTACCTCTGAAATAGGGGCATTTGCTTATGCAGCAATCTTCGGAGCGCTTGCTCTGGCTATTCTGATCTATTTCGCTACCAGAAACATGTTCACTCCTCGCAGAGTTAACTATTATATGTGTGGAGAAAACAACATGGAAAAAGACGGATTAATGTTCAGAAACGGAACTTGCAGTTACGATAAGAGCAGTGTCTCTAACATCTACCTTCAAAATACCTTTGGAGAAAGTAAACTTACAGTACTCGGATATGCAATTTCGATAATTCTCATTGTAATTGCATTAGCAGGAGGAGTATTATGAACATGAACGATATTTTATTAGCTGTTCTTGTTATATTTGTAGCTCCTGTGATTGGCTGCCTATACGCAGGAATTGACAGAAAAATTACTGCAAGATTGCAGGGAAGAGTCGGTCCTCCCCTTTTGCAGCCATACTATGATGTCAGGAAGCTCCTCAGTAAAGACAATCTGGTTGTAAACCCGTCTCAAAACTTCTACGTGGTAGTGTACGTAGCCTTCTTAATTTTGAGCCTCTTGATGTTAGTGCTTAAAGCAGATATTCTGATGATAATATTTGTATACACGGTATCTTCGATAGCTCTCATAGTAGGTGGAATGAGTACTGGTTCACCATACGCCAGGATAGGAAGTTCAAGGGAAATTATGGCTATACTGGCTTATGAACCAATTTTAATATTATATGCTCTTGCCATATACTTGCTTACCGGAACTTTCAAATTATCTGCGCTGGTAGACGCATCAACCCCTCTGCTGATGTACACGCCTCTTATATTCATAGCAATGATAGTTGTTCTGAATATAAAATTGAAGAAGTCACCCTTTGACTATTCAACCTCTCACCACGGTCATCAGGAACTGGTTAAAGGTATGACGACCGAATATTCAGGGCCAGGTATGGCCGGCATTGAGATTGGGCACTTCTATGAATACGTGTTTTTAACAGGACTAATATTCGTATTCTGGGCGGTAAACCCATTGATAGGTGTGCTTATATCTGCGGCTGCTTTCTTCTTTGTAACTCTTATAGACAACATTACTGCAAGAGTGTACTGGCAATGGATGCTCAAACTAAGCTGGACAGTTTTACTGATAATTTCCATTGTAAATATAGCATTCCTGTACTTTAGTGGAGTCAAATTAGTGTAAAAAGAGGGAGACTTATGAGTTTAGCAAAATCTCCATGGATTATACATGTAAATTGTAACAGCTGCAATGGCTGTGACATTGAGGTAGTAGCCTGTCTTACACCCTTATATGATGCTGAAAGGTTTGGGGTTTTAAACATCGGTACTCCTAAGCAAGCTGATATAATGGTGGTTACAGGCTCGCTAAATTATAAAAATGTAAATGTAATTAAGAACATTTATAACCAGATTCCTGACCCCAAAGTTGTTTTAGCAGTAGGCGCCTGTGCATCTACAGGCGGGATATTCCATAACTGCTATAATGTAATAGGCGGAGTGGACCAGGTTATACCGGTAGATGCATATGTCCCCGGATGCTGCCCAAGGCCTGAAGCCATACTTGACGGCGTAGTAGCAGCACTTTCAATACTTGAAAATAAGAAGAAAGGGAATATCAAAGGAAAAGAGGTAAAATTGAAAGGAAGCGAGGTGCCATCGAATGCTTGAGAATACCATAGACTCCACAGAAATTAAGAACAGTGGAGAGCTGCTAAAAACTGTTGAGGGTTTAAAAAGTGATGGCTATCGATATTCTACTATGATATGCCTGAAAGCTAACGAAGGTCACGATTTTATATATGTCTTTGAGAAAGACAATAAATTAAAAAATCTAAGGTACTTTGTGAAACCAGGAGAGAAACCCAAGAGTGTTTCAGGCATTTATCTATGTGCACTTTTAATTGAGAATGAGTACCAGGATCTCTTCGGCTTGACTTTCGAAGGTTTAGCAATAGACTACAAAGGCCACCTTTACCTGACACCAAACAGTCCAAAGGCTCCCTTAGCTTAAAGCAATTTGAGAGGAGAATCACATGACAACCGTAATACCGTTTGGTCCTCAACATCCCGTTTTACCTGAACCAGTATCGTTAAAACTTGAACTTGACAACGATGTTGTTGTTGGAGCACTTCCCTCACTGGGCTACGTGCACAGAGGGCTTGAGAAATTCATAGACACAAAGGACTATAATCAAACCACGTATATTTGCGAGAGAATATGCGGAATATGCAGTGCCCTCCATGGTATAACTTATACAAAGGCAGTTGAAAAACTATTCGATGCCGAGATTCCTGAAAGGGCGGAGTATATAAGAGTAATAGTCGGTGAACTCAACAGAGTTCACAGTCACCTCCTCTGGCTTGGCCTGTTTGCCGATGGTTTTGGATTTGAAAGCCTCTTCTATGAATGCTGGAAGTACAGAGAGACAGTATTAGATGTACTGGAGAGAATCACTGGAAACAGAGTTATACATTCAATATCCAAAGTCGGAGGAGTTACCAAAGATCTGACTAAAGAAAATATTGATATGATTCTGAAAATGCTTGATACAGTGGAATCTCAAGTTAAAGATATCGAAAAAGTGTTTGTAAATAATTACACTGTTAAGCAGAGACTTGTAGGATTAGCTACAATGTCAAAACAACTAGCATATGAGGCTGGAACAGCTGGTCCTACACTCAGAGGAAGTGGGAACGCTGTTGACGTAAGAGAAACAGCAGACTGGGACATTTATAGGGATCTCGGTTTTAAGCCAGCCGTTGAAAAAGATGGAGATTGTTACGCCAGAACTAAAGTAAGAATCATTGAATTATACGAATCTATTAAGCTGATAAGGAATGCGATCTCCAAGATGCCTAATGGTGAAATTGCAACACCCATAAAGGGCTTCCCTACTGGTGAAGCGATTATGAGAACAGAGCAGCCCAGAGGTGAAGTTGTATATTACGTAAAAGGTAATGGTACTAAAAACCTGGAAAGGCTTAAAATAAGAACTCCTACCTTTGCAAATATACCTTCACTGTTACTAATGCTCCCAGGTGTTAGACTCGCTGATGTGCCTATAGTTGTACTTACTATAGATCCCTGCATTAGCTGCACTGAAAGATAAAAAGAAGGGTGATATAATGGGTATGTTAAACCTTGTTCTAACAAACATTTCTCGTAAACCTGCTACCAGACTTTACCCCTTCGAAATAAGGGAACCTTTTAAAGAATTTAAAGGGAGGATTGTTTTCAATCCTGAAAACTGTATTCTCTGCGGGATATGTCAAAAGAAATGCCCCCCTGATGCAATAACAGTTACCAAAGCTGATAAAATGTGGGAAATTAATTTATTTCGATGCATTATGTGCACCGAATGCGTTGTTGGTTGCCCGAAAGATTGTCTAACGATATCTAATGAAAGGCCAAAAACCGGTGCGAAAGAAACTGTTAAAACACTGGTCCCGAAAGTAGACACTCCAAAAGCGCCAAAAGCAGCTTCAAAATAAGAATTTAAAATTTATTCTTTTTTTAATGCTGCTTTAATTAAAATAAATAACCTGAAAAACAATACGGAATTTTCTCCGGTCTAAATATGGCAGCTAAGGGAATCCTTCTCAAGGATTCCCTCAAAAGCCATTGAGGTAAAAAAGTATTTTGGATTTACGATTGCTGTTTTTAATAAGTACTGTTTTTCTAATGAATATGTTTTCTATGAGTACTGTATTCATTTAATACAGTTTTTTATTGATGAGCTCGTCCCAAAACCAGGTTTTTCCTAAATTAATGAAAGTTTCAGAATTATTTTCCATGAGGAAACCCTATTGATAGTTCAAAATTCGAGATTTAGAGATCCAATTTTG
>NZ_JBNAKP010000018.1:0-10371 GCF_049706645.1 Methanosarcina sp. | reverse complement strand
TATGTTATAAGGAAACCTTGTTAAAGGATACTTAATCATCTGTCCCTAAGTAACCGGGCGGGCGGCCCGAAGCATACCCCATCCTTTAGGGTGGGGTGGCCGCCCGCAATTTGATTTTTAATCGGGTATTACTTTCTATAACATAACCTCTTGATATTTTCTATCAAAACTATATATTTATATAGTTCTTTTGCCCATACTCTTCTTACTGTTGTAGAATAACCTTAAAAATCAGAAACGAGGAGAAACAGTTTTTTGACTCAAGAATGTTCTGATGAATCAGGCGAATCGGACCGTGACCGTAGTTTCTTGTGTTTTTTTGGACTGCATAAATGGAAGCGAAAAAGCGGAGCATTGTGTTTTTTGCCAACAGTGCTCGAAAAACGCTATGAATGCATACGTTGTGGCAAATACAAGGTGATGTTTGAAAGGGAGAACAGCTCTTACAGTCTTCCTGCTGGCAGGTCTTAACTCAAAGGATCTACAGGCCCCTATATTTTTTCTCTTATTTTTCTCTTATTTTTCTCTTATTTTTCATCTCATTTCCTCTCTCTTTCAATTAATTTCATGCTGTCCTTCAATTGTTTTACCGATGTCCTTTCCCTTGCTCGTAAAGTTAATCTATCTTAACTTTGTTTGTTAGAACTATGAAACGAATTGCGATTCTCGATTACGGGCTTGGAAACCTCCGCAGTGTTCAAAAGGGGCTCGAACACGTCGGATCCAGTCCCGCAATCTCCGGGGACCCTGAGGAGATTCTTGCAGCAGACGGTTTAATCCTCCCGGGGGTCGGCGCTTTTGTGGATGCGATGAAGTGCCTTGCCCCCATTAAAGGGATTATAGAAGAGTACGCACGGTCAGGCAAGCCGATGCTCGGGATCTGCCTCGGACAGCAGGTTCTCATGAGCTCTTCTGAGGAGGGAAAGCTGACTGACGGGCTTGACCTTATTTCTGGCAAGGTGCTGCGCTTTCCGAAATCCGAGTTGAAGGTACCTCACATTGGCTGGAACAATCTTAAAATCAAGCAGGATCACCCTCTGTTTGAAGGTATTCCTGACAACTCTTTCGTATATTTCGTACATTCCTATTACGTGGACACAGCGTCTGAAAACACCCTTGCAGCCTGCAATTACGGGCTGGATTTCTCAGCTTCTGTCGTAAACTCGAAAGGCAATGTGATGGGCACCCAGTTCCACCCTGAGAAAAGTGGAACTATAGGGTTGAAAATTCTGAAAAACTTCGTAGAAATGTGCTGACAGGGTTTATCAGGGAATTTTCCCTTGTGCTTGAAGTTTATTTTTTCATTTTTTCGGATAATTGAATTCTGATTCCCAGGATAATTGAATTCTGACTCCCGGGATGAATAATTTCTGATTGATAGCACTTTACTAAATCGTCTGAAATCAACAGACTACCTGAAATCAATAGATTGATACTTGAATGCCAAACGATCCTGCCCTGCACACCTTTTAGGGCAGAAAAATCTGCAAGAGATGGTTACTATGGATATAGAAGGCTATGCAAAACGGGCTCTCAGGGAGAACCCTTCAAACGAAGCAGGGCTTGAGGCAAAGCTGGCTTCAAGAATTCTTGAAATTAAGCACATAAGCCCGGAAAGGGCTCATGAGATAGCGGCTGCGGTCGTTTGCGAAGCAAAAGCAACACTTGATGTGGAAGGAGATGTGTTAAGCCCTACTCTCTCAGGTGTTTCAATGGGAGAGTTCGGAGTGGGCTCCAGGGGCACAGGGGACTTTTACGTCCACTCCAAACTCGGGGAAGTCATAGGTAAGACAGGCGCAGTTGTGGACAGCTCCCAGCTTGACGACTCAGGGGTTGTCAAAATAGGTGAAGACTACCTGGTGGTCACTATTGACGGTATTCACTCTCGCCTGAGCGACTTTGCTTTTCTGTCGGGCTTTCATGTAGCTCGGGCAGCTCTGCGTGATGTGTATTCTATGGGAGCCCGCCCCCTGGCAATGCTTTCCGACATTCACGTAGCAGACGACGGAGATGTCGCAAAGATCTTCGACCATATTGCAGGCATAACCACGGTCTCTGAACTTACCGGAATACCTCTTATTACGGGAAGCACGCTTCGAATCGGCGGGGACATGGTCATAGGTGAACGCATGACAGGAGGCGTTGGGGCTGTAGGCATAACTTCTTCGCTTACCTCGCGGAACCGGACAGAAGAGGGAGACCTTATCCTTATGACCGAAGGGGCAGGCGGGGGTACGGTTTCTACAACTGCGCTTTACTACGGCATGCATGAGGTTGTGGAAGAAACTATTAATATCCGTTTCCTGGAGGCCTGCGAAGTCCTGTTGCAATCTGAGCTGCATAAAAAAGTCCATTCGATGACTGATGTTACTAATGGTGGAATTCGGGGCGATGCCAAGGAAATCTCAAAAACTGCAGGTGTAAAACTTGTCTTTGAAGAGGAAAAGATAAGGGCTCTTGTGAACCCCAAAGTGCTTTCAATGCTTGAGCGCCTGAAAATCGATTACCTGGGAGTCTCTCTCGATGCCCTGCTCGTAATTGTCCCGCCTGCATATGTTGATGAGATCCTTGATACTGTCAGGGCTGCAGGTATTAAAATTGATGTTATCGGGCGCGTTGAAGAAGGGAGCGGGGCTGAAATTTTCGTAAATGGCGAGCTCAGGGACTTCGTACCGAGATTCAGGGAATCTGCCTACACACCTGTGAAAAAAGTCCACGGCGAAGAGAATCCCAGGGATTTTGAAGAAATGAGAGCAGCAATTGATAAAGCCGCACTTGAAGCTATTGAAAAGAAACAAAAAGTCCTCGAAAAAATAAGAAGCAAATAAAGCCTTTTTAAAAAGGCTTTAGCGAAAATTGCTCAGATGAGGTTAAGCCCTGGACTTAAACCCTGAAATTAGTAACCCGTTATTAAAGTAAAAATTAAAAAGAAATTGAGCTGAAGAATAGGGAATAATTAGATTTTTCTCTTCACTAAGAGCACTTCCCTTACTTTTCCAGTGATTTCGACCTCTACTTTCGGTTTGATTTCCTTTTCCGAGCGAGCTTTCCAGTATTCGCCTTTATAACGGACATATCCTGTTTTTCCGGGCTCCAGGAGATCTATGGTCTGGGCAGTCTCCCCTATGAATTCTCCAATGACCGGCTTTTTCTTTCTTATCTCGGTTACTTTATATACTGCAAAAACCAGGAACAGGCCGAAAACAATCGTGGGGGCAACAACTGTAAGGGCAAGAAGCCTGCGGAATTCTGGAGTGTAAATATTTTCGCTTCCCATGGGTATAAGGAGCAGGCTCCCTATTGTGAGGCTTATTAGCCCGGCAAGCCCCATGATACCAAATCCGGGGGAGCTGATTTCAAGAATAAGGAGCCCTACCCCTACAAGGATGAGGAAGACTGCTGCTATATTAATATCAAAACCTGTACCTATCAATCCGAGTACGATTGAAATGATCCCTAAAACTTCTGCCCCGACCCCAGGGCTTGAAATTCCGAAAATTATTCCATAGAGCCCGATGGTCAGAAGAAGGGAGGAAATAATCGGGTTTGAGATGAGCCCTAAAAAGGAAAGAGGAAGGGGAGGTTCGTAATTTTCTATCCCTGCATCTTCGGTTTGCAGGGTTTTTCCCTTTACCTGCTGCCCGTCAGTCTGTGCCAGCAGGTTCGGGATAGAAGAAGCTACATATTCTATTACTCCGGTTTCCAGGGCTTCCTGCGCGTCAAGATTTTTGTTTTTTGTTATGACCTCTTCTGCAAATGTCTCGTTCCTACCGTGCTTACTGGCCGTTGCAACCGAAAACTTGACAAGGGCGTTTATTATTTTTTCGTCTTCTATGGGTTTTGTTCCTTCTGCCGACATCTGAACGGGCTGGGCTGATCCGATAACCGTGAAGGGCGCCATTGCAGCAATATCCGTTCCCATAAGGATGAGAGTGCCTGCTGACCAGGCTTTCCCGCTCTCGGGCACATACCCGATAACTGGCACACTTGCGTTCTCAATTGTCCTTATGATTACCTGGGTTTCGTCCAGCCCTCCTCCTGGGGTATCAAGGCTGATTACGAGAACCTCAAAGTTTTCGTTTTCAGCTTTTTCTATTGCATCCGCTATAATATCGTCTGAGGCCGGAGTGATAGCTTCGGATATTTCCAGCACGAGCACTTTCTCCTGAGGTCCGGCGCCCGCAGAGGGTACGAGAACGGCTGTGAAAATGAAGCACAGGAAGAAAATAAAGAGGAAATGGGGAGCCCTTTGTACAGGCATGTTTATCGGTCCTTTCTTGTTTATCCCTTTCCTTCAGTTTTTTTTTGCAATTATCATCCCTTCTTTTAACCCTTTCTGCCTTCATTGTCCTTTTCTTTCGGAAAGAGCCCTGGATATAGCAGCTATATTTCCGGTTTCAACCGATTGGGTCTGTGTAACTACTATGAGATTCTTTTCCCTCGCAATCTCGGCTAAAGTTTGAAGTTCCCTCAGTTTGATTGCTGTGGGTGTTCCCTCATAGAGGGAAGCGGCCTCTTTCATTTTCTGGGCAGCCTGAAACTCTCCTTCCGCAAGGATGATTCTGGCACGTTTTTCCCTTTCGGCTTCAGCCTGTTTGGCAATTGCTCGCTTCATTGTTTCGGGCAGGGAGACATCCCTGATTGTAACCCCTGTAACCTTGATTCCCCACGGATCAGTATACGCGTCCAGAAGCTCCTGAATTTGCTTGTTAATACTTTCTCTTTCCGAAAGCAGCTCATCAAGCTCCATCTGGCCCATAACGTCTCTCAGGGTAGTCTGTGAAAGGGTAGAGGTTGCAAACATATAATTTTCGACCTGAGTTATGGCAGCTCCAGGTTCCACGACCTTATAATAAACAACAGCATCCACTTCAACCGTGACGTTATCCTTGGTAATTACGGCCTGCTTGGGTACATCGATTGCAACAACTCTCAGATCTATTTTCATAGCTTTATCAACAATCGGGATAATCAGGAAAATCCCGGGACCCTTTACACCACTCAGGCGGCCCAGCCTAAAGATGACTACTCTCTCATATTCGTTAACCATTTTTATTGATTGTGAGAGTATTAATATTACAACTAATAATACAGGAAGATATAATGGGCTGGCAAATTGGCTGGCAAAGACACTCATAATTTTTGTGACCTCTTATTCATTAATCTTTAAATTAGATTTAATAATAATTAAGTATTCTATGTTCAGAGAATTAATACTAAAAGTTTCTGTAAAGTAAGCATTCATAATTCAAAAGTTTTGCACTATGTACTCTCTAAATATCTGAAAAACTATATTCTTACTTATTATTACTTTCTATCCCAGGATTCTCCATAAGACTTCGGTTTTTCAGATTTTTGGGCGATATCTGAGAATAAATCAGATAATAAATAAATGTCAGACATGCAGATACCTGATTGTTATGAAAATATGAAGAGGCTGTTCAGAGATTCATTCTGATAAATAGTTATCTCTGAAAATACTTATACCTGAAACATAGAAAATACAAAACCGGGAAAAAGTGAGTTGACAGGGAAAGAAAGGACCAGGATGATATGATTTCTGGCCTGGATACGGCCGCATAGTTAGATCAGTGTATTTCAGAGCTAACAAAATCAGAGATAACAAAATGAACAATAAACGCTATAAGGTTCAGGAATTTGTTCTGAGCCGCAAACAGCAGAGCAAGAAAACGCAGGTTCGGAAGAACCATCGGTGTTGATATTAATGAGTAAGGAATGTCCAGACTGCCACGGACGTGGCTATGAAGTTGTTTCAACTGAGATCTGCCCTCAATGTAAGGGTAAAGGTAAATCCAAATCAATTGATTTCATGAAAATGTCAGAAAAAAATCTTGACAATTTTTTGAAAAATGGCGCAGCATGTGCGAAATGTAAGGGTACCGGAAGTATTGAAGTAACCACTCCCTGTGGAACCTGCGAGGGACTCGGGAAGATATATACATGTAAGGTTTGTGGAGAACGCATTGAGAATCCCAGTGATCCCGAGGAAGAAATATGCGATTCCTGTGCTCGTTCTCAATATGTTTATGCCCTTGACGAATCCTGCGATCTCAAGGATGTGGAGGCAGGAAAACTTTACCACGGGATAGTAAGCAGTAAAGCTTCTTTCGGGGTTTTTGTGGACCTTAACCCCCACGTAAGAGGGCTTATGCACTCCAGTAATGTCGGAGTTCCTCCTGAAGTCGGGGATGCTTTGATCGTGCTGGTAAAAAGCATTAAAACCGGAGGGAAACTGGACCTGATCCCAAAAACCCTTAAAAAGTACGAAACTATCGAGCTTGAAAAGGAGCTTCCGCTCAAGAATTCAGCTGAAATAGACCCCAGTATGAAGGGCAGGCTCATTAGAATCGAAGGAGAGGTTATCCAGGTAAAGCAGACCAGCGGGCCCACCATTTTTACTATTGGCGATGAGGGTGGCTTTGTCCCCTGTGCAGCCTTTGAGAGTGCAGGGAAAAGGTCCTATCCGCATATTGATGTGGGAATGATTGTTTCCATGACCGGAGAAGTGACTCTGCGGGATGACCAGGTCCAGATCGAGGTCATGAGCATGAAATTGCTTACCGGGGAGAAGGAAGCAGCTGTCCGGGGCAGGGTTGAGAAGGTAATTGACGAAAAGGCGTCTCCTGCGGATATTCCTTTCCTTGTCGAAAGCGAGATTATGGAGAAGCTTAAACCGAAAATGCTCCATGTCGCCAAAGAAATCAAAAAAGCTATCTTCCATTCAACCCCGATTATTCTCAGGCATCATGCCGATGCTGACGGAATTACCTCGGCAATTGCAATTGAGAGGGCAATCCTTCCCCTTATTACGGAAATCGGGGGGACGGATGCGGAATACTATTTCTACAAGCGTGCTCCTTCCAAAGCTCCTTTTTATGAGCTTGCCGATGTTACGAGGGATATTTCCTTTGCGCTTGAAGATCTTTCCAGGCACGGGCAGAAGATGCCGCTTGTAATCCTTGTAGATAACGGATCAACCGAAGAAGACGTCCCTTCCATGCGGCAGGCGAGAGTTTACGGAATCAATATGCTTGTTATTGACCATCACCATCCGGATGAGATTGTTGACCAGTACCTTATAGGGCACGTAAATCCTGCGCATGTTGGAGGGGATTTCGGGGTTACTGCCGGAATGCTCTGTGCTGAAGTTGCTCGTATGATCAATCCCGACATCAGCGATACGATAAAACATCTTCCGGCGGTTTCGGCAGTAGGGGACCGTTCAGAGGCTCCGGAGGCAGGAAGGTACATTTCTCTTGCCTCGGACCGTTATACCCTTGAAGAGCTGAAAGAAATGGCCCTGGCCCTGGACTATGAACAGTTCTGGCTGAAATTCAGCAGTGGAAAGGGTCTTATCGACGACATCCTGGATCTCGGGGATCACGAAACCCACAAAAATCTGGTTTCCCTGCTCTGCGAACAGGCAAATAACATGATAAAGGAACAGCTTGAAACCTGCCTCTTTAATGTTAAGTCTCATAAGCTGGCAAATGGGGCTATCATGAATGTGATAGATGTTGAAAACTATGCACAGAAATTCACCTTCCCGCCACCCGGAAAAACCTCAGGAGAAGTTCATGACGTACTTACCAAAAGGAATCCGGATAAACCCGTGGTAACCCTCGGATACGGCCCTGACTTTGCGGTCATCCGTTCCAAGGGCGTGCTTATGAACATTCCGAGAATCGTCAGGGAACTCAGGGAAGAAATGAAAGGTGCAGGCGTCAGTGGAGGAGGACATCTTGTCGTGGGCAGCATCAAGTTCGTAGAAGGAATGAGGACTGAAGTGTTATCAAAACTTGCCGAGAAGATAGGAGCCGCAGAGGTGCAGCATTAAAGGGCTTTAATAAGCCTCTCTTTTCTTCACTTCCTTTATGCGATTTGACGAACCTAAGAACCGATATACTTTTTTTCAAATTCTATGTAGTTTTAAAATATTTGTTTTAATAACTAAAAACAGTAATTTAATAATCTTTTTTAAACCTTCACTTTAAAATTACTTAATTGCAAAGATTTTAAGAACAATGGGTATTTAGGAAAGCCTTTTTCTAACCAGGAAAGATGAACTTTCTCTTCAATTTTTCTCATTATTTTTATTCCTCGTACATTAAGCCTTATGATATTGTCTCATATACTGTCACCCTGGAACAAAAAATCTTATAAAAGTTGAATGACAATCTATCTTAGGGGATTTTAATGGAAAAAAGAAGACCAATCGATAAAAATACGCGATTGTTGGTTTGGGAAAAGTATAATAAAAAATCATATGAAGGAAAATGTTACTGCTGTGGAGATACAATTTATTACAAAAACTTTCATGTTGGTCATAATAAAGCACGTGCTAAAGGTGGTAGTGATAACATTTCCAATTTCAGACCAATATGTGCTTCATGTAACCAATCTATGAAAACGATGTCAATTGATGAGTATATTAAAATTGTAGGTGGCACATTAAACATTGGTAGAAAAGTTACAAAGCGTGAACTGTTAGAAAGCTTACCAGTATCAAAATTGGGAAGACTTGTAAAGAAATTCAGAATTGAACTTCCTGTTTTTTGTAGGTGTGATAAAGATGACTATGTTGAAGGATTAATGAATAATAGAGGAATAACTGTAGAGAAAATTAAGGAGACTCTTAAAATATAACTGTCTTTCTTATGCTGAAAAATGATATTTATCTCTGATTCATAAAATGGTTGCAATTAAAGGTCTGTCTCTGGAATTAATATAGGATAAAAGTAAACCTTTACATCTTCTTGAGTTAGTAGATTTTCAGAAAACTTACTATCATGACGCTTGTCACTATAGTTATGGTCATATGTCGTAAAAAAGGAAGGACTTAGAAAGGATACAAAGGCAAACTTTGTATCCCATTTCCTGCAGAAAACGTTCTATTTAAATAAGTTACTCTTCACTTTACTTTTTTGTCTTTAGTCCACGCGCACAATCCTTACAAGCGACTGGATCGGGACGTTAGCGATCATATCCGCACCTTTCTTGTCTACAAGAACCACTACAACCCTCGGCTTTGCACCCATTTCCCGAAGCTGCTCGATAACTTCCATTGTTGTGGAACCTGTGGTGATAACGTCGTCCACGATTACACAGTTTTTGCCGGCAACGCTTCCGAAGTTCCTGCTTATTGTTCCTTTCTGGCCTGGCTGGACTACGTCCTGTCCTTTACGGGAATGATAGAGGGCAAAGTCAGCTCCCAGTTCATTTGCCATCATGCTTGCCAGGGGGATGCCGCTGGCGGCGACACCGACAACCACGTCGACTTCTGCGTTTGTTTTTTCCAGAGTCTCAAGCACCATGTCGCAGAGCGCAAGCGAGATGTAGTGGAGCCGCGTAGCACTTTTTCCTATACTGCTCCAGTTTACGGAAATATCCTTCGGAGCGGGGGCTGCTACTTCTTTTTTTGAACGGGTTAAAAGCCAGGTAACCGTTTCCCTTGAAACGTTAAGTTCGTCGGCAATCTGGCCGGTTACAAGCCCGTTGCTTTGCAGTTCCACAGCTTTCTGGATTAAATCTTCTATATTCTTCATGCCTCCATTCCCACCTGAATTTTTATCTGGCCGTATTTTTCGGCACATTTTATAAATTTATTCACAATACTGCCTGGAATACTGCCTGGAAAACTATATTGAAATGTACATTCTCTCAATTAAAGACACTATTACATTATCAAGCATTATATCTTTTTCTTCAGCTCAAAGATGACTCTTTTCTTTTCTGCTTTTTTTCCTCTTTTTCTTAAGGGCAGAACCGCATATAGGGCAGATATCCCCTTTGTCAAAAGTTTTTCTGCAGCCTATACACTGCTTTTGCCAGATAATAATATCCTTAATTTTCTTCTGGGCAATTGGCTTAACCTGGATCCCAAGCTGCACGGCAACGTTCTGGACTGCATAATCGTCCGTAAGCAATATGCCCCTGTCCCTGTATTCAAGAGCTTTTGCAAGGATTTCGAGATCCGTTTTTGAGAGTTCTTCGGAGTCCCGGGTATGCTCAGCCATTTTTCGGACTTCTTTTACCATTTCGGGATCTGGCCATTCCACACGTAACCCCCCTTCTTTTGCAAGGTCAAAACGAAGCTCTGCGTCCCTGCTTTTCAATTCATCCGCAACCGAAGGGACGGTAATTATCAGGGAACTGTCCAGGTCGCAGTTACCCATTATAAAAACTGCTGAATCTGCTATGTAACAGGTCATTTTTCTTCTCTTTTCTCTTTTAGTATATAATAGGACTTACGCGGTTGAGGAATGAAATCAAGTACATGTGGCCCCATCATAATTCTTGAGATTTAGACAGTTAAGTTTTACTGTTGCTGTTTTTCAGTTCAACCGCGTA
>NZ_JBNAKP010000017.1:0-68102 GCF_049706645.1 Methanosarcina sp. | reverse complement strand
AAACTCCGGTTACTAATGGTTTTGGCTAAACACAGATATTCCATTTAGCTTTATTGATGTTGGTTATCTACTCCAAAATATTGGTTTAAAGGGTCTGGAAGTAGTTTTGAAACAAGCTCTTTAACTAAATTTTTTACTATTTCGTAACACCCAATTTTTATTTAATTTTTAAATTCTTTTTTGAGCTAAATATTCGACGTTCGGACCAGGGTTTAACCTAAATAAGTTTTCAAAGGATTTCCGCATTCCATAAAATTTGAAAAGGGAAATCCTTTGATTGCAGAGGAACCTTTTAAACGGCGTCCTCTTCGTCTCCTTCGTCAAATTCCTTGTAGCTGTCGCTTCCTACCATTGCAGCCGAGATGGAATCAATTCCGTCAAGCCATTCTGCAACAATGCCGTAGGGGAGGTCGGCCATAACTTCTTCAGGCAGGCTTTTTCCTTTCAGCACGAGCGCACCGCAGTGTGCAGTATAGTCAAGGGCAAGCTCAAGGTTGTCCGATTCCTCAGCTTCAATAGCTGATTTTGCAAGCACTGCAATGTCGGCTCCCTCATCGTAGTCGCCAATAACATAGGACTCGAAGGCGACAAGGGCCCCCATAAGAGAGGTCTGGATCGATTCTATCATAAGGTCGACGTCTTCGGAAATTGGCTCAACCTCGGAAAGTACGATGTCCCGGATCTCAGCCAGGATCTCCAGAGCTTTTTCTCTGGATAGCATACCCTTATCAAAGCGTGCAGTTACTTTCAGGCAGGCAAGGATAACATCATCGACCATATTTACGAATATGGCACTCTCCTTTCCGGCTTCTTCTTCCGACTCCTTTATCTGGAAACCGCTCTCTCTTGCCCGTCCGAGCCAGTTTTCCCAGCGCTTTTGGGTATAAAATTCATAGGGGGGGACCTGGTTCATTTCTTGTTCAGGCACTTATAACACCGCTTCTAACCTTTTTTATTTATTGATAATCAATCTTACTATTACTAAAATGTGTTTGTTTACATTCACCAGGACAATTTCACCTTTTTCAGTGAATAGTTGGCTTCGCACCTGGAATCAAGGCTTTCGAGAACCTCTACAATTTTGCATTTATCGCCTTTTGAAAGCCCTTCAGGGTGGCATATCTCATATACCCCACACTCCCTCTTGCCGCACTTTGGAGGCTCATACATTATTTTTGCCCCGTCAACTGCCTTTCTTGATTCCACTGTGGTCAGGATAGGAGCCCTGCTGACATCTACGGCAAGTACACCGCTATCATGAAGGAAACATTCGTGGATGTCGTTGCTTCTTATTCTCTCGACTCTGTACCTGCGTCCGGGTTCAAGGTTAAGGCAGGTGTTCTTCAGCCGGCATTTCTTGCATTCGGGCATTTCACCTTTAAATATGAATTCCAGCCCTTCCCTTGCAAGCCGTGATCCGATAAGTGTTATTTTGGTATCGCTTTCTGTCATATATAACTCATCCATATTGTTGTCTTCGGGCCTTTGCCCCAAGCCTTTTTAAAAAAGGCTTGATCGAAAATCCCTCTCAGCGGCGTGATCAAACCGCGCAACGCAAACCTTTTGTGAAAAGGTTTGATCGAAAATCCCTGGTGACGGCGTGATCAACCGGCGCAACGGTTGCGGCTCAACGCTTATGTTTTCGAGGTCGTACCCCGTTTATCAGGGTACCTGGAGCTTATCCCGAGATAATTTGAATTTCGATATCGGGTTTGATTTGGATAATACTTTAATTAGAAATTAAGTGATTATTTTGGTCAGGAATTATGTGGCTTCGGATTAACCGGATTCCCTTTAACAGGGTTTGAGCTGCTGGATTCCAGAATAGAATCATGGCTTTAAGTTCCTGCACTTTGAACGGACACCGATCCTCGATTATAGCCTGAATAAGAATAACTTTTCAACTTATGACTTTTGTGATTCTTGCAACTTTCTCGGCAGCCGAAGGGGTAAGACCGCTCCCAAGAATTGTATAACGTTCAGGGCGGATACTATGTGCATGTAACAGGGCTTCGATTATATATTTATCTTCTATACCCAGCTCTTCGGCAGTTACAGGAGCCCCTATTTTTTTTAAAGCGTCCCTGATTTCCTGCCAGTTTCCCCCGTGGAGGTACATCATCATAATTGTGCCAACCCCACATTGTTCCCCGTGAAGCGCGGGTTTTGGGGCTATCCTGTCAAGAGCGTGGCTGAACATATGCTCCGAGCCTGAGGCAGGTCTTGAAGAGCCTGCAATGCTCATTGCAATCCCGTTCGATACAAGAGCCTTTACCACAAGCCTTGCCGATATCTCGTGCTCGGGCTTGATCGAATCTGCATAATCTATAATGACCCGGGCAGCCATACGGGAGATCGCTGCAGCATATTCCCCGAAATATTCGTTCCTGATCCTGCTTGCAAGCTCCCAGTCCAGCACTGCCGTGTAATTGGAAATTATGTCTCCGCAGCCAGCTGCAAGGAAGCGGAAAGGAGCTGCTGAAATAATCTCCGTGTCTGCAATAACGGCAATCGGAGCCTGAGCCTGTGCAGACGTACTTCTCCCATTATCCACAATTGAGGCACGGGAAGATGCAATGCCATCATGGGAAGCTGCAGTCGGCACACTGATAAAAGGAAGCTCAAGCCGGGTCGAAGCAAGTTTCGCAAGGTCAATAGACCTGCCGCTTCCAACCCCAAGGAGGAAATTCGCCTCTACTTCAAGGGCCTTTTCCATGATTTTTTCAACTTCTTCCATAGTAGCTTTGCATGTTAGAACCGTTTCCGCGCTACTGCCTGCACTCTCAAGGAGGTTACTGACTCTCTTGCCTGCAATATCCTTTGTAGTACTTCCGGTTATTATCAGCGCATTTCCTTTCAGTTTCAGGTCCCTGCAGACATATCCGACTTCCTCAAGCACGCCATGCCCGATAAGCACATCTCTGGGAAGCTGCATCCATTTTGCGCTGTTTTTGTCAATGGTCATTTCATACCTGCATCAGTATTCGATCACGATAGATGGTAAATTGGCTATTATAAACCCGAGTATACATACGAAGCCACAGATTTCCAATTATCAGCAGACTACGGCATATCAGGTACATAATTTAATATGTTAACTTAATTAATTAACTTAATTCTTTATCAATTTCAGTACATTTTTGAGGATTGATTTATTCCAGCGTTGATTTTGTTCCAGCGTTGATTTTGCTCTGGAATTGGTTTATCACAATTCTTTTATTAAGAACTTATTTAAGGTCATTTCCATGTTTATATCATTATAATTTATATATTCACATCACTACAAATTCCATATCTGCATTATTAATATCTGCATTATTGTATTGTGTATAAATATAACGTCAGGGTTATATAGACAATTATAAAAATGAAGTAATATATTAAGCTTAATCTTTATAATACTGTTAGCCCTTATTGGGATAAAACCTTCCGGAAAGAAATATCTGTCATTAAAACGAACACCGCGCACTGGAGAGGAATACTACTTTCTTGATTAAGGGAGTAAGTTCGCCCAATACAGTAAGTATTAATCGTATTAGGATATTGCCATTTTGAATGAGTGATAAGATGAGTTTTTCAATAGATAAAATATCACAGTTTATTAATACCTATTATCTTGACCCCATAAGAGGCGATGAGGGGTATAATGCTGTAAATACTTTTACCTGGGCAATGGTACTGGGCATTTGTATATTCGGGATATTCAGGCTGCTCGAAAAGCTTGAGGTAAAACTCACCCCGCGCTTTATTGCGTCTGTCCTTCCTTTTGTACTTGCGGGTTCTTCCCTGCGCGTACTTGAAGATTCTCCTGCAGGTATCTTCCACCCGCCATTCAGTTACCTTCTCATAACTCCCAATATTTACTTTTTGGTTTTTGCGATAACCGTAGGCTGCCTCTGGATTTCCATCCGGCTGCAGAAAGCGGGGCTGGTAAAGGATTTTCATCTCACCTTTGCAAGCTTCGGACTCGGATGGTTTTTCATAAACCTCGCTACCCTACTGTATTTTGAGAATATGGTAGCCTCGTACGTTCCCGTATTCGTGCTCGTAGCAGGAACAGGGTTGACCTTTACCTTCTACCTGATTGCCCGCCATTTCAAATCCTCGATATTTACCGATCCCCTGAACCTTTCGATCTTGATGGCTCATCTGATGGATGCTTCTTCAACTTACGTAGGGGTAGATAAACTTGGATACTTTGAAAAGCATGTAGTGCCCTCCTATCTTATCGATCTTACTGGCACCGCATTGGTTATGTATCCATTGAAGCTTATTATCTTCATAGGGGTTCTTTACGTGCTTGACACTCAGTTTGAGGATGACGAACGTTCCTTGAACCTGAAAGTGCTAATCAAAATGGTCATTTTGATCCTTGGGCTTTCTCCCGCAACCCGGAACACGGTCCGGATGATGCTGGGAATCTGAGACTGCTGGAGATCTCAGACAAACCCATTTGATAGGCACCCTGTGCATTTGGGTCAGGATTAAGCAGGCTGAAGATTACTGGTGGGGATAGGTATGGAAAGAAAGGGAGACTATAACTTACAGGAAAGAAGAGCAGGAGTACAGGCAGAAACTCCTGAAGGGGAAAATAGGGGATATGCTGCAGGGGAGAAAGATTTTCCTCCCGGGAACAGCGCGGCAGAAACCTGGCACAATAGCAGAAAAGACCCGAAAAAAGGGTTTACCGGATACGTGCGCTTTATCTGGCCTTATGCAGTAATAATGGCCTTTGTATTTTTCGGGGCTCTGGCTACAGGCTATATTTCAGCTTCAAGTTTCCCTTCTATGGCTGATACCCTCAGGGAAGGCTTCAGTTCCCGTTTCGAGTCACTATTAACAATGGACCCTCTTTCTATAATGTTTGCGATCTTTCTTAACAATGCCTTTGTAAGCCTGCTTTTCCTGGTACTCGGGCTGGCTCTGGGAGTTCTCCCAGTGGTATTTATCGCTTTCAATGGATACCTTGTGGGAGTAATCGCTTACCTGGTAGCCCAGGAGAGAGGTCTGCTCTTTATTCTGCTTGCCCTTATCCCTCATGGGATACTGGAACTGCCTATGGTCTTCCTTGCTGCCGGCATAGGGCTCCGGCTCGGGCACCAGGTATTTTCTGCCCTTATAGGCAAGCCTACTCAGGTCAAAAGGGAATTTAAAGACGGGCTTGGGTTTTATTTCCGCTGGATCGTGCCTCTTCTTTTCGTTGCAGCCGTAATTGAAACCTTTATTACGCCTCTTATCCTGAGTTTTGTATAAAAATCACCAGGACCGGAAAGAAAATGAGAGACCGGAAACGCCGGAGAAAGCTTGGAATCTTTTCCAGCCTATTATTTTTGAGATTAAGTTTTCGCTGTCCACCCTCTTATGGCCGTATCCTGTCCAGACATTATATATCCACCGGCCTATTTTTTGATTTTAAACCTTCTGTGGCCTACTCTATTCTGACCTACTCTTTCCGGACGCCTCTTTCATTATATAAATGATTACTTATATTAGAAAGGGTTTTAATAGGTAAAGCCGTTAATGGGGAAAACCTATCAGAATCTCTATTTCATAATACCTGGCAAATAGTCACCAGGCCTGCACTTAAAGGTCTCTTCACCTGGGCAGCAGGCTTGAAAAACCATACCTATCACCATTTTAATGAAAGGAGCTATTTCCAAAGCCAAGGAACATCAGATATGATTGACAGGAAAGAAATTAAAGAAATCGTTGAAGGTTACTATACCCACGCTGATAAGATAAAGGTCGGGACAATAGCCTCTCATTCAGGACTCGACATCTGTGATGGGGCAGTTGAAGAAGAATTCAGGACTCTGGCTGTCTGCCAGGCTGGCAGGGAAAAGACATACAGCGAATACTTCAGGGCCCAGAGAGACCCTTACGGGAAAGTAAAGAGGGGGATTGTCGACGAGACCGTTGTTTTCAAAAAGTATAACGAAATCCTCCTGCCCGAAAACCAGCAGAAACTGGTTGATGAAAATGTGCTTTTTATCCCTAACCGTTCCTTTACCTCCTACTGCAGTATAGATGAGATTGAAGAGAATTTCAGAGTGCCTCTTGTCGGGAGCAGGAATCTTCTTCGGAGCGAGGAACGAAGTGAACAGCAGAGCTATTACTGGATTCTGGAAAAAGCAGGGCTCCCATTCCCGGAAAAAATAGAGTCTCCAAAGGATATCAATGAACTTGTAATGGTCAAGCTTCCGCATGCAGTGAAAAAACTCGAACGGGGATTTTTTACCGCTTCAAGTTACAGGGAATATCTGGAGAAATCCGATGCCCTCATAAAACAGGGAGTTATCACACAGGAAGCCCTTGAAAAAGCAAGGATCGAGCGTTATATCATAGGTCCTGTGTTCAATCTTGATATGTTTTACTCTCCGATCGAGCCGAAAATGAGCAAGCTGGAACTTCTTGGGATTGACTGGCGCTTTGAGACCAGCCTTGACGGGCACGTAAGGCTTCCTGCTCCGCAGCAAATGGCCCTTGCCGAACACCAGCTAACTCCCGAATATACGGTCTGCGGGCACAATTCCGCAACCCTGCGCGAATCCCTTCTTGAGAAAGTATTCGAAATGGGAGAAAAATATATAAAAGCTACCCAGGAACATTATGCTCCGGGAATAATAGGGCCTTTCTGCCTGCAGACCTGCGTTGACAAGGACCTTAACTTCTATATCTATGATGTCGCCCCAAGAGTAGGCGGCGGGACCAATGTACATATGTCAGTAGGCCATTCTTACGGCAACTCGCTCTGGAGAAGACCAATGAGTACCGGAAGAAGGCTGGCCTTTGAGATCAGGCGTGCCCTGGAACTGGAGAAGCTTGACGCTATCGTCACATAAATTTATTAAGGCTTTCCAGCATTAGTAGATATGAATTATGCAGGATACCGTAAACTTTAAAAATATCGCCTGAATCTGCAAGCTTTAAACTGCGATAAAAAATTTAATGATAGACTTGCGCGGGTTTCCGGTTGCGTAGATCCGGAATCGGATTGGGTAGGGGAATAATTCCGGCCTGAAAATCCCGCCTTAATTTACAAATTACATTTAAATTACAGGCCAGATGAGTTCAGGGTTGGAAGCTTCGGACCCACTGGAAAAAGTAATTCAAAATTTTTATGGTACAGGTTTAGGATAAAGACCTGCCTTATATAAGATCACTTCACTTTACTGGAGGAAATTACAACTTGAGTCAGCCTTGTGTTAATATCGGCATGGTAGGCCATGTCGACCATGGAAAAACTACACTTGTTAAAGCCTTATCAGGCGTCTGGACAGATACGCATAGTGAGGAAGTAAAAAGAGGGATTTCTATCAGACTGGGGTATGCAGACTCCCCATTCATGAAATGCCCAAAATGCCCTTCTCCCCAATGTTACACTGTAGAAAAGACCTGCCCTAACTGCGGAGAAAAGACGGAAGAACACAGGATTGTGTCCTTTGTAGATGCCCCCGGGCACGAAACCCTGATGGCGACTATGCTTTCAGGTGCCGCGATTATGGACGGGGCAGTGCTGGTAATTGCCGCAAACGAGGACTGCCCGCAGCCCCAGACAAAAGAACACCTTATGGCCCTGGATATCATAGGGATTAAGAATATTGTAATCGTGCAAAATAAGATCGACCTTGTACCCAGAGAGCGCATTATCGAGAACTATCACCAGATAAAAGAATTTGTTAAAGGCACGGTCGCAGAAAACGCACCTGTAATCCCGATTTCCGCCCAGCAGAACATTAATATCGATATCCTTATAGATGCTCTGGAAACCGAGATTCCCACTCCGGTCCACAAAGTTGACAAGCCTGCCAGCATGTTGATTGCGCGTTCTTTTGACATTAACAGGCCAGGGGCTTCAATCGACGAGATCCGCGGAGGAGTTATCGGAGGCACCCTGACCGAAGGAGTCCTTCACCCCGGAGACGAGCTGGAAATAAGGCCAGGAATTAAGGTTACGACCGAAGGCACTACAAGATGGATTCCGATTCTGACAATAGTTTCGTCTATCTTTGCAGGCGCGACAAAAGTAGAAGAAGCAACTCCAGGAGGCCTTCTCGCTGTCGGAACATATCTTGACCCTACCCTGACAAAAGGCGACTCTTTAACAGGACAGATTGCAGGCACACCCGGCACCCTTCCTGACACCAGGCACCAGTTCGTTATGGAATTACACCTGCTCGAGAGGGTAGTGGGAGTCACAAGGGAAGAAAAAATCAACGAAATCAAGACCAGTGAACCCCTTATGCTCAATATAGGAACTGCAACCACAGTCGGAGTGGTTACAAGTGCCAGGAAAAATGAAGCGCAGGTGGCCCTTAAGCGCCCGATCAGCGCAGCCATAGGTTCAAGGGTTGCTATCAGCAGGAGAATTGATTCTCGCTGGCGGCTCATTGGAGTAGGGGTAATTAAAAGTTGAAAGTTATAATCGATACTAACGGGTTCATGATCCCGGTCCAGTTCGGAGTGGATATTTTCGAAGAACTGAAAAGGCTGGGATTTGACGAATTTTTTGTGCCTGAGGCTGTAGTATTCGAGATAGAAAAACTCATAAAGCGGGAAAAAGGTTCGAACAGAATAGCTGCAAAGGTCGCCAGATCCATGATGGACAGGTGCGAGCGTATGACTGCTGCAACAGGACCTGCGGATGATGTAATTCTCAGGCTGGCAAAGGAAATGGGAGCAGCTGTTCTGACAAACGATATAGGGTTGAAGCGCAGGCTTGCCGAAGAAGGGATCCAGACCATATCCCTGCGCCAGAAAAACAGGCTGGACCTTGTCTGAAAGAACTACATTATTTTACCGGGCAGCATTGAATTGATTGTGTTACGGGTGATTAGCAGATGTATAAAATGATGAAACTCGTTGATACGGTCCGTATCCCTCCTACCCTTTTAGGGAAAGAGGTGATGCCTACTGTTAAAGACGCGTTAAGAGAAAAACTCGAGGGGCAGGTTGACAAAAAACTCGGTTCCCTTGTCGCGGTTTGCAAGATCTCCGAGATCGGGGAAGGGCATATCCTCGTAGGAGACGGGGCAGTTTATTATGATGTGACATTCGAAGCAATAATGTTTGTGCCCGAGCTCCAGGAGATTATTGAGGGCGAAGTTGTTGAGGCCGTTGGTTTCGGAGTTTTCGTAGGGATGGGACCAATGGACGGATTGCTTCACGTCAGCCAGATTACGGATGATTTTATTTCATACGACGCCAAGAACGCAAGGCTTGTGACAAAGAATGGAGGCAAAGCCATTGCCGAAGGTGACCATGTAAGAGCCAGGGTTGTCGCGGTAAGTATCAACGAGCGGGAGCCTAAAGAAAGTAAAATCGGACTTACAATGCGTCAGACTGCTCTTGGAAAGCTGCAATGGCTCGAAGAGGCCCGCAAAAAGAAGCAGCCTCATGAAGCTGTCCCTGAAGGAACCGCCTGAAAAGGAAGAGGGTTTGTATGGCAGAAAGAGTGTGTAGACACTGCATGAGGGTCCTGGAAGGACAAACCTGCATGATTTGCGGGACTTCGGACCTTGCAGAGGAATGGAGCGGGCTTGTAATTATCCTGGACGCTGAACGTTCGGAAATAGCAAAAAAACTGGGAGTTGACATTCCGGATAAATTTGCTCTGAAGGTGCGCTGATTTGAGTGTTCATATTGAGCTTCCAAGAGAACTTCGTCCACTTATGAAGAAACCCCTGGGTATGCTTTACAGGGGCAAGGGCAGGGACACCATAGAGAAACTTGCAGGAGAGCTTGGAAGCCCCACAAAACTTATATCCGTAGGGGATGTTACTACCTTCCACCTGCTCGAGGCCGGGATTATTCCGGATATCTGTATTGTGGATAACCGCACCAAAAGGAAGCCGGTTTCCAGTGATATGTCAGCCCGGAATATGGACAAGGTTTATGACGAAGTGTCTGTGGACAATCCTGCAGGAATTATTACCGATGAGTTAATTAAAACCCTTTGTGAAGCTTTTGCTTCTGAAAAGCCTCTCAGGATCTTTGTAAGGGGAGAAGAGGATCTGGCAACCCTCCCTGTAATTCTTCTTGCCCCTCTGGGTGCTGTAGTCCTGTACGGACAGCCCGATGAAGGCGTGGTCTTTGTTAAGGTCACTGAAGAAAAAAAAGGGGAGATAAGAGCTCTCTTTGAGAAACTCATCAGCAAAAATCAAAATTACGAATTGGATAAGATACGGAGAATTTTAGATGGACATAAGAATTCTTAAAGACAGGAAAAATGCACTTTTAAACCGAAGGGAACTGGATTTCATTGTGAAATATGAAGGTTCGACTCCTTCCAGAAGTGACATCAGGAATAAACTCGCTGCAATGCTGAATGCCCCTCTTGAACTGCTGGTAATCCAGAGAATCAAAACCGAATACGGTATGCAGGAAGGCAAGGGCTATGCCAAACTCTACGAAGATGCGGACCGCATGAAACAGGTAGAACTGGGCTATGTCCTGAAGAGAAACGCTATCCCGGGAACCGAGACCGAGGGAGAAGAGGCTTAAGCGAGGTGTATACAAATGACAGTAAAAGATTATTATAAAGTCCAGGGCGACTCCGTAACCAGACTCAAACAGTTCTGTCCCAGATGCGGACCAGGTACATTCCTCGCCGATCACAGAAACCGTCTCGCCTGCGGAAAGTGCGGCTACACCGAGTTCAAGAAGTAATCCGCTTCAAGAATTGATCTGACTCTTTTTCAACCCGAACCGCAGGAAGTTTCCTGTGGTTCATTTAAACTTACTTCCCATTCCTTTCACTAAATCTTTGTTTCTTTCATTACTTTCAATCGCTATTTCTTTCACTAAATCTTTGTTTCTTTCACTACTTTCAATCGCTATTTCTTTCGCTACTTTCTATCCCTTTGACACTTTTTCTTTCGGATAAAGAGTTTTCAAGCTTTTTTGTAGTTTTAGAATAAACTATAGCCCTTCTCTCATTATTATCTCACTAAAGTTTTCCATAAATCTTTTAAATCACAGGGGCCGAGAAAAACAGGAAAAACAAAAGCCTGGTTCTCAGAACTGGATTATCAGACAGAAAACAGTTTATTTCCAGAATATTATATTTATAATGAATTCCGTTGTCTTCTTTACGAATCTCAGGTGAAAAGTTAAACTACTGAAAGCGCGGAAGACGCGGAGGAAAGGAGAAAACGGAATAATTGTTACGTGCTTTCAGTATTTTCCGTTACTATAAAACCTTCAGTGAACTTTTCCGTGATAGCGGCGGTTAAACGATAAAATAAGTGAGAGCTACGGAAGTACCTGTTCGAAACTGTAGTCCGGGTTAAAAACCGAAATATGAGGAAATACATTCTGGCAAGAAGAGGAGTAAAACATGCCACCTGAAGAAAACGAGAGAACATTGATTATCACAATAAAGGACGCGCACATAGAAAGCCTGGAAATAGAAGGATTCAGGCAAAAACCTTTTATCATCAGGAACCTGAACTTAAAAAATGTCAGATTAATTATCAGGTTGCCGACGGAAAAGAAAGAATTATAAATTTTTTAATTTGCTTTAATTTCTGCTTGTTCTTATTTTTCACCCGTCCTTTAATTTTCTACTTAATTTTAGTTTTCTATCTGTTCTCAACTTTCCATTTCTTTTTTATTCCATTAAAGTCCTTTTTCACTATAAACTGCCAGCACTTGATTTTAAAGGAGCCGGCAATCTGAAAGTTAAATCAGTAACTATCTTCTGTGCCCGTATTTATAATAGGCATCATATATAATTAAATGAATTTTAAATTAACTAAATTTTATCTAAAGATCTCCGAGGGCCTATGAATTCTCTTTATGCCAGAGCCTGGTACAGTAAAGCCCTTGCTCTTTTGAACCTGAAAAACCAGATAGGGTCAGAGAAAAATTTTGAAAGGGCGCTTGAGGCTTTCAATGCCGTACTTGAGATAAACCCAGAGGATAGTATTGCGTGGCAGTACAGGGGAAATATACTTCGTTACCTGGACCGGCCGGAAGAGGCTCTGCAGGCTTTTGACAGGGCTCTTGATTTCGACCCTGATAATGTGCCTGCCCGTTACCTTAAGGGACTTACCTTCGGATACCTGAACCTGCCTGAACAGGCACTTGAGGCTTTTGAGCGCGTGCTTGCAAGAGATGAGGAGCACGCAGGTGCGCTGTATTACAGCGGACTTGCTTTAAAACAGCTCTCACGAAACGAAGAAGCCCTGCAGGCTTTTACCAGAGCTGCCGAGTTCAATCCCGAAAACCTGAAGGCCTGGTATTACAGGGGAACAGCCCTGTCTGTACTTGGGAAAAATGAGGAGGCTCTTGAGGCTTACGGAAAAACCCTGGTGCTGGAACCTTCGCATTCGGGGGCATGGGAAGGTGAGGCAAAAGCATACCTTGCCCTGGGGAGAAGGAGGGAAGCTTTGAGAGCGTGCGAGAAAGCTCTGGAACTCGAACCTGCATCTGCTGCTGGCTGGGAAATCCAGGGCAGAATTCTTGAAGGCATGGGAAGGAAGGAGGAGGCTCTTTCCGCTTTTGAAAAAAGCCTTATCCTTGAGCCCGGAAACGCAAAAAATAGGCTCGAAAGAGGCAGGCTTCTAGGAGGACTGGACAGGTGCCGGGAAGCTCTTGAGGCATTTGAAAGTGCACTTGAACTGGACAACTCTCTTATAGAAGCAAAAATAGGCAAAGGAAAAGCTCTATTGACTCTTGGAAGATATCAGGAGTCCCTTGGCACTTTCAAGGAAGCTATCGAAGCCGACCCTTCAAGTCCGGAGGGATTGGGAGGGGCAGGCAACTGTCTACTGGCCCTGGGGAAAACTTACGAAGCTTTTCAGGCTTACGAAAGGGCCCTTTCTTTCGGAGCTGAAAATAGCAGTATTTTAAGCGGGCTTGGAGAAGTATATTATAAGCTTGAAGAGTATTCCAGGGCTCTTGAGATCTTCGGGGAAGCTCTCAGGTTTGATCCCGAAAACCTTTTTGCGTGGAACGGAAAGGGAAACGCGCTCTGTAAACTTGGAAAATACAGGGAAGCGCTCGAGGCTTATGAGACGCTCCTTGAACTTGACTATGAAAGCCTGCCTGCCCGCTATAACCGGGGAGTTGCGCTTTCCCGGCTCAAAAATCAGGAAAAAGACTTTGAAGAGATTCTTGAAAGCCAGCTCCAGACAGCTTTTAAAAAATATCTGGAACTATCAGGGGGATTTCCTGAAGGAGAAATCGGGGATGAGAACTGGAAATACCGGGGGTTTGCTTTTGCCGAGCTTGGAGAGTATAAGGAAGCCTTTAAAGCTTTTGACAATGCCGCGAAAAGGGACTCTGAAAGCTCTTTTCCGCAGATTTGTAAAGGAATTACTCTCATCTGCCTGAGAAAATATGAAGAGGCCCTGGAAACTCTCGAGGATGCAGAAGAGGCTGTTAATACGGCTTCAGGGACAGAAAAATCCACAAAGAAGGACAAAGACTCCGGAATTTTCAACCTTGCTGGAAAAAACCCCAGGCTGGGGATTCTCAGGAGTGGTAAAGGGCTTGCTCTGGATGCCCTTGGCAGGTATCAGGATGCCTTAGATGCTTTCGAGAGCGCAAGGAAGCTTTCAGAAGATGAGAAAATTGCATGTTCCGGAGAAGGCCTTGTTTTTGCGCATTGCGGAGAATGGGGGAAAGCCCTGAAAGCTTTTGATGAAATCCTTACCCTCGACCCCCAAAATACCCGGGCTTCAGTCATGAAAGCTTTTGTCCTCATAAGGCTGCAGGATTTTGAGAAAGCTGTTGCAGTTCTCGAAAAGCTAACAGTAGATGAAATAAACTCGGATTTGCCTGCCTGCCTGCTGGGTTTCGCCTGTTTCAGGCTGGAAGATTTCGAAAGAGCTCTCAAGGCATACAGGAAAGCAATCGATTCAAACCCGAAAAATTTTCACGCTAGAAACGGGCTTGCAGAGCTTTATTTCAGGCTTGGGAACAGCAGAGGTGCATTAAAAGAGCTCGAAGCCTCGATATCAGAAGCCCCTGATAACGCATTCTCAAGGAACCTGAAAGGGAGAGTAGAGCTTGAGGAACAGGCATGTGAGGACGCACTTGAGTCATTCAGGCGTGCCCTCGCCCTGGATACGGAAGATCGGAGATTGCTGCTCTGGGATGCGTACGCGAGGTATATGTATGCAGAAGCCTCTCTTGAGGAAAATAGTGCACGTTTCAGATACATGCTCCTTGCAGCCGCAGGAAAGCTTGAAAAAGAAGCTATCTGGCAGAGATCCGAAGATAATGAACTGAAAGCTTATGCCCTTTATTTCCTGGGCCTTTTTTACTGCAGGGCCCGTTACTTCCAGAAAGCTGCCGATAGGCTTGAGGAATGCCTGAGACTTGAAACCCAGGCTGAGGTAAAAAAGCCTGCAGCCCTGCTCCTTAAAAATATTCGTGCCGGCCCCCTGAAACCTGCCTTGTGGGAATGGTGGCTCGATGCGAAGACAAACAGCCTGCTCAAAAAGATGAGTTTCGGGCTCATTTTCCTTTTTATATTCAGCCTTCTGCTGTCCCATCCGGCAGCGTCATCCCTTCCAATTATCTCCTGGCCCGCATCCTATGTAAATTATATTTTTTATCTCACAGGTTATGTTTCATGGCCAATTTACGGAAGAGAGTACGCAGCCTTTATCCTGTTCCTGGTTTCTGTCGTGTTCCTTCCCGGATTCAGGCATGGCAGGCCTAAAGAAGAGCCTGAACTTGAAACTCTTACTCCTCCACCTCCTGATGTCGATATTCCTGCATCCATACTTGAGGAGTTTGGTGAGAGGCTTGAAAGAAACCTGTTCTCTCCCGAACCCATGGAAGAAAGCGTGCGAAACCTTGGAAATTTTTAAGGCCTGAGAAAGAAAAGTTTGAAAAATCCATTCGGTATTCCGGAAAGCAAATGTATATAAGTTCTCTCCTGTATTATCGGAGGCAGTGACAGCAAAAAGGACTGGAAGGAGACCGTAAGCCTTGAAAAACACGTTCATCCTTGGAATCGAGGGCACTGCCTGGAACCTGAGTGCCGCAATCGTGACCGAGACCGAGATTATTGCCGAGGTCACAGAGACCTACAAACCCGAAACCGGAGGGATCCACCCCAGGGAAGCCGCCCAGCACCATGCAAAGTATGCAGCCAGCGTCATAAAAAGACTGCTTGCCGAGGCAAAAGAAAAGGGAGTCGAGCCTTCCGAGCTTGACAGAATAGCTTTTTCCCAGGGGCCCGGGCTTGGGCCGTGCCTGAGAACAGTTGCAACGGCAGCCAGAATGCTTTCCATATCCCTGAGCGTTCCCCTGATAGGGGTCAACCACTGCATTGCCCATATCGAAATCGGGATCTGGAGAACGCCTGCAAAGGATCCTGTCGTGCTTTACGTAAGCGGGGCCAATTCCCAGGTTATTTCCTATATGGGAGGGCGGTACAGAGTCTTTGGGGAGACCCTGGATATAGGGCTTGGAAATGCCCTTGATAAGTTTGCAAGGGGCGCTGGACTGCCGCACCCAGGCGGGCCAAAGATCGAGGCATACGCAAAGAGCGCAAACCGGTATATCCCGCTTCCTTATGTGATAAAAGGCATGGACCTTTCCTTTTCCGGGCTTTCCACGGCAGCCAGCGAAGCCCTTAAAAAAGCGCCCCTTGAAGATGTCTGCTACTCTTACCAGGAAACGGCTTTTGCAATGGTTGTTGAGGTTGCAGAGCGAGCCCTTGCCCACACCGGAAAGAAAGAAGTTTTGCTTGCAGGAGGAGTCGGGGCAAATACAAGGCTTCGGGAGATGCTAAACGATATGTGCGAAGCCAGAGGTGCGAAGTTCTATGTGCCCGAAAAACGTTTCATGGGAGATAACGGGACAATGATCGCATATACCGGGCTTCTGATGTATAAATCAGGAAACATTATTTCCCTTGAAGAATCCCGCGTAAACCCGAGTTTCAGGACTGATGATGTGGAAGTGACCTGGATCAGGGAAGAAGAGATGAAAAAGGTCCCTGAGATTTTACCTGGAACTTCATTCAGGATTGGAGAGATGCTGGATAACGGGGCCGAAGCTGTTGTTTATCTGGAAGACGGGCCTGAAGGAAAGAAAGTACTTATTAAAGAAAGAGTCCCGAAGGCTTACAGGCATAAAGAGATTGATGAAAGAATCAGGACCGAAAGAAACCGAACGGAAGCCAGGCTGATGTCTGAAGCCCGACGCAGCGGGGTTTCTACGCCGATCATTTATGACGTGGAAGACTTCAAGCTTAAGATGCAGTACATTGATGGGGTTCCCATAAAATACCTGATTACTCCTGAGCTTTCCGAAAAGGTGGGAGAACTTGTAGGAAAACTTCACAGCGCGGGTATAGTACATGGGGACCTGACAACCTCAAATCTCCTGCTTGCGGGCGAAAAACTTTATCTTCTTGATTTCGGGCTTGCGTATTTCGACAAAGGTCTCGAGGCCAGAGGGGTAGATGTCCACGTGCTTTTCCAGACCTTTGAGAGTACACATCGCAACCATCAGTCCCTGATCGAAGCTTTCAAAAAAGGATACCAGAGCACTTTTATAGATTCGGAAGATGTACTCAAGCGCGTTGAAGAAATAAAAAAGAGAGCTCGCTATGCATAAGATCGTATTTGTTACAGGAAATAAAGGCAAGTTTGCCGAGGTAAGGGATATCCTCAAGACTTTCGGAATTGAAGTAATTCAGGATAAAAACGGCTACCCCGAACTTCAGGAGGATGAACTTGAACCCATTGCAGCCTATGGGGCTCAGTATGTTGCAGATAAACTTAACATGCCTGTAATGGTAGATGATTCCGGAATTTTCATAAAAACCTTAAACGGCTTTCCAGGTCCTTACTCTCGGTTTGTGGAGGATAGACTCGGAAACCCGAAAGTGCTCAAACTCATGGAAGGGGAAACCGACAGGACAGCTTATTTTAAGACCGTTATCGGATATTGCGAGCCCGGAAAAGAACCCCTGGTTTTCCCCGGTATTGTTGAAGGGAAAATCGCGTACGAAGAGAGAGGCACAGGCGGTTTTGGGTACGACCCTATTTTCGAGTACCAGGGCACGACCTTCGGAGAACTCGGAGACGCCGAAAAGAATCAGATTTCTCACCGGCGCAGGGCCATTGACAGCTTTCTGGAATGGTTTAAGGGTAAACTTGAAAGCCCTGACAGTAAGGTTTGACAGCAAGGTTTGAAAGTAAAATCCGAAAGTAAAAACTGAAAGTAAAACCCGAAAGTAAAAACTGAAAGTAAAACAAAACCGTAAGTTCAGAAAAGCTTCGCGGAAAGGATTATTATACAAATCCTTCCTCCTTTTCCCGCGCTTATTATTCTTTCAGTTTACTTTTAAGTAAACCAAGGGCTACACTGAGCTGGTTCAGACCCAGTTTCAGGGCGATAGTGATGATTCTATTATTAGAAATATTACCAAATTCTCTTTTGATTGCAAATAAATCCATAATACACTGCTGATCCAGAACTAGCGGCCCATCAAGCAGATCTTTTGATGTTGAGCCTGGCTTCTTGCCTTTAAATTCAACTTTTCTTGGCTCTATTTCTATCCCGCTTTCAGGTTTTCCAGTGCCTTCTTCGGCTTCAGGCGCTTCTGGCTTCTGCCCGTAAAGGCATTCCATTTGCTGGAGACAGTGAGTCAGGCAAACGCTCTTTATGAATTCTTCAACTTCCATACCACTCATGCTTGCATACTTCTTTATCTCGCCAAGCTGCTCTTCCGAAAAACATATACAGAGCAGACTTTCATTACCCTCTTTTTCGATTTTAAACCCTCCAGTATTCTCCAGTATATTATGTATCTTTTGGCTTACTTGTCTATTAATTTAGATCTTGAAATATATTTCAGCTTTCCTTCAATTTATATATCGTTTATCCTTCAGTACTACTATTGTTTATCCTTTAACCTAATCTATTCTTTATCTTTTCTATTTTTATCCTTTAGTCTATTCTTTAGACTTCAAATTTTCCTTTTAGTTACTACTCGAAAATTGTCTATTAATCGAAGATATGTTTAACCCGAGGGCATCTGTTAATCAGAGTAATCTGTTCGTCAAAGGTTATCTGCTGACTAAAGGTTTTAATCAAAGGTAATTGTCCAAAGGTAATCTGTCGAAAATTTAAGTAAAATTTTTATTATTTTCAGCATGTTAACTCTAGTATGAGAAATCTCGCCTCCGACACCACGGCTGCAGATACTATCCCGCTTAAACTCGTAGTATATCTAGGGCTGCTTGCGGCAGTGCTAATCCTGGTAGCCCATGCCTGGCAGACCGCCAGTCCGATTATGGAAGATGCGCAAATTAAAGCTCAGGCCGAGGCTGCCTCCCTGTCAATCATTTCAATTCAGGAAGGATATGCCCGGGACTCTGCCGAAAGTCATAGTCCTGAAGGAACAATCTGTACCCTCGAATTTTCCTTCCCTGCTTCGGTCAGGTACATTAGCTTCGGGGTAGATCCTGATCCCGAATGCAATGGGCAATTGAGCGACTCGGAATGGGCTCCTGAAAACAATACGATTATCTATCAATATAAAAATGGGGTTAAAAAAAGATTATTTCTTGAAGGAAAGCCGGTGCATTTTGTAAAGGGGGAGCGGAATTCGGAAGGAATATGGATACCTGCGAAAAGTCAGGAAAATATTCAGACGCCGTTATCTCCTGAGAAAAAGGGAGTGATAATTGAGTATCCGGTCTCAGGAGAGTTTCTTTTCGAGCTGGTCACGCAAGACGGGATAAGGTATACCATGTCCCATTTTTGAAGGATGCCAGAGAGTTCAGAAACCGGAGATTAAAAATGAGGAATCAAAAGTAGGAAATTAATAAGGCTCTTGCAGGTGAGCCGTCACATCTCTCAATTTTCAGGGGAAGGCAGAGGAAGAAGTAGATTCCTGCTTCTACGGAGCCGAGTTCAAGGCATTCTACTATGTTCACGTTACCTGAAAGAAGTATATGGTGAGCAGGTAGAGTTTCAGAACTAAGGTTATCCACGGAAAAGCCATCAATCCCAATCGTCCTGAAACCTTTTTCTACAATCCAGGCCGCTCCGCTTTCTTCAAGGTATGCAGAGTCAAATTCTTCCTTCCCGGATTCCATACTCTGAGAACCTGACTCTTCACCAGGGGGACTAATCTCACCTGCGTTTCTCTGTTTTCGGGAGAAAGCGTCGGTTTTCAGAAGGAGAATCGGTAGATTTCCAGGAGCTGCCGTGTTCTTTAAGGCATTTTCAAGAATATCGGCAGTCAGTTCACCTGATAGTGAAGAAAAATCGAGAATAAGAGCCGTGCCCATCAGGCTTTTGAGCTCCAGTTTGTCAACAGTCAGGCCATTTTCCAGGACGTGAGAAGGGGCGTCAACATGGGTGCCCGTATGGCTTCCAAAACCTACCCTTGATACAGCACAGCCTTCTTTTTCAAGAGTACAGACCCTCTCAATTGCAGGTACCGGGTCTCCTGGGAAAATCCGTGTAAAAGGCGAGATCGGAGTTGTAATGTCTATAATTTTCCCATGAGCCGGGATTTTTTCCAGACCAAACTGAGTTTCTTCCATGCTAACAGGAAGCCCTTCCACATCAACCGGGACCTTTTCCATATTAACACCTTATTCCATATAGATAATGGACCTGTTCGTGCACTCATCTATGCATTTCATGCAAAGGTTACATTTTTCCTGGTCGATCTTTGAAAGCTCGTTCTCCTCGTAAATTGCGCCCACAGGACAGACATCTTTGCATTTTCCGCACCTTTTACAGCCGAAAACCACGACGTACCCGGTTTTTTCTGTCATCAATGAATCTTTGGTACCTTATGGATATATCAGTTTCTGAGGAAAACCCCGGCTTCATAAAGTTATTTTCATGTTGAAAGTATGAAGACCCAAAAACAAGCCTTATATATAAAAAAAGAATATGCAGGTTCAGGTATGGAAAAGTTCATTGAAGACGAAACGGGCTCTTTTTACAGTTATCTTTCTGAAGGGTGCAGGCTCTGCCAGAAAGGCGCCAAAATGGTACTCTTTGTAACAGGCCTTTGCCCTAAGAGCTGCTTTTACTGCCCGCTTTCCGACGAAAGGAGCGGAAAAGACCTTGTTTTTGCAAATGAAAGGTCTATAAGAAATGATGAGGATTTACTGAAAGAAGCTGAGCTTATGAGTGCTCTCGGGACAGGGATTACAGGCGGAGAGCCCCTGCTGAAAACCGAAAGGGTCCTGCACTACATCCGGATGCTCAAGGCTTCTTTTGGAAAAGAGCATCATATCCATCTATATACTTCCCTTGCTCCTGGAAGGCAGACCCTTGAAAAGCTCGCAGATGCGGGCCTTGATGAAATCCGTTTACACCCGCCGCAGGAATGCTGGGAAGATCTCAAAAACAGTCCGTATGCAGCTGCCCTGCAAAATGCAAAGGAACTCGGAATCGAAGCCGGAGTTGAGATTCCTGCCCTTGAAGGAGCGGAAAAAGTCGCAGCTTTTGCAGAAGAAATGGGAGTTTTCCTTAACCTGAATGAACTGGAATTCTCCGATAATAACTCCGAAGCCCTCCTGAAAAACGGCTTTTGCCTTGAGTCCGACACATCCAGCGCAGCTGCCGGATCCTGTAAATATGCCGGGGCTGCCTTCCCGGCATGTAGAAAAGTTCACTTTTGTTCCTCAACCTATAAGGATGCAGTCCAGCTCCGCAACAGGTTTAAGCGAATCGCAAAGAACACTGCAAGAGAGTTTGACGAAATCACGGAAGATGGCACTCTGGTATATGGGGTAATTGAAGGAGGAAATCAGGAACTTGCAGAAGAAACCCTGCAGAGCATGGGAATCCCATCAGAATTGTTTGAAATAAAAGACGGAAAAATCGAAATAGCCTGGTGGGTACTTGAAGAGTTGAGAGAGAGCATTAAAGAAGAAATAGAGCCTTCCGGGTCCAGGCTTATCATTATTGAAAGATACCCATTCGAAGGCGGCCCGCTTGTCGAGTTAATTCCTCTTTAAAGCAGTCCCCTGGCAAATGAGCGGGCAAGGGAAATCCATTGCGAGTTTATAAGGCGTTTTTGAATTTTATCAAAATCTTTCATATAACATTTCTTTTATGTGAGGTAATGTGTCTCTTAGAGAGGGCTGTAAAAAATTTTAAATAGTATGGAAACAATTTTATTTTTGAAATCCAAAATTCTTTACCCTTAGAAAATAGTAAGTGTTTTTTTATGCCCTACCCGGTCGTACACGTGTTATTCTTCGTACTCTGTATCAGTGCGGTAGCAGTTTACGCTACTGTCAGATCGTTTTTTCGAGGGGAACTTTCTCTTAAGAACTTAAAGCATTTACTACCGCTGCTGTTCGTAGGCAGTATATGTTCCTTATTCCCGGATATTATGATTATTCACAGCTTTCTCGTAAACGGTACTATGGAACATTGCTGGGCCGGCCCGATTCCGACACATTCGCTTCTGTTCAGCCTTCCTGCAGTCCTGTTCGGGATAGTTACAGGATATGTTATATACAGGGAGCCTGGCAGGGCAATGTATCTTGGCCTTTTTGCTGAAGCTGCCTTTGCTTCGCACCTATTGCTGGATGATATCAGTGAAGGAGGCTGCGAGTACCTTTACCCGTTATATGAGAAAGATATCAGTGTATTTTCAATGATGGATGTAAGTTTTCGGGGAACCGGGATCTTTCAATACCTTATGACGTCTTTTGTATCAGTTTTATTAATTTGCTCCGTAATAATGATGGCACTCTTTGTCCTGAGTGAATACGGTTTTGAGCTAAAATACAGAGCAGAAAAATAAAAAAGTAAAGAAATTGGAAATTAAAGAAATTAAAAATTGAAGGTATTAAAATCAGGTTTTAAGTTCACCTACGCCTTCAAGTTTTTTGACTACCCTGGCAGGATACCCCAGAGCAAGACTATTTGGAGAGATATCGCGGTTGACTACGGATCCGATACCTATTATTGAGTTTTCCCCGATTTCGACACCCTGTGTGATTATGCATCCAGGATTTAAACAAACTCCGCGTCCGATGTTTATGGGAGCCATAGTTCTGGGATATGCCTGTCTCGTAGTCAAACTCCCTCTCGAATGTGCAGATAGTATGCACCGATCGCCGATTTCAGCATAATCCCCCACCGTAATTAATTCGGGATGAATCCTATCAAAAAGCACGTTATAGCCGACATATACGTTCTCCCCAAGATTTACACCCCGCATCCTGTGCAATTTTGCCCTCCAGGAGGGAACAGGTATGCTTGAGGCAAGCTGTTCCAGAATCCAGTTTTTAAAATATTTCATGCCAAACAGGAGTTTATTACTGTGATAATGGTCCGCAATTTCGCCAAAGGTTACTTGGTCTCTTTTAGATACTACAGTAGTCATGCTAATACCCCCCATTCTTCTTCAAATTATTTATACTCATTTTCCATTGCGCTTTAATGGATAAATATATTCCGATAGTTTATGCTTTAATTAATCCTGATACTGATAGTCTGTTGAACAAACTAATAATCATGATTCCAGTGTGCTGAATATACTAACTTTCAGTATGTTAAATATACTAACTTCCAAAAGACTCTTCTTTTAACTTTTACTTCGGGTTACAAGCTTTAGAAGCAGTGATTTTTTTATTTCTACCGCATTGTTAGGGCAAAGCTCCCGGCAGCAGTAACATTGAATGCATTTTTCGTCGTTAATTTTGAGTACCTTGCCTGATTCTTCAATTGCATGTGCCGAGCAGTTCGAGACACAGGCTTTGCAAAGGACACAGTTTGAAGTATTAATAATGGGTTTTACAGCTAACTGCCTTCGAAGGATTCTCATAACAAAAGATGGTATGTAAGCAGTGATTCCACCTTCCGGTTTTTTGAACCCGACCTTTACTTTCTCCAGAGGCGTCCCCACGATGTCCGGATGTTTGGTACCAAATCCTCTTGCGAGTGCAGCTTTATTCGTAGGGACCTTCAAAGGATCGATGCCTATAAGCTCAGAAGCTACAATATCCAGGGCTACGCAGTCGTAACTTGCCATAATCACGCCTGCAAAGACAGGCGTACCATTGGCCGGGCCATTTCCTTCCATTCCGACCACACCGTCCATAACTGCAAGCTGGGGTTTGACAACAGAATATATATCGACAATTGCTTCCCCAAAACGACGGCGATCTTCCAAAAAATGAGCTTGCTTTCGGTTTTTCTGAGGAATTGTGCCAAAGAAATTTTTGACCGCCCCGGTATACAATGTGAGTTCATGGGTCTTGAGCTTTGGAAGCGAGATTACTACATCTGCTTCGAGTACAGCTCTTGAGATGTGCATGTGTGAGAACTGCCTGGCACCCGGAATATCAACCTCAACAAAATCCGAAGTCTCAAAATTGATAAGCTCCACCCCGTAAGCGGAGGCAACACTTTCAATGCCTGAAGCTTTAAGTGCCTGTGCAGTGGTGGTAGACCCGGGTTTTACAATGCCTGAACCGTCACCTATAACCGGAATACCTCCTACTTCCAGAACCAGTTCACACATTGCGGATACTACTGCAGGATGGGTTGTGACGGCATCCTCTGGAGATCGGATAGCAAGCACATTGGGTTTGAGAAGCACTCGGTTACCAGGTACTATAATTTTCTCAAGCCCACCGATCAGGTTCAGCGCCTCTCTGATCGCATCTTTCGCATTCGAATAATCCTGGCACCGAGCAATTGAGACTTTGGTATTCATAATCACACTTTCGGGTTAGTGATTAAGTTTATACTTATTGCGATGACGATATAATTATTACGATGACATTATGTGACAGCAGCCTGCCAGAAAGATTTCTGCAATTTAGAATCAGGTTTTCCTGGAGGTAAAGCCCTACAACTTCGGTTTCTAGCCGGTGTTTTATCCCGTATAACTTTGCCTCCAGGCACTGTCGCAGTTTACCGGTTGATATAGCAAACCGGCGGCACGGTTCGCACATATTCCGTGGTATCTTTTACTCTACTGATATGCCTCCGGGCTTTCTCTATAGTATCTCTGGACAGCCCTGTGTTCTTTTCAATTACCTGCAGGGGCAGCTGGTGTTCCTGAGCATACAGCAACTGGTCCATGATCTGAATCGGCATGCGCCAGTAGAATTCTTCGTCAGTTGTGTAATGGCTCCATGTGTCAGCACTTGGAGGGCGTTTTATGATCTCTTCGTTGACATTGAGCAGCTTCCCCAGAGCATAGACCTGTACTTTATAGCAGTCTGCCAGAGGCTCAAGATCTACACCCCCGTCCCCATATTTCACAAACTGGCCAAGAGCCAGTTCTGTCTTGTTGGTTGTGCCACAAACTGCATAGTTCAGTTTTTCAGCATACATATACTGAACTATCATTCTGGATCTTTGCTTGACATTCTGCAGCCCTATGAGCTCCAGATAGTCGTTTGCTTTCAACCTGTGCCTAGCAACTGTTTCTCCATCTTTTATCAGCCGAATGTAAGGAACATTTAACAGCCCCTGGTTGAGAAAATCAGGCAGCACCAGTGATGTCTTATGTATGCCGGGATCGTACTCAGGGCAGGTTTTCTTTATAATCTGTTCCTTCTGATCATAGATATTAAGGGATTTCAGGATCGGAGAGATGGGCACCTCCTCATAAGACACGCCAAGGCTCTCACAGATTTCTGCCCCCAGGGTCTTGCTGGAAGGGGCAGATTCTTCTTCAGGAAGGAGAAGACCATATATGTTTTCTTTTCCAAGCTCCTGTACGCACAGGGTGAGTGCTACCGCGGAGTCAATTCCCCCTGAAACCCCTATAACCACTCCTTTTTTCTTAAAACCCGTTATTTGATCTCTAATAAAACTCCTGAGCTTTAAAGCTATATTTCCAATGTCTCCATTGAGTTCTTCTATTATATTTACACTCAGTTCTTCTGCTATCTGCATAGTATTTCCCCCTGGAATAATTAGACTGTTGTAACCTGATTGTTGTAATTAGACTGCCTATCTCAGATTTTAACAGGTATTTTTTGTGAGCTTTTTAATTCCAGTTTAAGCTTTCTTGCAGCTTCGTCTATCAATGGTTGTGACAGTTCCGGGTTAATTTTTTCAAAGCCTTCGTCCCTCGGCATCTCCCCGCTTCGAACAAGCCCTGCCACATCGAAGGCATAAGGGTGGAAGCCGTACTTTTCCAGATGGTTGTAACAGGCAAAGGAATTTAATGTACAGTTGGTTGAGTTACTGTCATTGATTCCTGGAGGCTCCCACCCGATTTCCAGCAGGGTCTCAAGTATTTTACCTTCACTATAATCCCACAGGCACAGAGGATGCAGGATACTCGGAACATTCTCACCTATATTTGTAAGAACCTCTTTTTTCAGGAGGAAGAGTTCATCTTTATCGTCGATGCCTATTTTTTGAAGCTGTTTCTCAAATAAGTTTCTGGACCAATGGATAAAATTGGCTGATAGATTAATTATGGGATTAGGAGACTGTCCGGCTGTAAAAGCAAATACAATAAAAGGTGCTTTTTTAATAATGGCCTGCTCTATTAACTTTTGTTTGATGATAGTGATGCAAACGTTGCATATATCACTGGCTCGATATTTGGCAAACTTCGGAAACGCATCGCAGGATACTGCTGCTTTTTTGAATATATCGTAGAGTATTTCCTTTTCCATTGTCAATTGGAAATAATCACAGCCTGTAATCTCACACATTTTTTTTGCGTTTTTAATTGCACCTTCGGAAGTGAACCCATTATCGAACTGCACAGCCAGTATCTTGAGGAAAGGATAGTCTTTTTTGAGCTTGTAAAGCGTGTACGACGAGTCTTTCCCACCGGAAAGTGCATAAATTACATCGTAGTCGCCCTTTCCCCCATATTGTTCAAAAAGTTCTTCAATTCTAGCCAGATACTCATCCTTTTCCTGTGGAGTAAGGGGAGTATATGTCTCACAGAAGTGGCAGAGACCACTGTCCTCGTTGATTTGTATCCCTGGAATATCGGAATCCAGAATACACTTTTTACATACTAGCTTTGACATGTTGGTATTCCTCTATGATGGATCGATTGGATATTTTCCCGTTTTCGCTCAAGGGGAGATGATCAATGAATAGTATTTCTCTTGGACACAGGTAGCCTGGCAGGCTTTTTCGGCAGAATGAAAATAGCTTTTCGATTTCAGTCCCTTCTGCAGGTATGACCATGAGGCTGATTGCAGTCCCCATAAGCTCATGGTATACAGGTACGACAAAAACCCTGGAAACTTCGTTGTTTTCCTCTATGTTCCTCTCAATTTCTCTTGGGTTAACACGATGATCGCCGATTTTAATCAGGTCATCCTTGCGTCCAAGGAGTCTGACATACCCATTGGGCAATTTCCGTGCCAGGTCGCCAGTATGTAGCCATCCATTTATAATTCTCTTTTCAGTGGCGATTTCATCGTCCAGATAACCCAGCATAATGTTATCTCCCGTGGCAACCAGTTCGCCCGTTATATTGGGGCCTGCTGACCTGTACTCGGAATCAAAGACATCCAGTATGACTCCTGGAATTGCTTTTCCTATCGTGTCAACGAACTCATCCACGTCTTCTGCTGGCAGGTACGCAAGCCTTGCCGTAGCTTCAGTCTGTCCGTACATCGGTAGAATCTCCAGATCAGGAGCTAGCTCCTTTATGTCTTTTACAATAGTCCGATCCATTCCACCACCTGCCGAGGCAGCGGTTCTAACGTTTGCAAAAGCTCTTTTGAATCTATCAGGATACCTGAGGAGTATACGGTAAGTACTGGGCACTCCATAGAATATGGATACACCTGACCCTATGAGGTTGAAAACCGAGCCTATAAAGTTCATATTTCCAACCCTGACGGAACCGCCAGCTGTCAGGTGGGAGTTAATTATAGAGTTCCCAAAAGCGTGATGTGGGGATATTACCAGTGCCCCTTTATCTCTGGAGGTTATCCGAAGTACCTTTATTATCGATTCGGCATTTGCTGCCAGGTTTCTGTCACTTAACATGACCCCCTTTGGAGTGCCTGTCGTGCCTGAAGTGTAAAGGACCAGCCGCAGTTCCGGATCATTCGTTTCGGTTTCAAGCTTCTTACGCAAAATCTTTCCGGAAGTATCACTGGAAATAACTATTATAGTTCCAAAACGCTCAAAAAAGTGCTCTCCAAATCTTGAGTACTGCGTATCGGTTGCGATGATATTATTGACATGGGCAGCATCAAGTATTTTTTCAAGACTGAATTTAGGAAACTCTATTGGCAGAGGAATTGCGATGTTAGCTGATCGACATACCGCCATGAGCACCTTTATATACTGCACGCCTGACTCTGCCAGTATTGCAAATCGACAATGATTAAAATCCATCAGAAGTGAAGCAATGGCATTTATATCATTGTCAAGGCAGCTATAGGAAATTGAGCTTTTGCCCTCTTCCAGGGCAATATTTTGAGGAGTTTTTCTGGCGTACTCAGTGATATACGCATCAATTTGCATGCTTCTTCACTTCGCCAGCTTGGTTATCATATTAGTGATTCCCTGCAACGAATCAAAATTTTCCGGTGTGAGCATCTCTTCAGGAATCTCGATAGAATATTTCTCACAGATATAGTCCATAAGTTCAAGCAGACCAATTGAATCTATAATGCCGTTCTGAGTGAGAGAATCACCATCTTTCAAGCTGCTGTTGTTGTCCATAAAAGAATTAGCCTTCAAGTAATCGACTATATCATTCTTTATCTGTTCCATGTATTATTATCCCCTTTGTTTTCGTTTAGCGGACCAACGATTGTGAATAACACACAATTAAGTCCATAATAACGTGAATCCCCACTGGTAATTACGTAATACAACTATATAAATAATTTGAACCACTCCCCGTTAACAAAAGCCCTGGCGAAAGCTGAAAATTTAAGTAAACCAATTTAATGCACCCGGATGCATCCTGGTGATACGATTTGGCTACCTCATGAAAAAATAGCATGGTAGATTTATCCATCAATATAATCCGGGTATTCACATGCCACAGATCAGACCGAAAAAAGATAGTACAGGATGCAGAATTTTAAGCTTTAGATTTTATCGAAAATATTCAGTCCCAGTTACAGTGGATTTTATGAAGACGATTTATATTGATAATATGCGAGTCCGAGTGGGTTATAACAGAGAATATATATTTGTTGTCTAAAACAAAAGTTGAATGGCTGACATTGCTGAGATCCAGTTCTTTATTAAAAATTAGATGCATGTTTTTATTTGAAAACTTTGAATAGGCTTCTTTCAAAGTCCATGTTTTTAAAAGGTCGGTTTCACTTGCGGGTTCATCCGTGCATGAAGATTTCGTACACAGATTTTTCAAATTACTTTTAAGAGACAATTTTTTCCCAAGCTCGATATCAATGCCTACCTCGACTTTTGAGATTGCAAGGGCTGCAAGACTTTCGGTATATGATATGCAAATGTACAGTTCATTGTGATTACGGATGCAGACTTTCCCATGCCTGTCCTTGTATGTGGATATCCCGGAGACGGACCGTTCACCAGTAACATTGCATAGAATGTGTTTTAAAACCGTTCTGGAGATAATATACCTTTTCTTAAAATGACTGGTCTGTAACCTCTCGAGAGATTCCAGTTCTATCCTGTTGAGGTAACATGTATTGAATGTATTATAATCATCCAGATCTACAAGAAAAATAAGAACATCACTATGTTGCCACAGGTAAGCTATATGTTCGAGAGAAATAGGGAATGGTAATTTCAAATTCTCATTGAGCATACAGCCCACCTATATCCGGATATTATAGTATGTAAATTTTTATTCTTTACTTAGAGGAAATTTGTTGAATAGGGGGGTCAAGGGCATGATAGGGAAAAAACTCCTGCCCGACCTCAATTGGCAGGGGAAACGACTCCGGAGTACTGCGATATAGCCCAGTTATTGTATTCTCGCTTCCTATATGATATACCTTTGTCGTTTATGCTCAAATATATGAATCTAAATTTCATATAAATAATTCTTACTTCTTCAACATACTTTACAATTCTCGAACTTTCTTAAGCATTGAGATAAGAGGATTTTAATCTGCAAAAAACGTGGATTATTTACCGCCGCAGGCAGTATGCTGAAACTCTTGTATTGGTATTAAATTTATACTTTATATAAATAATTCAAAAAAGCAATCCTAAAATATATAAACGATAAGGATATAGGGTATTCGTTTCTTAGCGCCCCTACTCGGAGGTCGCACATTTTTATAAGTTGAAGAATAGTGAGTAGTATAAATCAATATAACTCAATCATTAACTGAGGTGTCCGAAACTGCAAACTGCGGAAGAAAGAGTAAGAGCGAGATTGATTAAGTATCTCGGCAGGGATGAAAACGGGATACGCAAGGTTGTGCTCAATCTCTTCCTGACCGGAGACAAGTTCACCACCGGTGAAGTTTACGATTACCTGGATAAAGGAAACTTTGAGGTAAGCTACCGGGGAGTGTCGGCTATGGTCGGGCTTATGAACACAAGGCTCGGGATCCTGAGCATAAATGTCACCGGGGATCACAACGTATATTCCCTGAAAGAAAGTTATAAAAACATTGTCGGCTCCGTGCTTGAAAACTACTGAGCCACTTTTATTGCTATCTGTTTTTAGGTGAAAATTTCGAATCGCTTATCTATTTTGCTGAAACAACGAAATATATGGACTGACTGCAGGTTTTGAATCTCGCTTCAGGATACTCGGATTAGCTTGAAATAAAAATTGGAGAGATTGAAAATCTGGAGGCTCCAAAATTTAATTCGACAAGACAAGCTATAACGTACCGCAGGTTTTTCATTGATACAGATTTTTACTAAAAGAGCTGATCATAAAACCCATTTTTAGTCTTAATTGTTAGAGTCATAGGATTGTTTTATGATAAAAAGCTCGATTGGTCACTTAAAATACGAGATCCAAAAAATCAAGTTTTGAATTGTGGGATCTGCTCTCACTGTTGTTAGATATTGTGATCTTCCCCCAGATCTTCCTCACCTGCTCCTTGTCCATATTATAGTTTGACCATAAATTTAGGGTGTATTATTGTCAATTATTACATTGAATGATGCTACAACGTAACCATACTTATCAAAAAATTGCCTTTATTATCTCTAGCATATATGGTAATAAAGTATACAATTTTCAGAGTTTTTTTAAATGTTTTCCTTCTATTCTTTCTATTTTAAATGAAGTCTTTATACGCGCAAAGATACAAAAATTTATAAAGTATAATTGTTAAATGTAATCATTAATTGGGGACTACTGCAACTAGATTTATAGTGATTAATTTAGAGTTACAAATAAAAATAATATTATTTTTAACAGCCTCTAGGAAAAACTTACAAGGGCAGCAGTACAAAAATTTTTCTTGAAAAATTTCGATAGATCGGTGCCTGAAGAAATCATAGTTTCTAAAGACTGTGGATACTGGTTGAACCCGTAAGTTCCAGAGATTTAGCAGAAAGTATTTCGTTAGCACCTGATGACAAACTAGACCTTGCTGAGATCCAAAATTGCACAAACATCTCTAAACGGGGTAATGTTTCCAGGAGAATTAAAATGTTTATCAGGACGTGTTAGAACGAAAATCTCTACAATAATTCCTACATATAATAGGGCAAAAGATTTAGAAGATTGCCTTGACTCTTTATTCACTCAAACGGTATTGCCTTTTGAAATTATAGTTATTGATAATGCCGACAATTTAGAAACAGAGAAATTAATTAATGGAAAATATTGTAGTAATAACAAAATCCCTGTAAAATATATTAAAAATGGAAAATTAAACAGTGCTAATATCGCACGTAACATTGGAGCAGATAATTCGGCAGGAGATCTTTTACTATTTTTAGATGATGATGTTGTTTTGGACCCAAACTTTATTGAAGAAATCATTAACGTTTTTCAACAACATCCTCAAGCAGCAGGTGTACAGGGATATATTAAGAATCGAATGACTTCTCAGTTAACAAATTTAATTCAAAAATTGTTCTTCTTGAATCACTCATTGAAAAACCATAATAAACTCCTTCCCTCAATGCAAGATGTTCATGCATACCCGTTAACCGAGGTTATTAGATGTCAATGGTTGATGGCAGGTTGTACTTGCTATAGAAAATTAATTTTCGATGATTTTAAATTCGACAATAATCTTTATAAGTATTGTTCAGGAGATGACGCAGACATATCTTACCGGATTTACAAAACATATCCTCAATCTTTATATCAAACACCTTATGCAACACTGATTCATAAAATCTCAGATAAAGGCAGACCTCATTCAAAAGAAGTAGTTACTACTGGTCAAGTTTATCATACTTATCTATTTTTCAAAAACGTTGATCAAAACTTGAGAAATAAACTGATTTTTATATGGAGCCGTATTGGGTTAATAATTAAAAAAATAGGTATCTTTGTTTTACATCCTTCTACAAATAACATTTCACAGATAAAATATCTTATTGAAGCTTATGTTTACTGTATGAATAACGTCAGTAACTTAAAAAAAGGTGACATCAAATTTTATACGGACACCTTAAGAAGCTGTGTTAAGATTAAATAATACGTGTAACCCGATTGTTTGTTAGTATCAAAACGATTTAATAATATTTTATTATCCCAGTGATTTATCCGGTAAAGAATGGGAACTACTTAAGCCCCATATTTTAGATCCCCGAACTAATCCAGATCGAAGACGACTTCTCAACTTCCTTTACGATCATTATTTTAAGATTCTCTCTTTCCCAATAATTTGGTTGATAAAATACTTCCAAAAGTTAATCTTTCCTTTTGATTAAGGCCAAAAACCCACGCAACTGCTAGATATATTGAAGTCAAAAATATCCCGGAAACAATTAAAGATACAAAGCCCGAAATATGCAGACTCTCCATCATTAGATAAGATGCTCCTGCAGTCATAAGCATTGCAAAGACTCCAGGAAAGAGGGAACTTATAAATGTAGTTTTAGAAACCCCAAGGATTTTTGTGGCATACCAGGGCGTAAAAAGAGCATTTTTAAACGTTAACGTAATAGCTCCTGCAACTGCAACACCATAGTATCCCCACCCGGTTAGGTATGGAATTAGTACTGCAAGTAAAAAATTCGCTATTCCCGTAAAAAATGTTACGATTCCGGGAATCCGTACTTTATTATATGATATATTGATTGTAAAGAGTGGTCTTACGGGTAAATTAAATACAAGATGAGAGAGCATTAAAATCATCAAAGGTGAAAGTTTCACATACTCCGGACCTACCCATAGATAGAGTAACTGGGGAGCAAAACCACATATGTAGCCTATTGGTAAAGCCATTGCTAAACCTGTCAGTTTCATGGCATTTTTGGATAAAGCTACCATCTCCTCTAACTTTCCCTTTGCATAGTATGTTATTATTACCGGAGTTAGTATGCCTACTAATGTACCTGCAGTAGAGCGCAAAAACATACTCCAGGTTAATACAAGCGAATACTCTCCGCCGGCAGCGGTGCCAAATAGTTTATTTACTACTATTAGATCTATCTGAAGGAACAGCAGTGCACCTATCTGATCGAGAATCACCCATGCACTAGTTCCTGTAATCTCTTTTACCATTGATCTACGGAAGTCTTTAACGTTTATTTTTAAATAAGGGTTGAGCTTTCTTGAAAATATTATCGTAATAATTACAGAACTTAATGCCCCGATGAAATAAGCTATTCCTATATAAACTAGATTTGGAGAATAAAGCCTGAATAATAATATAATTAGGCCTACCTGAACAAGGAGATTTACGGCGTAAACTAAGTTCTGGAGGTCAAGTCGATTGTAGGCAAAGAGAGAAACTCCAAAATTGCTACCCCATGCCCGCAGTAGAACTGAGCTCAGTACTCCGAGAAAAAGAATTCTTGCAGCATTTTCCTGGCTAGCAGGAATTTCAAAGAATAAAGGTAAATAGTATGAAATTAAGACTACAAAAGGAAGCATTAATAGTATAATTCCAAGCGTTGCAAAAAGAGCAGTATTAAATGTTACATTGGCTTTATCAAACTCCTTCTTTTGCAAATCTATAGTTAAGTGTCTGGATACAGATGTATTAAATGACTGTACGACTAGGTTCACATAACCTGTCAGAGAAGTAGCTAAAGGAACGAGCGCATAACTTGATACGCCAAGAGAATCTATGAAAAACGGTGCCAGAAATAGACCGATTAAGACATTTAATGCGAAATATAGAATGTTAGCAAACAGGTTCTTAGGTACCTGCTTGCTAAAAGCTTCCTGGTGCTCGGTTAAATTAAGCAAACTTTTTCCTCTTCATAAACCATTAACTTCTTTAATATATTTTTACCTTATCCAGTTCAAATTGTAAAAATTTTTCTGTACTCACATTCCTAATAATTGGGCACATTTTATTGATTCCTTACCTGATATTTATCGAATTTACGCAATAGATGTTTAACTTACTATCTTTTCTCGTATCTGTAATATCTAACTAAGTTTGAGTTGCATCTTGTCTTGCATAAATATGCTGTCCCTGCCACTTCATTCATTTTCTTTTTCATTTCAAGTCAGGTTATTCCTTTCTGAGCTTTGTAATTCTAGCACTAAAAAAGCTCAACAGCTCTTATAACTAAAAGCGTTATATATAGTGATAAAGAGATTGATATAATCAAGTCAATGCATTTGGACAGGAGTGTAGACATAATTTTACTTCTTTTACAGCTGTTTACCATATAAAAAATTTAAATTAACTAGTTTGCTGCAATGCAGTGGATAAGTCCCAATTCAGAATAACTACAGTTTTTATATTTTTATGGATTTTTAACAGAAAATTGCCTGCACTTTATTAGTTATTACTAGATAAGTCTCTTTATTTATTTAAACTGTTTGACACGCATCTACTATTTGTTTATAGCTGTGCCCTGACTGGACAAATATTTTCAACCCATACAAACCAGTGGAGCGTCAAAAAATGAATTCAGTCCCCTGCGAAATCGGGCTCTGTTCCAGCTATAATTTAAAATTCATACTCTTTTAGCCCCCAGGTATGCCTTTGCAACGCCACTGTCATATATCGCATGACAGTTGTTGTCGATCTCTTGTTTAATAATAAGTTCATGCCTCATTTTACTCCAGGTTAGCATTCTTTTTCCCATACGTTCCCAATCTAAATTCCCTTCCGGAGTAACTGCATACCGTGATGCTACTCTATCTCTAGATAAGTATGTTTCGAATATATTGTGGCCTGTCGTGCCATCTGTTATAATAAGATTGTCATAAGAATTATTAAGATATATACACATTTCAACTTCAGACTCAGTCGAGAATAGCTTTTGACTGAGAGATTTTCCATAAATCGGAGAATCGGTATTTGCCATAGAATTTGTTATCATAAAAAATGAAAATGTTATCAGTAATATAGAGATAAAAGTAGTTTTGCAAAGTCTGCCATTGATAATGCCGGTTATTTTGAAAACTCCAGTTCCAAAAAACAATACAAAAGTTGTGTATATAAATGCCGGCCATCGGAATGGCACAATATTTCGGATTCCCATTACAGGAAAAGTAAAAAAGATTCCGAATAATACCACAAGCATAAAGATCAGGGACACTTTAGTTCTGGTTTGATTTTCTTTTGATAAACTGTGGAGGCTTCCAACTACTCCAAAAAAAATAAAAATAAGAAACCCAAGAATATCAAGAATAGAGGAAAAAGAATCACCTGAGTTCGAAGCTGTGCTTCTTCCTAAGAACTTTGCCTCGGAAGATACTGAATTTCCCAGCCCATTAATTATTGTTTCAGCGAAGGGATATCTTGGGTCCGTCCAGTGGTAGATCAATATTAATACAGAAAGTATACAAAGAAAAATATTTGTTCTTAATTTAGCTGAGTTATTTTTAGTTGTATATATCCGTTCATATATGTGAGATCCGACATATAGTGAAATTAATGACACTAGATAGATAAATGTTGATATTGTATGAGTCCATGTGATAACGAATATAGCTACCGCTAATAATATTCCGAAAAGATTGTTTATTTTCTCATTTTGCTCAATTAAAAGATAGAAAATCATCGTGTAGATGGAGATTCCAAAAGTCATTGCAATTAATTGAACACTCCATTGAACATGGAAATCTGAAAAGCTTAAAAGTAACATAGAGAATAATGCAAGTTGAGTACTGTTTGTAATCTTTTTTACAGCCACGTATACAAAAATAGTACTAAATGCAAGTACCATTCCTACAACAGACATTGCACTTTTTGTTGTCAAGTTACCCAGGAGAATTGGAGTGGATGCATAGATATGCATCAAAGGATAATTGCTGTAATATGAATGTTTGGTCAAATAACTGGTTCCGTATATGGAAATGTCTGTTATCAGGTTGGCATGCCCCCACGGATCTACGCCAACAGGGTAGGGAGATATAAAATAAGCACTTAATCTCAAGATAAGGGATAACATCAGTATCTTAAAAAATAGAGTGTAGAGTCGGATATTTTTTTCATAGGTGTAAGATAAAATCTCCAGGCCCAGAGTACCTACAGCTATTGATATACTGACAAAGAATATTACAGGGCGGGAGTATGGGTCTGCCTGATAATAACTTATCAATGCTACTAAAATGCAAATCCAGTAAATAATTTGAATAATTTTTAGTGCCCGGCTACTAAGGTTAAGGTTCAGGTCTATATCCTCTGCCAGTAATTTATTTCTGAATTTCAAGTACACCAGGGATGCAATTGTAAGGAGAGGTCCCAGTGAGATAAGATAATTATTACTGTATATCAAGTTCAAAAAGGATATTAATAATCCGAGAATCATCCCAAGAATTGAAAATGCCCCATCAATAGTGAAAATGTTAGAACGTTTGATTTTTACAGCAAGTAGCACCGAAACGACCAAAGTTAGTAATATGATTATAGGTGCTATTTCTTTAAATAACATCAAATGCTCCCCTTAAATAGTCCATTATTAACAGGCTAATATTTTTCCATACAACTTGCATACTCGCATCTGCTTTAATTCTCCAGTTATGTACTCCGTATATAATTCAGACCTGTAAGACGGGTACATGTGAACAAAGTACTTTATACAGAATATCAACTGACTTATCAGGCACTACCCCACTTATATTTCTAGTGGACTTAAATAAATGAAAAAGTCCCTTGCAATAAATTATTTTATACACTAAATGTGTCACTTTATTAATAAATTTGCCCATTGAGCTTTTTTTAATTATGCGTTGAGCTTCTTTCAGAACGATCTGCAATTCCTTTAAGCCGATATCCATTATCAGGGAATCAAGATAACTATAACCAGGTCGGATAACTGCTTTTGATTAAAAACATTAACAAGACCCGAAAGAACAGTAGCTGGTTCAATTTACAACTAATGCACAGGTACGAGAGTAACAGCACAATAAGAGAATCAAAGCTTTATTTCAGAAAGTAGAAGAAATAGAAAGAAGAGACAAAAGAGAAAGACTTAAAAATTTAGCAAAAATCCTGTGAAAAGATCAAAAGTAGGGAAGTTCTTCTCAAGATAGAATCAGATTTATAGTTCTTCCTGACAAACAGACTAAAGAGAAGAAAGGAAAGGGACTCAGGACAAATGCACCCTCAAACCAGTAAGGAACGTTTTGTCAGGATCAGGTCCTGTCCCACCAACGGCAACATCTCAGAGAAATAAGGAAGAAGTAATTAACTGCTTCCGATCCCATTGTTTTCCTCGGTTGAGTTAGTCCCCTGAATGAAAACAACACCTGAATTCATACTTTCTATCCGATTACCATAGATGGAGTTATAATCACATTCTGCATCTTCGCATATTCCGTACTTTGTTTGACCATAGCTGTCGGATATTTTATTATCATAAATAATTGCATGTTTTACGTTATAGAGATCAATAGCGCTATAACCTGTCTCTTCTCTGCTTGCATTGCTTATTGTGTTGTTATAAATATTTAAAACAGTATCAGCTGTATCAATCAAGACTCCTGATCTCTGTGTGTTTTCAATAGTGTTGTCTGAGATACTGATGTTTGCTATGTTACCTCCGGTAATGAATATCCCTGATTTTCCAGAAGTTATTGAATTGCTATTGATAGTAACTCTTTCAATACTCATGTTAAAAAGTAAAATTACATCAGCCGTCTTCGTACTTACAATATTATTATTTGAGACGATTAATTCACTTAGATTTCCATTGTCAACATCAATTAGAGAAGCACATTCTACATAATTTCCAGTTATTTTTCTCTTAGTATCAGCAACCTGGCCCCTTTTAGCAATAGCACTTTCACCATAGGCTTCATAAATTTTGTTGTTTGCAAATAAGGAGTATGCAGTGCCATCATTGAATGCACACTTGGAGCCGCAGTATATTTCGTTATTTGTAACTTCGTAATTTATCGTTGATGCATGGGAGTCTATAACAGCGCTGATACCATTACGTAAAGTATTGTTTGATATGTAGACATTCATATTTTCCCCATAGTCATCTGAACCGCCAGAAGTTATACAATGTCTGCATATCTGTATATTGTTATCCTGAACATTTATATCCGTACAGGCATTAGCAATCGAAACACCATACCCATAACCTGGCAAATTGGAATTTAAAATTAGATTGTCAGTGATGTCAACACCGTAACACGTATTAAGAGATATTGCAGCCAGCCCATTGTTATCAAAATAGCAATTTGATACTTTTGAGTTTTTACAAAAATCTAACTTTGCAGCTCTCACTCCTTCCTGTGAACCCGTACCCAGAAAAGTACAACCATCAATTACTACATTTATTGGCCTATAAATTCGTGCCTCTGAGTTAAATTTAGTAGTATAATCCCTCAGCAGGTTAGAATTTAGTTTCACATGGTTTTCTGATATATCTTTGACTGTGTATGTCTCTCCGGTTTTTAGAGTTGGGTAAACCTTTGGACACCATAACTTGTCATTATAAATTGTGATTAAGTCTCCTTCAATTACACCTGAAGTATCATTCAAGCTTATCACATTATTTCCTTCACTTGCATCATGCAAAACCGGGGTAATTTTAATTAATTCACCGCTAAAAGTAAATCCAGGCTTATGACTTCCTGTGTTAATATTGAACTTTGTATCGTCTCCCTGTATTATGAGATTCTTACCAGTTGAGGTTATAGGCATTGATATGCTATATTCGCTATCATCAAAATAGATTGTACCCTCATCAGTAATTGAATCAAATGCTTTTTGAATAACGGAGGCGTCATCAAGATTGGATATCCCTGATGCTATTGTTTTCCCATTATAGTCTTCTGCGACAATATTTCCGGACTGCTTTGAGATACTGACATCATACTCTATTTTGTGCGGCGAGAAAGATAAATTACCTGTGGGTACGAAATTATAAAGGATTGCAATGTATGAGAGCAGCCCTACAAACAACAGTAATAGCAGGATCTTTATTGCGTTTCTCAATGGGCGTTCCCCCTATGAACAGTTACAGTAGCGTTTATGTTTCAATGCATGATGGGCTCTGGTGTGAATCAGCATTTACTTGATAAAGGAGCTTGATGGTTTCATAACTTTTATGTGTTCAAAATATTTTTTGAAAGATGTTAATGAACCTGACTGGAAATTCCGGATTTGCATGTTATTAACCGATCCTGGATAGTCTTTTAATTCAAATATTCAATATAGTTGATTAAATTCCACTGTTTAATAATACTAAGTTATTATAGTTGATTAAATTTCACTATTTAATAATATTATTTTATAGCATTAAAAAAATTAATTGATTTGATTTGTTTTTCCTGTGTATACAGCTTTGTACAGGATAGCTTAACTAAGGTGGTAAAAGTCATAGATAGGGATGTGGCGCTTGCAGCTCCAATGAGTCCGAATTGCGGTATCAGTAAGACATTTAATAGTAAGTTCAACCCAGCGCATATCATATCGATCTTGAACAGAATATGAACTTTACCGACACTGGAAAGGCAGCCCCCTATAGATGCATACACTGAATGTATGAAATACCCAACTAATAATATCAGCATTGGTAAATAAGCAGGCAGAAACTCTTCTGTAAATAAAAAGGTGATTAGAAATTTGCCGAAAATTGCAAGCAGGAGTGAGATGCATAATATGACTGCCGATATCTTGAACATGGTATTTTTGACAAGGTTTTGGATGTTGTGAAAATCTCCTTTTCTGTAATAGGCTGCAATTGTGGGTGTTGTTACTGCCTGCACTGCTTGCGGCAATAAAGTGACTCCTTGCAGAAAGAGGGTCGCAACCGCATAGTACCCTACTTCAGTCTCGTTCATAAAATAGCCTATCACCAGGCTGCCTATCTGTGTATTGACCATCCCGATAGAGTTTGCAAGAACAATATAAAATCCAAACCTTGAAATCTCTTTAAAAACCTTTTTCATAGTTTTTGATGGTAGTATGAAAAAGTTCCTGGTGAATGTAAGAGAGAGCAGACCTACCGTTATTGTTGGAATAACAAATCCAAGTACAGCTCCCATCACATCCATTTTCAGGAGCCGTACCAGAGCAAAAGATACTATCATGACCAGTATGTTCTGAGCAGTGTTAACGACAGCATACCATTTCATTTCCCTCAAGCCATTCAGAGCCCCAATGACAGCTTTTTGCATGGCGATGAACGGGAAACATAACGCTGTGACCCATAAGAGGTTTGTCATCTCAGGATTGTGGAAAAGCTGGATCGAGATAACACTGGAAAACAGGTACAGGAGCAGCCCCAGTATAGACCCGCTTAGAACGGACCCAAGAATACCAGATGAGATGAGTTCTTTTAACCTGGGAAGATTGTCATAATACTCGGCTACATAGTTTGTCAGAGCTGCACTGATTCCGAATGTTCCGAACTGCATACCAAAAAGATAAATTGTGAAAACCAGAGTGTACAGGCCAAGTCCTGAGGGTCCCAGCTCCTTACCCAGCACGATTCGAAGTAGCAGGTGTGCAAGGGAGGACGTAGCAAGACTGAGGAGTGACCATTGAATATTTTGTGTATGTTTACTGGATTTCAAATTGAACATGGTTATGCCCTTGAAACGTGAAGACAAAAATTTAAACAGTTCGTTTACCAAAATAACAAATAAGTCATATAAATAATTTACATTATTGAAGATTATACAGAGCCACGATTTTATAGAAATTACATACATTTAATGAATATTGATAGAGCAGATTCTAGAATAAGTCTTCATTATTTCTTTAGAGACAGAATTCCAGGTAAACTTAATAGAATAGTCTTTAATTCTTTTAGTATCCCAGGAAACATCCAACGCAGACAAAATATTCGCTGCCAACTGGTTAGAATTACCGGGTTCGCATAATAATCCGTACTCTTCAGATGTTACAATTTCTTCACTTCCCCCATTATAAGTTGCAATAACCGGTTTCCCACAACCCATTGCTTCTATCTGAACAACCCCGAAACTTTCTCTTAAACTCGGTAAGACAAACAGATCGCAAGCATTCATCCACAAAGGGATTTCAGCATACGGCTTACTACCAACGAGCTTTATATAATCCCCCAAACCTGCAGAGCTAATTTGCTTTTTTAACCTGCTCTCTAACTTTCCCCCTCCTACTATGAGACACAGCACATCTTTTCTCTTCTCTACAACTTTATTCATAGCTTCTATGAGATACTTGTGTCCTTTTACTTCACCGTATAAATTTCCGACATTCAGTATTATTTTTTTGTCCAGAGGCAATCCTAACTGTTTTCTGCAGCTTTTTGAATCGGATTCCAGAAAAGCTTCATCATTGTAAGCATTTGGAATATAGTGCACTTTATCCAGAGGAATTCCAACACTTTTGAATAGTGAAATATCACCTTTCTTAACACGAATTATTGCATCACATGAACTCCAGGATTGAACATATTGAGATTCTTTTTTTTCTATAGCTTTAATGAATGTTCGGGAAGCATGTTCGGTAATCACCACAGGAACATTATATTTTTCCTTTAGCCTGACGGCGACTGCTCCTGCACGCCATGTAAAGTGAGCATGAATTAAATCAAATCGTAAACCTTCATCTTCAATTAATTTTCTTATGGCTTTTTCTTCGAAATATATCCAGATATCGCGACCATATTTATAAAACAAGGGGCAGTTAAGGTATTTAGGAAAATAGACATGAACATTATCGAATGTATAATTCTCGTGATGGGTCTTCCTCAAAAGCTCCATTCCGACGGCCACTGGAGATACTACGTATATATTCTCAAAATATTCTTTAAGATATTTTACCTGTTCTTTCACGAAATTTCCTCCAACAAATGTTCCATCCTTATTTGGAAAATTGTTGGAGATAATCAGTAAATTTCTAAATTTCATAATTATAACTCACTTTTTACAAACTTGTATTTTCCAGCATAACCAGTCCTTTCAATTTTATCAACGTACTTGAATTCTACCTCCCACCCATCGGACTTCCTTTTAACTATTTCCCTGATAGTATCCAGCTGATTCTCATCAAAATCTGTTTCAAGTACCATGTTTATAGTTATATTTTCCAATTTCTTTTGTATGACCTGAAATTCCGTAACTCCGTTAATTTTCTTAAAAATGTATACAAAAAACTCCCCATGCACAAACTTCCCTTCCGGAGTTTGCAACATTTCTTGCTGCCTTCCAATGACTTCCTTTAACAGCTTGGAACTGCGTCCACACCCACAGGTATCATTGATAATATGTCCGATATCTCCTGTATCATATCTGATGAAAGGCATTGCGTAATTATGAAGGCTGGTTGCAAGTATTCCTCCAACTCCAGTCTCCATTTGTAAATTACTATTGTCCACCACTTCCATGATACTTCTTTCAGTGTCAATATGCAGACCGTTATGCTCTGAACACTCGAAAGCACTAATACCGCCATCATTCATTCCATAGGTATCATAGACTTCAGGCCCAAAGACATCTTCAATATTTTTCCTCATATGTGGCATCAGTTTTTCGGCAGTAGTAAAAATTGCCCTGGGAGCATTGATCTCAACTTTTTCCTGATCAACGAAACTTGAAAAGAAATTAATGGAAGAAGCATATCCTCTTATGAATCTAGGTTTGAAAGAGTTAATCACCTTTGCATATCGCCGCATATCCTCAGTACTCATATCAAAGGAAGATAGCTTCCGAATATTCCTTGACATCTCATGAGCTCCAGTGATTATAAAAGAATCAATTCCCACATCCAGAGAGGCACCTCCCAGTAATACCATCCTATCTCCAAGTCCATAATCTGCGTATCCCCATCCGCGATATAGCATGGCTCCAGCGAGGAAACGATCATACCTCAACAGTCGGAATCGGAAGGGTGCGCCCGTGGATCCACCTGTTGGAAATACAGAGTATTTCATTGAATCCAGATTAACTGGTTTAAAATCTTCCCAATTTTTTTTAATAATATCTTTGGTCAGGATGGGAAGCTTTTCAAGATCTTCAACTTTCTTTATGTCCGAGGGTTCAAGTTTTAATTGCTTGAACAATTTATGATAGTAAGGAACTGTCTCATATGCAAAGTTGATCATGTTTCTAAGCTGTTTTTCTTGAAGCTCTTTTTGATCATAGTAAGGTTTCCATTGGGATTGGCGCAGGCTCTGATATACAGGATAAAATTTTCTATCTCCAATTTGATGTGCAAGAATGAACAAACTCCTATTCAAACTCATGGTATTCCCCCCTTTAGCCGCATAATTTCCACAAATTCACTATAAACGAGGTGAATCAAGTTTTCTTTAGCAGTTATTATATTTTTTCCAAGTCGCCCCTGACATTCGGACTCCGGATCGGTTTATTAAATTATAGTGCATCAACACAAAACGTGCGGGAAACTTATCGCCTGCAGTCACATACTCATCCATCGTGATAAATGTGCATATTCTGATACTGGAAGGCATTCTTGAATAAATTTACCAATAATGAAATCGAGGTTGTTAAGTATTAACACTGATTAATCCCATTACCCAACTAATAGATAGATTATCTGATTAATAAACTTTTTGCATATTTTTACACAGCCAAAATGAGAATTTTTATGCCAGATTTCAGCTATTAGCCTTTAGAGATTTCTCTTAAAGTAAAGAATCCTGTACTCTCCTTTCAAATTTTAATCAAGCCCTTTGAATAACTCTCTATAATACATAGGTCTATCGCTACCGCACCAATGTAAAATATGTCAAAAGAATATCTGCAACTGGATAGGATATACATAAATAATTTTTCAGATAAAGAGTGTTTTTAAGCAAAAGAGATATAAATATCTTGAACAAGAGAAGGTATTACGTTCCATAAGGAGAGAAATCTAAGCGGGTATTTCTCAGATCTGAATATCTCAGGAGGAAAGCGCATAAAGAATTTAGAAAAGATGCCCTGGAACTGGGGAATCTTCCGAGCGGGACTTCGTTTTTTGAAAACCCGCATCTTCAGCATGTTTTATCTTGAGTATGAGAGAAGACTCGAGATAGAGATTCTGAATTCAGAAATTCCGCATCATATAGCCGTGATCATGGATGGGAACCGCAGGTACGCGGGGCAGCTGGGGAAAGCTCGAAGTTTCGGACATGCAATGGGAGCAGAAGTTACCGAAAAGGTGATTGAGTGGTGCTATGAGATCGGGGTAAAACAGCTTACTCTTTATGCATTTTCTACGGAAAATTTTCAGCGCTCGGAAGAGGAAGTTGACGGTCTCTTTAATCTTATCAACGAAAAGTTCCTGAAAATCTACTCTGATCCGAGGACGCACGAAAAAGAGATGCAGGTCCGCATCATAGGAGACAGGTCAAAATTACCTGCTTTTCTTAAAGAGTCAATTGAGAAGATAGAAAAATCTACGGAAAACTACAGGAAATTTCACCTGAACGTTGCCATTGCTTATGGAGGCAGGCAAGATATAATTCAGGCAGTCCGTGATATTGCAGGCTGTGTTTCCAGCGGAAAACTTTTCCTTGAAGAAGTAGATGAGAATCTCATTTCAAAACATCTCTACCCTGCCCCGGGAGTTTCTGTTCCGAACGTTGATCTTGTCATCCGCACCGGGGGCGATGAAAGGGTTTCAAATTTCCTTCCCTGGCAGGCTAATGGAAGTGAATGTGCAACTTACTTCTGTGCTCCTTTCTGGCCAGAATTCCGAAAAATCGACCTTCTTCGTTCTATCAGAGTATATCAGGCCAGAAAAGCCGAAAAAAAGCAGGAACAATCATATCGAGTTTCAAAAGTTGTGAATTTCCTGGAAATAGGAAACCATGGGGAAAAACTCGAAGAGATTGGACAGCTTCAGCCAGTAAAAAAGCAAGGGATTTCCTGAGATATTCTGCAAATTATACTATATTGAAAGCAATATTAAATAGTGCCGTGTCTAAGATAAATTAGTTTTTCTAATGGAGTGCGGGAACCATAACTTGAAAAGAAAATGCATGTTTAGGAAGTCTCCTGCTCATATCGCTTCTAAAACAGCCGGTCTAACTTTTCAATATATTAGAAAAACAATCTCCCAGAATACCGATATATTGATATTCAGGGGACGAATATTTAAAGTGGGGAAATTTGGCTGTACCTAATTTTTCAGTTTACAGGCTTACAAGAAGCTTGAGAAAGATTATCATTATATGGGGATAAGCTAATTTGCTCCAGAGCTGGTCATTCTTTTAGAATGAAATCTTTGGAGATCAGTTAGACCAGAGGAGTTAGAATGGACAGTATTAGCGAGTTAAATCCGCGTCCCTGCAGGGCCTACTTTCAGAGGGATGGGGAATCGGAAGGCATCACACCTGTGATATTGGTGCAAGACCATTTTCAGTGTCGTTTAAAATTACTTGAAATTAAAAGCGTGAAAGACAGAGAAATTTCATCTGCATGTCCTTCAGGCGTGCAGGCAATGATAGCTGCCAGGGTACTGGCCAGGGTAGGTATAGGGAAAGCCAGAGCCCTTAAAGATAGAATGCTTGCCTGGCAAGAAAAAGGAACCTGAAGAAAAGCCGGAGGGATTTTACTGGGAAAAGAATACGGAAAACCTAACCGCCTGATAAATGAAAAGAGCCCCTATCTCCTCCAGCACGCCTATAATCCTGTGGACTGGTATCCCTGGGGAGAAGAGGCTTTTGACAAAGCCAGAAAAGAAAATAAACCTATTTTTCTGTCAATAGGTTACTCCACCTGCCACTGGTGTCATGTAATGGCACATGAGTCTTTTGAGAATGAAGAGGTAGCAAGACTCATGAACAGGGCTTTTGTTTGCATAAAAGTAGACCGGGAAGAACGGCCGGATATTGATAATATTTACATGACAGTCTGCCAGATTATCCTTGGAAGAGGTGGCTGGCCGCTTAATATTATCATGACTCCGAATATGAAACCTTTTTTTGCAGGAACCTATATCCCCAAAAAATCCCGCTTTAGCCAGACAGGTATGCTCGAACTCGTGCCCAGAATAGAGGAGATCTGGAACAGGCAGCATGAAGAGGTGCTTGATTCGGCTGAAAAGATTACATCTACGATCCAGAATATGATCTCAGAGTCAGCAGGAGAGGGTATAGGGGAATCAATAATAGAGGAGGCTTATGAAGAGCTGTTGAGTTCTTTTGACAACGAATATGGCGGTTTTGAAAGGGCCCCCAAATTCCCTACTCCGCACAAAATCTTCTTTTTGCTCCGCTACTGGAGACGCAGCGGGAATCCTGAAGCTCTTCATATGGTCGAATACACTCTGGAAAATATGTACAGAGGAGGAATTCACGATCACCTGGGTTCGGGTTTCCACCGTTACTCTACAGACAATATGTGGATTGTCCCCCATTTTGAAAAGATGCTGTACGACCAGGCCCTTATTGCAACTGCATATACAGAAGCCTATCAGGTTACCGGAAAGAGCCTGTATAAAGAAGCAGCAGAGGGAGTTTTTGATTATGTGTTAAGAGATCTGACATCTCCGCAGGGTGGGTTTTACTGTGGGGAAGATGCAGATGTCGAAGGGGAGGAAGGAAAGTACTATCTCTGGACTTTAGAAGAAATCAAGAGTGTTCTTAGCCCTGAAGAGTCCAAACTGATTACGAAAGTCTTCAATCTCAACGAAGGAGGTAACTTTGAAGAGGAAATAAGGGGTAAAAAAACCGGAACCAATATTCTTCATTTATCCCGTTCTGTGGAAACCCTTGCTGCCGAACTGGGAGTTCCCGCTGGCGAAGTTGATAGCCAGGTAAAACTGGCTAAAGGAAAACTCCTGGCAGCCCGGAACGAACGTAAAAGACCTGCAAAAGACGACAAAGTTCTGACCGATTGGAATGGGCTTATGATTACAGCTTTTGCAAAAGGTTTCCAGACCTTTGGAGAAGAGAAATATCTGAAAGCTGCCGCAAGAGCTGCAGACTTCATTCTCAAAAGACTTTACAATCCCGATAAACGACTGCTTCACCGATATAGAGAAGGAGAAGCCGGGATTTCAGGGACTGCCGATGACTACGCCTTCCTGATTAACGGACTCCTCGAGCTTTACGAGGCAGGATTTGAACTGCGCTATCTTAAAGCAGCCCTTTGCCTTAATAAGGAGTTTCTTGAGCATTTCTGGGATCCCGTTCAGGGTGGGCTCTTCTTTACTGCTGACGTCAGCGAATCGCTTATTTTCAGGAAAAAAGAGTTTACGGACGCAGCTATACCATCCGGGAATTCTATTGAGATGCTAAATCTTCTTCGACTTGCAAGAATGACTGCAGATCCCGAACTGGAAGATAGAGCTCAAGGGCTGGAACGCGCATTTTCAAAACTCATCAGGAAAATACCATCAGGGTATACCCAGTTTTTATCAGCGCTTGACTTCGGTTTGGGTCCGACATATCAGGTCGTAATTGCCGGAAAGCGCGACTCTCCGGATACAGGACACATGCTCGAAGAACTCTGGGCTTATTTCATCCCTAATAAAGTGCTGGTTTTTAGGCCCGGAGGAAAGGATCCTGAAATCACAAATCTGGCAACATATACGAAAGAGCAGGTTCCTATAGAGGGAAAAGCTACTGCATACGTCTGCCAGAATTATGAATGCCAGCTTCCAACTACTGAGGTCGATGAGATGTTAAGAATGTTAAATGTATGACTGCAGTTCAAATGAAGGCTGCGGTCAGGTGAATTAATAAAATTGGAATGGAGATATGGAAAATGAAAGAATACACAATCGAAGAACTTGCAGAGTACAATGGCAAAAATGGCAAGATGTATATTGCCTATGAAGGACAGGTCTATGATGTATCAGACAGTTATCTATGGGAGGGTGGTGCCCACCAGGGACTTCATGATTCAGGAAAGGACCTTACTGAAGAAATGGACGAGGCGCCTCATGGGCCTGAGATATTTAAAGATATCCCTGTTATCGGAACTTTGAAAGAATGAATTGGTTTCGACTGCCACAAATATATCAGAATATGAAAACCTGTTGTCGTGATTATTTGCCGACATTATGTAGAACTGCATGTTACGAAGTTCGGTCTGAGGTTTTTCTTGCCTCATCGTCTTATTTTCAGGAAGTTGAGTTCACTTTCTGACAAGTGATCACGACAGAGAAACCGAAAAAGTTTAAAAGGCCATCTTTAAAAACGCTCCTTTTTATTATTTACCAAACTGTAGGAAAGCCAGTGGAAAAATGGCAGGCCAGTAGGAAAATCAAGGTTAGACTTCCAGGCTTGAGAAATCAAAAGGCAAAAGGCCTGAGTAAAATCAGTAATAGTTTTCTCAAACAATTCTCTCAGGGCTGCATTAAGTATAATTGATATAAATTCATTCTTTTCTCCATGTTAATAGGACTCACCGGTACACCGGGTACTGGAAAAACCTCAGTAAGTAAGTTTCTTGAAAGAAAAAGGCACTGGAAAGTAATCCACCTTAACGACCTCATCAAAGAAGAGCACCTTTACACCGAAATTGATGAGGAGAGGGATGCAGTCATCGCGGATATGGAACTTGTCAGGCAGCGCCTTGCAGAGATTGTTAGTGGAAAGGAAAATGAGATAATAATTCTTGAGAGTCATCTTGCCCATTATATTGCGGATACTGTAATTATACTCAGGGCATACCCGCCTGAACTAAAAATAAGGCTGAAAGCACGCGGTTACTCGGAAGAGAAAATAAGAGAAAATCTCGAGGCCGAAGCTCTCGATGTGATTCTGGTTGAAGCCTTTGAATGGTGTGAGAAGGTTTTTGAAATCAATACTACAGGAAAGAGCCTTGAAGAAACAGGAAAGGATATAGAAACCATCATAGACCATATTTTAAGCGGCAAAGAACAAGAGTTGTCGGAGTATGAACCCGGATCAATTAACTGGATAGACGCAGTCCCTTGATTTAAAAAATTACCTTTTTGATAAAACTATTTCCTAAAAAGTTTTGTTTTAAAGAAAAGTAGTAAGGGATATGGGGATTAAAACCCCGGAAGATTAACACTTCCTTTTCCCTTAAATGTGCTTAGCACTTGCAACTTTTGCATGCTGAACCAGTGGGGTTCTTTGCACAGATGGAAGTGCACTTTTTGCAAGACTTTGAGCAGTCAGTGCATTTAAAGTTCAGGGTAACTTTTGCAGTGTCACGCTGACCATATTTGTTTACTGCAGTGTATGTGAAGCTGTCAGTGTTCTTAGAGCAGGAAACTGGCTTTACATAGCAGAATTTGCCGTTCTTCTCCATCTTTACTTTGCCGCCCTGCGAGGTTTTAATATATCCGGTGCTTACGACTTTGAGACCGCAGCCCTTGTCATTCTTCAGTACGCTAAAGCAGTTAGATTTTTTACAAAGGTCAGCGTTAAATCTATCGTCTCTTGCATCGGTTTTACATTTTGCAACGGTTTTACTGCACGAACCACTACTGCACGCGGCTGCTCCTGTCATAGACATGACAAAGAAAACCAGCGTGAAAACACAGATTGTCTTGAACATAGTTCTTCTCATAATATGTCCTCCATAGTATACACTCAATCATAAAAATTTCAAAGCTATTGGCTTTTAAATCCGATTCTCACTGGCAATGAAAATATACTCTTCCGGATTAAACCCCCCGATTTATCAGGGAGATATATTTTCATATGATTGAGTGATCTTTCTTAGCTATGTCTTAACAAACAGTTAAATTTTTAACAGCTTGTTATGAAGTATTATGTACCTTAAACCCCTCTAGAAAATACAGACATTTATCAACGTGCTAAGTTACAATATCGATTGCAGCAGTTAACCTGGTATGTCAAATTACGGTTAAAAGTTGGAACGCATTATCACAAGACACGTAGAAAATGACCCTGCATTTGTATCAAAAAGTTTTAAGAGTACACAAATAGAAATAGTACTTTCTTTTATAAGAAATTTTCTCTTAAACATATGTTAAAGTGTGTATTCATCAGACTTCTTAAAAAAATATATAGTGATTGTAGTAACGCATACCCGGAAAAATAATTACATGGGGATTATTAGAAGATATAGAAGTATTATCAATAACAGATGCCTCTAAGAATGTCAAACCTGACACTTAAAGTATTAACTTCAGAAAACTGAGAAGCTAAAAAGCAGAGAGGAACAGGAAGAAGCATGGAAACGGAATAAGAAATCAAAAGTAAAAGGAATAGGTGAGTAAAGGAAAGCAAAGAGTAGAAAAAAAGAAAGAAAATAAAGTAAGTAAGGAAATAAAGAAAGTAAAAGTAAAGAAACCCAAAGGTCAAGAAAAGCCAGATTGAGATGAAAAAAAGACTGCAAAGTTATCAAAAAACACATTGAAGAATTAAGTTGTTAAATAAAATGCTAGAACAAAGAACTACGCTTATAGCGAAGAATTAGTATCACTAGCTGAAACATTTTTGAGGCGGGTTACGCCGTCTATTTCCCTGATCACTTCAACAATAGGCTTTGGAACAAGATGCTCCCATTTTTCCCCTGCAACCATCCGTCTTCGGATTTCTGTGCCTGAGTATCTCTCCCGGACGTAAAGAGGAGATTCTTTTACGCAAAACCCCGCTTCCCGGAAGAGCTGAATAACCAGCGGATTATTTGAGTACACCACTTCAAAATTGGGCGTTCGGGACGCGACGTGATGGACCCAGATAGAGTTGTACCTGACATCTTCAATTGGGAGAACATAGTGTCGGATAGGGAGATTTTCAAGTGCATTGTACAGCATCAGCACTCTTTCCCCTGCCGTAAACGGGTCAGTGGATTCATGGCTTTTCTGGGCACTTCCTATGCCTACGACAAGTTCGTCAACTTCTTCCGAAATCTGCTTAATTATGGCATGGTGCCCGAAATGATACGGTTGAAAACGTCCAATATAAAAAGCTCGCATCATCCCGGATTCCAACCTTCAACCGTACTCTGGTTATTTTCTCGATATATTCGGATTTCAGACTATTTCGTTACGGATCCCTGTCTCAAAGCTGAACTCTTTACAGACTTCCGCAAAATGTTCAGCATTGTTTTTACGCTTCATATCAATAAGCTTTCCGACAAGTTCGAGGCCCGGCTTGGGATCTTCCATAATTTCCATCTCATCACGGACCATATCGAAGTATTCCTCTCCGATTTCTGTCCTTATAAAGACTGAGTTCCACCCATCCGGAGCTCCGACGGAGCCTACCGAAATGTCGGCAAAGACCGAAGTGTAGTCACAGCAGTGATGGCAGGGGTTCCGGGCGTATTTGGCTATATCCTTGATAGGCACGGAGTGAACCTCGCCGTCACTGGTGTAGACCCAGAATTTACCTTTGGTGAATTCCATCTTCGTGACATCTTCGACCTTTACTTTCATGATCTCCGGGATTATCTTCTCAAGCATTACTTCATGATGGAAACTTTCCATACAGAGTAATCCGATAATAAGCACAATTTTTTCGCTTACGTTATCGCGGATCAGTTTTGCAGAATGAGCCTGGCAGGGCACCCCGACAACTGCAATCCGGTCATATTTTTCAAAGGCTTCCCTGAGAGCTGCAACGACCGGGTCAGAGGTATACTTGGTTCCTCTTGTTCTCTCGACGTCTTCTGCACTTGTTAATAGAACTACTTCAGGTTCCCATTTCTCGTTTCGGGTAATTCCGACGGCACAATCTATTTTGCCCTGTCTGAAAAGGGTTTTAAGGATACCGCTAGTCACTCCTCCATCCTGGCTGCCTGCGCTGTCCCTGGACTTTGCGGCAAAGAACTTGCGTACATTTGCAAGTTCATTCTCGATGAAGCCGTCGACTACCGGACAGATTCTGCTGCAGGTTAAACAACCTTCACAAACCAGATATCCCGCTCCTTTCTCATACAGGCTCAGATCATTCGGATCACGAATTTCTGCCGCCTTCTTTACGGTTACAGCCCCTATGGGACATACGGCCTCGCATGCCCCGCAGGCTGCGCATACGTCATGTTCAATGACTTCTGCAATCTTTGGTGGCAATTAGTTACCTCCAATGCTTTGATTTACTTGCCCTACAGCAAGACGTTTTTTAAAAATATTATAATAAAGAAAAATTAAAAATATTATGCAGGATGTAATAAAATTACATCTTTGCAATGATTTCTTTACCTATAAGCTTTATTGCTTTTTCTTTGTCAGGACCGATCGGAGATCCGGCAACAATCTGGGTAACTCCGATTGCCTCAAGGTCTCTGATTCTCTTCATGCAGTCCTCAGGAGTTCCGCAAATAGCAAAGGCCTCGATCATCTGAGGGGTAACAAGTCCGCCCATGAGAGCTCCGAAGTCTCCCTTGGCAATGGATGCACCGATCTGGCTCTTTGCTTCCACCGGGATTCCATGACGCTCGAGAACAAGGTCAGGGGAGCCTGCAACGATGAAGGCAACCACTACTTTTGCGGCATTGACTGCCTTTACCGGGTCTTTGTCAATTGAGAAGCAGGCGTACGCTGTAACATCGACTTCGCTCGGGTCACGGCCGGCTTTTTCTGCTCCTTTTTTAATCTGTTCGACAGCAACTTCGAAGTCCTTTGGATGGGAAGCATTGATAAGGACGCCATCTGCGATCTCACCGGCAAGTTCGAGCATCTTGGGGCCCTGGGCACCCATGTAGATAGGAACGTTTCCAGCATTGAAAGCCAGCTTGGCACCTGCAAACTTAACCATTTCTCCATCCATAGAGACCTTCTTGCCTGAGATGAAGCCTCTGATTGCCTGGATTGCTTCTTTGGTGGTTGCAAGAGGCTTTTCCCATGCAATGCCCATGGCATCGAAGGTTGCCTTGTCTCCGGGCCCGAGACCGAGAACTGCCCTGCCGCCTGAAATCTCGGCAATTGAGGCAATGCTGGATGCAGTGATTGCAGGGTTTCTGGTATAGGAGTTTGTAACACCGGAACCAATCTTGATACTGTTGGTATTCAGAGCGAGAACGGTAAGAGTGGAATACACGTCACGGTTGTTGTAGTGGTCAGTGATCCAGACATAGTCGAATCCCTGCTGTTCTGAGAGCTTTGCGTAATATGCGATCTTTAAGGCGGGATCGCTCGGCACAAATTCAATTCCGAACTTCATCTCAAATTACTCCTGATTACTGTCTATTAGCTAAATGGGTCCGTTTTTTGTCCCCAAAATATTATTTTTAAATAATAATTAATATCCATTACAATAGATATTAATTATGAACCTTAACTGAATTCACATAACAGTATTTAAGAATCTATATATAATTAACTGTATTAAACGAATTGTATATAAATTCCCTGATAAAAAGAACTCTCTCATTTTCCCTAATACTGGAGTCTTCTCAAGCCTGGGCCACTGAAGAAAGATAATCAAACCTTAAAAACCTTTTCCAGAAACTGCACTCGCGACCTCAGTTTCAAACAATACCTTCCTGGAACATCAGAGAGAAAAGAAGCTTTTTTTGAAAAAAAATTCTCCAAAGCTGGCAAAAGATTTATATTAGAAAACGGCAGGTGCCGAAATTTCCATACATTTGCGGTTAATATCACCTGCAATTATGGGACAATATGATGAAAACGGAAATAAAACCGAAATAAAACAAAAATGAAAACAAAAATAAAAATGAAAGAGCTGATCCCAAAACTCAAAAACTGCTTCTTTGAATTTTGTTTTGAGATAAACAATCGAACTACTGATCCGGAAAATAGTTATGGGTACCTCCAATATAGGAGTAAAAGTGGCTTTTGGGATAGGCTCAAATAAAAATGAAAATAAAATACGAAAGAGCAGCATGAGTGTACTTGCCAGGTTCAATTTAGCGCAAGAAGTAAAGGAAGGCCTGAGGAAGAGACGGCTTTCCATAAAAGGCGCTGAAGAAGAGATGATTTTGTTTTTGCACTTATAACTTTTAAAAGTATAAAGTAACGATTTCGTTACTCTACTCCACTGTGATACATTTACTCTTCCTTTCAGTGCTGATTCCTGCTGCATTTTTTACAGTTAGTCAACCGTATGTTTCCAACCTTGTGAAAGGTGTGATTCGAAACAACTGCATTTTTAGAAGTTAATCCCATCACCGAAATCCCGGTAGCAGGAATCTGCTTTTACGCCCTACTCTTATCAGTAACTTTCATGTCAGTAGTTTAACATATAGATACTGCCGGAATCGGACCACACTATCATATTGCCGGATATAACCGGTGTCTGTGCTGTGTTGCCGACGGTTAACTGCTTGCTATTTCCGGTATCTATATCGTATACGTATAGATCGCCGGAGTCCATACTCGAAATATCATTGTGCTTTAAATAAACAAGTTTGTTGCCGCTTATGTCAGACGAGCCGCCAGTATCATAACCGGTCACACCATCTCCTGTTGTGATTTCTATCTGCTCCAGGGTAACAAGATCACACATGCGAATATTGCCCAGCCTGGTGTAGAAATCCGACCATATGACCTTATCGCCATCAATGTGTGAAAATATGTTATCTCCATACTCACTGACATCTACTGTTGTTTTAGCGGTAACATCATATACGTAAATCTGCGGAGTATCATCATCAGCATATGCTTCATATGAGATTCTGTCGTCACAAACGTCAGGATTGCTTCCATTTGCTATTTTAGTCTGCCTGGATATAGATATGTCACGCATGTAAACAGATGAATCAGCGCTCCATACTATCCTGCTACCGTAAATAGCAGGAATGCTGTCGCTATCCACATCTTTTGTAATATGAGTCCTGGCCCCTGTATCTAGATCATATACAGTGAGCCTCGGAACCCCACTACTCTCGTCATGCCATACCAGCTTGTTGCCTGAAATAGCTGGATGAGACGCTCCGGAGGAGTCAACTGCAGTTTCTTTTTTGGTTACCAGGTCATAAACATGAACAGTACCATCATTTATCCACGCTACTTTACCAGCATCAATAGCAGGCTCATCCCCACTGCCAATTTTTGTATATTGTGCAGCTGAAGCCACTGTCGATACCAGAATAAAAAATGCAAGAACTAATGATATCGAAAATAATCTGCCTTTCATTTTTTCCCCACCATATGCCGTTAATAAAGTCTGAATCTTTTCTGACTTTATAATAACAACACAAATCATATAATTTTAATTTATTTGTAAGAATTTAATCTACTTATTGACTTATAATGTTAGTTATTATATTAATAGGACTACTCCGTAATATATAATTATAGAAGTAAAATATATTCTAATTTTAGCTGCATATCAATGTTCATTGGCTGAAAAACCAATTTGGCACCTGTATCTGTTTTTCAGGAAGAGTAGGACCAGGTTACCTGTCTTTTAATCTCTAGTTACCGTAACTCTACTATACCCTTCTGAAAATAGCCTTACCCCTGATAGCTGGACTGGGGTAAAATATCCTGATCCCATGCCGGAAAGATAAGAGTAAGTATGATCTTTACCACGGCTATGCTTTTGAAGGCACAGAAAAAAACAGCCATCACAGAGATACTCGGAGAAAGCGGCCTGTGCCCATGGCCCTCATGCCGCACCTCACATCGATCATGTCTTAGGTGAAGTACAAAAATAAAACCGGCAAACCATATCAATAGAAAATCAGCATCAAAACGAACACTAAAGCAAGAGTCAAATGACTGAGTCAGAGAAAAGTTAGTATACTGGAACTGAGGGTACAGCTTCAGCTTACCCTGAACATAATAATAAACGTCCTTATGATCGAGTGATATCTTTCTGAACCTTAGCAGGCTCTCTTAATAATTAAACAATAAAAATATTTAGCTGGAAAATTTATCCTCAAAGCCTGATCATCTCAACCGTTAAATGCCTTTTTACGCTGTTTTCTAACGGTTTTCATTCGAATTTTAGCAAATTATTTGGACTCAACAAACTCTTTATATTTACTTGGAACTTATCACTCAAACACGCAACATATTAAAGGAATTCTTTTGAAAAGTTTTTGTTGTCACTTATTTAAAATATTTAATTGTATTGTTGCAGCATAAGTAGAGAGAGCCAAAAATTACGGAAAAATATCTAGATTTTATTATTTTAAGAGTTGTAGACCTACCACCAAATGCGTTTTTAGGTAGTCTAATGCAATTATAAGGTTATATCATATTCACATTTTTGATCATTTGTAGGCCACATATATCTTTTTTCGTCTTATACTTAATTTCTACCCTTTAATTGTATTTATGGATCCAATAAGGCAATCAATTAGGTTTTCCTGGCAAAATTCTACTTTCACTCCCCAAAAAAAGGCCTGTAAAGACCTGAAATAACGGCACACTGTGTAAATTTGTTTGATAAAATACCAAAAATATTTTATAATAGGATCACGTAACCAAGTGTGTCAACTCAGTGTGTCAACTCAGGAATTCAACAATTGTGAATGACAGCTTTTTAAAAGTAGAGTTGACCTGTGGCTAAAGGCCGTGATTAAGTAAACAGAAGGTATTGACCAGAAGGATGCTTCCTGTGGTCAGTAGCAAGTTTTGATGTGTAAAAGCCAAAACTTCTAGTTTCCGGCCACCTCCAGTGACTAATCCCTATAAGTGATTGGAGAGTGGAGACTCTGTGTGCAACGTGTTCGCCTCACTAAATCGCAGAGAACCGAATTGGATAGGTTCGAAAAATATTACGCAGACGTAATCGGAATCATACCCGTATAGAGCCGACCTGATCAGGGAATTCTGATGAAGGATTCGAAAATCCCTACCTGATTAGATTAGTTCGGAAAAGAAAGTATTACGAGTACGTAATATGGCATTTTGAGAAATATTTGGGAAAAAAGTAGCTTACTGTATAGATTTTAATCTCACTTAAATCCCTATAAAAATCCAACCCAAAGGTGATACGATGCTTAAAAGACAACTAGGAACCCTATTCCTGGTAACATGCCTTATTTTAACAACCGTACCGGCTGCGTTAGGCGCCCCGAGTACACAGAGTTCAAAGGTAGTAACTGTTGCAGGAGACGGAAGTGGAGACTATAATGCTGATGGAAAAGCCGATGACGTCGAAATTAATCAAGCACTTGAATTTGCTGCAAACAACCCTGGTACAACTGTCCACCTTAAAGGTCCATTCACATATGATATAAGCGATTCTCTCAGAATCGGCAGTGGTACCACCCTGGAAGGAGATTCCAGTGTAGTAATTAAGCTCGCCAAAGGATTACCTCTATGGGGAAGTCGCGAGAGCAGCATTGCAGAAAAGAAAGCCATGCTTATGATTAGAGGCAGTTCTGCAAGTGATGTTACAATTAAAGGCTTTACTGTTGATGGAAGTCAGTCAGACTATTATCCTAACATCAGGCTTGGAACTTCCTCCTATAATATGGCAACACTCATAGGCGTTAATGGATTAACAATTCAGAGTATGACATTCCAGAACGGATGTAACGATGCCATGCTTATTTCAAAATCCAGTAACGTCATGATTGATACAGTAACTGTCAACAAGTGTGGTCACGATGGTGTATATGCCTATCACGTAAATGGCATTACAGTTAAGAACTCTAAATTTATTAACCGAACTAATTCGTCCGTCCGGCTCGATTCCGTTACCGATGGAGTCATGAAAAACAATGAATGTACTACATCTGGTGGTGGATACGCAGGTTTGGAATTACAGGGAACTCTTAAAAACATAGAAGCCTCTGGCAACTATTTCCACGACCTGGATGCCCCTGCAGTAGTACACTTAAACACAAAAGAAACTAATGTAAACATTAACAATAATAGAATTGTAAATTGTGGATAAAGAATTTATTAATTGGAAAAACTCTCAGTTCACTAACTGAGGTTCAATCCAATTTATTTTCTGAAAAAAATATAAGATCAGGACTTAAAAATTGCCTTCTTTGCGTTTTAAGTTTCTACAATTTTTACACCAAAGAATACTGGCTTTTTTAAATATTGATTACAGCTTTTCTGTTATGATCCTTTTTGTTCCAAACCATATTTTTGCTTCAAATAACGTTCTGTTGTAAACTAAGTATCCTGTTTTAAACCACATAATACCGGTTCTTATTCTCTGATGTTCATTGCGGCTTCAGAACCAATCTCAGAAATCTCAGACTTTTTCAGCTTCTGGAAATTACATCGGGTCGGCCTTTTAGGAACATATAGATTAACTTTTCGGTGAAGGAAACTTCAACGTATCTTTGATTGAATGGCCATTTATCCTCAAAAGGAAAGAAATATACCTCCAGACTGAATCAATACATTTATTGCTCTCTCCAGATAGCGTTTACAGAGGGCTTAAGAAGTAGAAGCCAGAAATTAGAAAACCAGAGCATAAAGATATTCAGGCATAAAATTATTTGTCCGAAAGGCATACCAGCATAGAGATATATCCAGTTATATACGTAATTTTTATATGTAATTCGGAGGGGACATGCAAGAAACCGAAGCCAAACCGATAAGGATTCTCGGAATATCCGGAAGTCCCAGGAATATGGCGACCGATTTTCTGGTCCGGGAAGCGCTGAAGATTGCAGAGGAGAAATATGGCGCGGAAACCGATTACTTTTCCGCCAAAGGAAAAAGGCTGAACTTTTGCATCCACTGCGACTTCTGTATAAGAACAAAGGAAGGCTGCATTCACAAGGATGACATCTCAGCCGAGCTCTATGACAAAATGATCTGGGCAGATGCCTGGATTATCGGAACTCCGGTTTATCAGGGAACATTGAGTGCTCAAACCAAAACAATAATGGATAGATGCAGAGCCGTAGTTGCCAAAAATCCCAAGGTTTTTTTGAATAAAGTAGGGATGGGCATTGCAGACGGAGGAGACAGGGTAGGAGGACAGGAACCGGCAATCCAGGCTATCCTGAACTTTTATGTGATCAATGAGATGATACCTGTGGGAGGAGGCTCTTTCGGAGCTAACCTGGGGGGAACATTCTGGTCAAAGGACAAAGGGGCGGAAGGAGTATCCGAAGATTCCGAAGGCATGAGAAGCCTTAGAAGAACCCTGAAAAAGCTTGTCCAGACAACCCAGCTTGTAAGAAGAGCTTCTTCAGAAAAAGAATTAGAGCCCCAGCCATCTGAAACGCCAAAAGAGGAAGGCAAATAACATAAATTCCGGAAGGACGGGGTTTTCAGAAATCAGGTTAATCAGGAAGAGAAATAAGTCCATAATTGACAGAACCAGTTAAGGAGGAGTTATTTTGGTAGAATCGTTAAACAAGAAAGTAAAACGAATAGCATGGGGAATAACAGGTTCGGGAGACCAGATGATTGAGACCTACAGCATTCTGGTGGATATTAAGAACCGAACAGGCGTTGAGACAATGGTTTTTCTCTCCAAAGAGGGCGAGACCGTAATGAAATGGTATCACCTATGGGATAAAATCCAGAATGATTTCCCTAATTTCAAAGTCGATGCAGGCCCCAACTCCCCGTTCATTGCAGGCCCGCTGCAAATGGGATACTATGATTTCCTGCTGATAGCCCCGGCAACTGCCAATACTGTGGCAAAAATAGTATACGGGATTGCAGACACCCTGGTTACAAACGCAGTCTCTCAGACTGCAAAAGGAGAAACACCTATTTTCATCCTGCCTGTAGACCAGAAAAGAGGGAGTGTAAAAACCTCTGCACCCAGCGGCAGAGCCTTTGAACTTAATATGCGCGAAGTAGATGTTATAAACTCGGAAAAACTTGCACAGATGGAAAATATCACAGTGCTTGCAAGTCCCTATGAGATATATGACATCTTCGGGATTGAGCGGCCGTCTGAAGATATAACCGTTAAAGTGAAAGAACGAAAAAAGACAAAAGTTAAAAAAGAAGCCGGGAAATAAAAACTTCAAAAATAGGGAAATCTGAAGAGATAAGTTATCACAGGGGGTAAGAGGTATGAGAAGTGCATATCAAGATGTAGTAGAGGAAGTAAAAAATCTTAAAGGAATTGAAGAAGCCGTAGCTCTGGCAATCGAAAGGGAGAAAGAAGCAAGGAACTTCTACCTTAGTAAGGCTGCTTCAATGGACAACCCGAAATTTAAGGAACTCTATGAGCATCTGGCAAATGAAGAGGTAAAGCATCTTGGCTATCTTGAAGGATACCGTGATAAGAGGGAGCTGCCCGTGACAAGTACGGAAATTCCGAGTGGTCAGTCTTTCACCCCTGAGTTTGATACAGGCCACACAAAAGGCGGTGAGATCACGCTTGGAGATACGGGTATCCTTGTTGCAGCCCTGAGGCACGAAAGAAAAAGCGAGGATTTCTATTCGGAAGTCGCAAAAAAGGTTGAAGACGAAAGCCTGAGAAAATTCTTCGAGATGCTGGCAGGCTATGAAAGAGGCCATTACGAGTTGATTGACGGCTTCCTTGAAGAGATTACCAGATTCAGGATGCAAACCTGAAAAGCCAGGCGAGCTGTGAGTATATGGACACGGAAGAAACAGGTGGAGTCGTCGAGCTCTCCAGCGGAGTTTACTGGGTAGGAGCAATTGACTGGAACGGCAGAGACTTTCACGGGTTTACCACTCCAGGAGGGACGACCTATAATTCCTACCTGGTTATAGGGGAAAAGACTGCCCTCATAGATACGGTAAAGGCTCCTTTTGCAGGAGAGATGCTCAGGCGCATCGGTCAGCTCATCGATCCTTCAAAACTCGACTACATTATAATGAATCATATGGAGCCTGACCACTCCGGATCCCTGACCGAGCTTAAAAAGCAAACCGATGCTAAAATTCTCATTACAAGAAGGGGCATCGATATCCTTAATGGTTACTTCAGGGACTCGGGCAGTGAGAACTGGGATGTTGGAGTTGTAAAGACCGGCGACCAGCTGGATCTGGGTGGCAAAACCCTTGTGTTCCTGGAAGCCACAATGCTGCACTGGCCTGACAGTATGGAGACTTTCCTGAAAGAAGACAGGATCCTCTTTTCAAATGACGGTTTCGGGCAGCATATAGCAAGCTCAAAAAGGTATGATTTCGAAGCAGGGGATATGCTTTCTGAAGCCGCGGAATACTATGCAAATATCCTCATGCCTTTCCATATGCCGCTTCTTCGATATCTGAAAGTACTGGCTGAGCTGGAAATAGAACCCCTGCAAATAGCTCCTTCTCATGGAATTATATGGAAACAGGACCTGCCGAAGATCCTTGAGGCTTACATATCCTGGGCCAGCGGGGAAGTAAAAGAAAAAGTGCTTGTGATATATGATACCATGTGGGGCAGCACAGAAATAATGGCAAACGAGATTGCTGAAGCTGTCCGGGCCGCCGGTGTGGAGGTAAGACTGCTTAATCTCCGGAAAAACCCGAGGAGTTATATCATGAAAGAGATGCTTGATGCAGCTGCTTTTGCAGTAGGTTCACCGACCCTTAATAATGGGCTATTTCCAACAGTCGGCGACTTCCTGGTATACCTTAAAGGCCTGCGTCCCCAGAAGAAGAAAGCTATGGCATTCGGGTCCTACGGCTGGGGAGGCGGAGCGGTAAAAATCATAGAACAGGAACTGAAAAACGCAGGAATCGAAGTTTTTGAGCCCGGACTGCAGGTAAGGTACCGGCCATATGAAAAAGAACTGGTGAGATGCAGAAAGCTGGGAGAGCAGCTTGCAGCTGCCGCAAAAAAGCAATGATACCAGTTATCTCAACTCTTTTTTTAAATTTATTTTATCTCATTTATTGTTTTAATATTTAGTTTAATGTTTATTTTATCTAATATGTCCTTCCAACATTTCTTTCCTCTTAATATTCGCTATTTCTTGGAAATATTATGGAGAGATTTCCAGCCTTAATAGCAGCAGGGCCTGAAATCTTTGCCGGAAGTCCTGCAAAAAATACTTTCACCCTGCTAGGCTGAGATTAATAAATACTGAAGTAGTTTTTGGGAATAGAGGTGAATACAATGGAGGAAATATTCAAAGGATTGGTCGAGCGTGCGCAGTATTATGAACAGTTTGAAAACTACAGGAACCTGAATCTCTCCGGAAATTTCGGAGATATGCCTGCACTTAAATTAAAGGCTCCAGCAATGAGTATATGAGACCGGATTTATTGACTGTCAGCCTGAGAGTAACCGGATCCACATAATAAAAAGCTGCAAATAAAAAAGCTGCGAATTAAAAAGCTGCAAAATCTCTAAAGAACTGGAACATTGAGAAGTAAGTTTCAAGAACAGGTAGTTTAGGATCAAACTTCAAGAAAAGTTAGAAAAAAATCAGGAATACTCAGGAATAACGGAGAAATAAGAAAGAATAGCAGAGAAATAATGGAGAAATTAAAGGCGGAGAGAAGCTTATTTCTCAACCGGTTCCATTTCAGCCTGTAAGTTCTGCCTCATTTCCACATGGTGAATTTTGAGGTCAATATTTTATAACGATTTTTAAAAAATCCGCCGCCTCAGTGGCAAATATTTATAAGTATGAGAGAGAAATATCATGTGGGTTAGGGGGAATCCACATGGACGAGTTTTTTGAAGAGATAATCGAAAGAGCCCATTACTATGAGCAGTTCGAACTTTTTAGGGAATATAAGCAAACATTCCAGAGGAATCAGACAGGGAAAAGCAAGTCCGGAAGAAGTGAATATAATTAATAAGGAAGTCAGAAAACGACTTGAGTATCAAACATAAAAGAAAACAGAACCAGACGGCAGATACAAACCGGAAGGGCTTCTTAAAACGGGAAAGTTGCCCTTCCAATCCTTTTTTAGTATCTGTTTTGATATTTATTTTGATATTTGTTTTGATATCTGTCGCATTTAAATAGCTTGCTAGTTTTCATAATTTTTAATATTTTAACCTTCTTTATTCTAAGCTACTCATATTATAATATTTTATTTTATATTTATTTTATAGAAGTGTATTTTATATTTATTTTGTAGCTGTGTATTTTAATTATTTCAGAGTTAATTTGTTATTTACCATTTATGGCTTTGTCCCGCTTATAAAGCAGGTCACTCTCTAACCAGCATTACTCTCGCCGGTGCTCCGTCCGTGTCTATACGAAGAGGCAGACCTAAGAATGTGTATTCCCCTTCCTGAACGCCGGCAAGGTTGAGTCCTAAAAACAAAGTCGTATTGTTGATAAGCAGTTCGCGGACCTCATCATCCCCATCAGGCTTTTTAACGCTCAGGTAATCAAAGCCCAGAGTTTTGATTCCGGCATTGACGAGGTATTCAGCTGCGTCCATTTTAAGATGCACATAGTTCTCAAGGAATTTCACATAGCCAAGGGCCGAGTTTCTGGTCTTGAGAAGTACTATGTCTCCAGGCCGTACTTCAAACCTTTCAAGATCCTGCCTGTGAATCTCGTCTTCTATATAGATAAGATCAAAAACCCTGCATTTTCCGTAAAAGTGGTCAAGAGGCAGATCAGCAGCTCCTTCTCTTCCATCCCGAAGATGCAGTCTGGATTCTACATGAGTACCTGTATGGCTTCCCAGAGTCAGGATAGACTCATTTACCTTATCCTTCGGGACCGAGGCATACCTCTGAACAGAAGGTCCCGGCTTTCCCGGATATATAACCATTTCTTCCGTAATAGGCAACGAAATATCGAAAAATTGACGCAGAATGAAACCCCCATTCATTGATCAGTGATAAATCAGACTTTAAGTGCAGTTATTTTTTATACAGTGTAACTGCGCTTACTATAAAAAGGGTTTAAAACATTAAAAGCTCTCCTCTGGCAGGAGGCAGATCCAGCCTGCCTGGTTGAGCTTTTTATATGTTTTTCATCACGTATTCCGCAACTGCATTTCCGACTTCTGTTGTGCTGGCTGTACCTCCGAGGTCAGGAGTGATAATTTTCCTTTCCAGCACATGGGCTATTGCCTCGTCTATAATCCGGGACCTGGGCTCCCCCATCCATTCCAGCAGCATCTTTACGCAGAGAATTGCAGCAAGAGGGTTGGCAATGCCTTTTCCGGCAATGTCGGGTGCGCTCCCGTGTACAGGCTCGAAAAAAGCGTATTTATCCCCTATATTGGCGCTCGGTACAAGGCCAAGGCTTCCGACAAGGGCTGCACACATATCACTCAAGATATCTCCGAAAAGATTCGTTGTAACCACAACGTCATATCTTTCAGGATGCATCATAAGGCTGTAAGCCATAGAGTCAACCAGCATATCCCCGTACTCTACGCCATTAACACTTGCAGTCCGCCTGCAGACATCGAGGAAAAGCTTGTCGGATTTCAGGACATTGGATTTATGGACAATGGTCAGTTTATTCTTCCTTTTCTTTGCAAGCTTACAGGCATATTCGGCAATTCGCTCGGAACCTTTCTGGGTGATGATGCGTTTTGTCCAGGAAAGTTCGGGCCCTATTTCCTCAATCCCCGAATACAGCCCCTCAGTGTTTTCCCTCACGATAATAAAATCAAAATCGTTTCTCCCGGTAATCCCGGTTATTCCGGGAAGAGGTTTTACAGGCCTGATATTGGCATAGAGGTCCAGTTTCTTTCGGATGGTAAGGAGCACGCTTTTGTAATTTGGGTCCGGCACAGTGGTAACTGCCCCAAAAAGGACTGCATCGCACCCCTTTATGGTTTCCAGATCCGCACTCGACATTGCAGTCCCTGTTCTTTCCCACCGGGTATAGCCGAGTTCCAGGGGCACTTTCTCAAACTCAAGCCCGAAAGCATCAAGGACTATGACAGCCGCAGGGATTACTTCCCTGCCGATCCCATCACCCTCGATTACAGCCAGTTTCATGCTAAGTGCATCTATAGTTTGGGGTATATGAATCTGGCGTAAGTTTTTCAGATTTTGAAGCTTTCTTAGATCAAGAGCAGGTGTTCGGCAAGGATTTTTCCGCCGATCCCGATAAGGATCAGGCCTCCGATAATCTCGACTTCGTGCTCAAAGAAATGACCGATCCTGTATCCCAGAATCGCTCCGCAGAAGGACATGAAAAAGGTCACACAGCCTATTATAATTACAGGCTCAAGAATAGGCGTATTGAGAAATGCAAAACTAATCCCCACAGCAAGGGCATCTATACTTGTAGCGATTGCGAGCACCAGAAGCACCGAATAATTGAGGGAGTTCACCTTTCCTTCCGAGCCTCCGTAAAGAGCTTCATAAATCATTTTGCCTCCGATGAAGGCCAGAAGCCCAAAAGCAATCCAGGGGGCATAGTCCGACACAAAGCCGCTTACCGCGCTCCCTCCAAGCCAGCCCAAAATAGGCATCAAAGCCTGAAACCCTCCAAAAAAGAAAGCCAGTTTAAGGGCGTAGTTGAGCCGGAAAGGCCTTATCGTGGTGCCGCTTGACATGGAAACTGCAAATGCATCCATTGCAAGTCCAAGCCCTAAAAAAAAATTAGTCAGGAAAGACATTAAGTGATTACTCCAATTTCGTTTTATAGATAAGATTTTTCGAGATCACGGGATCTTTAGCAAATGAGGATGTTTGAGAATTGAAACCCCCATAACGTTTATGTGTCGTGATTATCGCCTTTTTAATGACTCAATAAACCCGCAATCAGATTTAAAACTATGCCTTAGGAAAAGGTCACTGACAAAAACAGCTTCTAGAGTAGAGATATGGATAACCGGACCTGCTCAAAACTGCATATAGACCCGGACTGAATAGTCTGTTTAGCAAGAGTAGAAGTAAGAATATTTGAATTAATTACTGCATTGACTATCTAATTCAGGTTTTTAAATTCTACGGAAAAAGGAAAAAATAGAATTCAGAGAACATCTGATGCAAATACTTATATTCGCACATATTTTTCCAGAAGTTTCAAAATTATCTATACTTATTTCACTCCGCTTATACCTTAGTTTTAGATTAAACCTTCATACCTTAGTTTTAGATTTTCCTTCAACAACTGATTTCTTTTGATTGGCTGATGCTTCTGACCTCGATATTTTATAGACGGTGTACTTACCGGTGCCATCATAAGAAACAGCATATTTGTCGTGACCTCTATCAAAAAACTTGAAGCCATTTCGGTAAAATGCTGGATATGCTACAATACGTGGCGGATCAATCGAATAGCGCTGGTATATACTGTCCTCCGCGAGAGTTTTAACCCAATCAGGTATCGTGTTCACCTGTTGATACTTCGCCTGAACATTACGTCCGAGTATTGCGTTATAAGCACGCGAAGCCTGCACTGCGATCATTACAAACAGGACTTTAAGAAAGAAAACCACCAGGATGAAACCAACAAGCCACGCCAGCGTGAGCAAAAATATACTACCAGACCCCCCCAAAACTTCAATTTATTTTTATGATTCGTCTCCCGTCTGCGATTACGCGAATTCCCTTAAATCTTTAACTTCCCCATTAACCCATATCTGTGAGCGTCACAGTGAATTGACCCCTGAGAAAATGATCCTTAAGAAATATGCTCTAATGGATAATAGAGTTTTCTAATTTATTTTAAAACTTTTCTTTTTAGTTTTAAGTTAGGAATTATATGCTAAAATGGATTGTTACTTGAACCTTGAGGGTCATGTATTGGAAGCTGGTCCGAATGCGCAGAAGTGAGCTTAGAATGAGTAAGAGTAAGGTTAGAATAACCAGGATTAAGGTCAATAGAATTAATCACAGTCCTGTTTTATTCAGTGAGGGACAGGATGGCGGAGTTCTGAAGCTTCGAAACTGATTGGCTGAATGAGGAGATTCGCCTGGGAATTCGGAAAGGTCCCCATGAGATGTAAAAAGAATAGAAGAGATGGCAAATGAATGAAATTATGTAAAAAGGTTGTCGGGGCCGCGTGTGGAACACCGATTAAACCTGAGAAACTATAAATACAGGTTTAAACTGAAGGTTTCTATTGGACACCTGCAACTATTGTTTTTGCACTCTAACGGGTTTAGAGTAAACGGTTTGGAGAGACATAATTTCAGTATAATTAATGTATATTGAAAGCGGTTAGAAAAATTACCGCATACTCTCAAGGCTGGCTGTTGATATTTTCTGAACTTCGCCTCAGGCTGTTCACAAGTTTTCGAATAGCTTCGGCAACCTGGTACTCCGATGCTCCCCAGTGGACTACGGCTCCATCAAAACCCGAGATTTTTACAAGTCCTGAATTCTCAGACCTGCAGCAGCGAGTGATAAAAGATTTTGAGGGTACGACTATTTCGGATTTGAAAGGACAGATATTTACAAAGGAATACTCAAGTTCAGGAAAACGCATCTCAAAAAGGGTCTTTGAAATTTCGCATCCTACCAGCAAATGTCCGTTTTCCGTGAGTACATCCGAATCCAGGCATTTTCCTTCCAGTCCCGACGCGCTGCACGGAAAAACGGTGTTTTTACCTTCGAAACGCCTCAGGTCAATCACTTTCTCAGTAAACCTGACCTGCAGATCCCCGAAAATTCCGCTGGCTTCAAGCCTTCTCACAACCAGGGAAAGCCAGGAAGGATAAGGAGGGGCAACATCAAGGATCTCGAGCTCAAGAATGTCTGAAAGGTCAGGCTTATGGACAAAAGTGACGTGCCTGTCCACGCCTGTAAAAATTACCGTGTTCACTGTACCAGTACAAAGTTTTTCTGCAATCTCGATCAGGAGTGCGCGGTCTTTTATGTTCAGTTCCCGATCATACTTTACCACCTCTTCTGCTGAGGCTATTGTTTCAAGCGCTTCGACTTTACGTAGCAATCCCTCTCCGTTTTTTTTCACATAGTAGACTGCATATTCGGAACCCCCTGTCTGAGGATCTTCCGCTTCAGCAATCAGGTAGTAAGTAAGGAAATAGATCGGCTCTTCAATGTCCGGGCAGAAGGACTTTGTCACGCCCACATGTTTATATTCATCAGGAAAAATCATGGGTATCGATTGTTTTGGATGGTCTATTATTTTGGGTAATCTCGAATTTTAAATTTATCTTCGGGAGCTATCGGATCAGGTTATTACTTTTGCTCGCTCTGGATTTTCTTCCTGTGAGCTACAAGCCCGCCGTCAGCAAGCATATGGAGCAGGAAATCCGGCAATTTATTTCCCCTGAACGTGCCTTTTTCTGGAACTGTAACCTCGCCTTTTAGCAGGTCAACCCTGATCTCGTCGCCTTCCTGGCACTCGATATAGGCTTCCATAAGAGGCAGCCCTACATTGATTGCATTTCGGAAAAAGATCCTTGCAAAAGACTTTGCGACAACACAGGCTACGCCTGCGTGTTTTAAAGCGAGGGGAGCCTGTTCCCTTGAGGAGCCGCAGCCGAAATTGCTGCCTGCTACAATAATATCCCCTGGTTTTACCTTCTTTGCAAACTCTGGATCAATGCCTTCCATTGCGTGAGCTGCAAAAACCTGCATATCCTTGGTCCGCAGGTATTTTCCGGGAATGATCACATCGGTATCGATATCGTCTCCGAATTTCCAGACTCGGCCTATTATAGGGTTTTCCATCACACTTCACCTGCGAAGTAGGTTTTTTTAATGGTATATCTAGATAGCGGGAAAACGAAGTAAAGATTCTGCAAATCTGGCTCAAAAATAAGGTTGGCAACAAAGAACCCGGAAAGAAGGCATATGAAAAAGAAGAGAAAGGTGCAGGAGGGTGAGCAATAGCACGCTCCATACTTTTTTAGACCTTTATCTCTTCTCCATTTAACACAGCTTCTTCATTTACTCTTACTTCTTTTGTCGTGTCTCCGTAGTTTAACACATAGGGGCGTGCAGGTGCAGTATCGAACTGAGTTTCGCCTGCAATAGGCCCGTCGGTTGAATAAGGCACTGTAAGTTCATACCTGCCCTGAGAGTCCGCAGTTGTTGACTGCTCATATTCAAAGGTACGATCCTGCCC
>NZ_JBNAKP010000016.1:0-93201 GCF_049706645.1 Methanosarcina sp. | reverse complement strand
TATGTTATAAGGAAACCTTGTTAAAGGATACTTAATCATCTGTCCCTAAGTAACCGGGCGGGCGGCCCGAAGCATACCCCATCCTTTAGGGTGGGGTGGCCGCCCGCAATTTGATTTTTTATTTTATCCCCTAAGCAGGATAACACTGGTAAATAACTGTTAAGGGGTATTCAGTCTTAACTTACAGCATTTCTTTTGCTAATTTTATATCTTCAGCTTTTACGGTTTTCCTGCCTGCGTGTTCTGCAAGTTTTATTGCTTCTCTTGAAATCTCAAGTCCGTATTCTTCCAGAATTTCCGTAAGGGCCATTCCCGCACTCTCACTAACTCTATGAGCACCTGCGGTTCTTATTAAACGCTCAATTGGTGCGAATGGTATCACTTTTGCCATATTATCCTCCAATCTACTTTTTTTGTTAATATATATCCTTCTAACTCCTGATTTTGTAATCAGATTCTATAAATAACTTTGCCTATATTGGGGTTTTTTACTTCCGATTCAGCTTTTAATACCTTTTTGTCCCTTTATTTTACTTTCCAGAGGCTCATTATTTGTTTTTATTTATACCTCGATTCTCTTCTCGCCCTAATTGCGCCCCGCCCGAATTGCGCCTCGGGAGTACGCTGCCCTTTTCCCTCACTTCGTTCGCTCAAGAGGGCTAATTATAATACAGATAATGAAGTGAGCTCAAGAAGGCTAATTTATAAATAGAGATACTAAAGCGAGCTCAATAGGGCTAATTATGGCCAGATAAAACCGCTTTTTAGTTTATTTAGGGAAGTAATCTCTAAAATTTTATAAACTATCGACAGCCGGAAAATAGGATCGGAAAGGCAAGGGAATTTTCCCTTGATTTCCGTATCCTCTGTAGTCATCTTTTTGGATTGGGGCTTCCTGTGAGGCTGTTGTTATAATCATAAGGTGAAATAAGATGAGTCTCTTTTCCGACAGATGCGGAGTTCTCACAGCTATTTAAGCTGGGGTGAGCAGATGTAAGTCTATTTTTCGAAATCTTGATATGAGATTATCCGAATCTAATCAGATATGCTTTTACAGGAACTCCTTGGCATTGATGAAGAGGTCTATTTTGTAGAGGAAAGCTATCTCGCCCAGAGATCTATTGAGCGTACGCTTGACTACCTTAAAGGAGTCCGGAGGTTTGCAGGGGAAAAGCAGATGCGGCTCCTGAGGGTTCGGGAAGGGGAGCATACGCTTGGGCTGGTGCTTTTTAATCCGGCAGATGAGGAAGTCCCTGTAGATTTCTGGTCGGTTTTTACGGGAGCCCTTGCGGGAGCGCGCTCAAAAAAGGATTTTGAGGCTTTTACAGATTCTCTTCTTTCTGTTAATCTGCCTGAAAAAGACATCGAGATTTCTTCGGAAAGCTGGCGAGATGCCGTTAATGAGTACTATTCCCTTATGCTTGTAAACAGGAATCTCTGCACGGGTTGTACTGTCAGGCCCGAATCTTATAAGAACGTTTTTTCTGAAAATCGTGTGCGAAGAGTAGCAGAAATCTTTGGTATTCTTCAAAAAAAGGGTTTTTATCCTGAAGGCAGGATTCTTGAGGTCTGCTGCGGAAACGGGATGTCCACGCTCGCCCTCTACAGGTTGGGGCTTGATCCGCTGGCTGTAGAAATCAATAAATGTGCAGTTTGCCAGGGTCTTGAACAGGGAGTTTTGAACCCTCAAAAAACGGTTGTAATGGACGCAACTGCTCTTTCCAGATATTTTGAGCCAGGAAGTTTTGACGCAGTAATGGGATTTATGCTGGGGCTCGTCTATGAATTTAACAAAGAACTCTGGACAGGCATTATGAGAGAAGCCATTTCGGTTGCGAATGAAGGTGCTCTCATACTTTTTACAGTTAGCAGCAAGCCGGAGATTGAAATTCTTTCTGAGTTCCTGCTCAGGGCAGGAGTTAAAGGTGAGGTTATAGATAACACAGACTCTGAAGGAACTTACGACCAGTGGTTCTTTGCAGGAAGAAAACAGAAAGCTTGATTTGCAGGCTGGACATCCCGGAAACTTATATTTCTTAAGCCAAATATACTTTTTACCTTCAATTTTTTAAATCTTTAATTTTCTTACCTTTAACTTTTTTAAATAAGCTTTCCAGCCCTAAAAGTTTAAATTCTTTGTGTATCTGTTGCATATTTATTATATATTTATTATGTATTTATTATGTGTTTTTTGTATGTTTATCGCGTTTCAGGAAGATTTCATTCTGATAAGTTTTTTGTATTTCGAGAATCCGGAAGTTTTTTCTTGCAAACTTAAGCTGTGTCATGAATCCCTAACTTTTTCGAAAAACCACTGTTTTAATGTTAACAGGGGAAAAGTATATACTTGTTAACAATGGTATATTAAAGAATTCTTATCAACGCAGATCTGTTGAGTACTGCGTTTGGGTCTGTAAAATTAATTTCCTCTGATTGCGGTTCCGGAAAGTCGGTTAAATCTAGCCGAAGAAACCCTTTTCCCGGTAGAATCGCAAGAAATTGCGCCAAATTGTAATCAGAGGGTAATACACTTTACTCAAACCGGATCAAAGTATTAACCGATAATTTCCGGAATTCAAATGAAACCCTCCGGAAAAACCGTTCAAAGTGTACTATCAAGAATAGTAAACCAGGTTATTTTGATTCGATTTTAAGAGGTTCATCCATGAGTGTAAAAATTACCGAAACCATCCTCCGGGATGCACATCAATCTCTCCTGGCAACCAGAATGCGGACAAGAGATATGCTCGAAGTGGTTGAACAACTGGACCAGATCGGGTATTTCTCCCTCGAAATGTGGGGAGGCGCTACCTTTGACAGCTGTATCCGCTACCTGAATGAAGATCCCTGGCAGCGGCTGAGGGATATCAAGAAAGAAATGAATAACACCTCTGCTCAGATGCTGCTCAGGGGCCAGAACCTCGTAGGGTACAGGCACTATTCTGATGACGTGGTCGAGAAATTCGTTACTAAGTCCTACCAGAATGGAATTGACATTTTCAGGATTTTTGATGCGGTCAATGATATCCGGAATATGGAGTTTTCCATCAAAGTGGCAAAAGGGCTTGGTGCTCACGTACAGGGTACAGTCTGCTACACCATAAGTCCGGTGCATACCGTTGAAAAATACGTTGAACTTGCAAAACGACTCGAAGAGCTTGAGTGCGATTCCATCTGTATCAAAGATATGGCAGGTCTTCTTTCCCCTAGCGATGCTACCCATATAATCCGTGCCATGAAAAAAGAAATTTCCATTCCAATTTCTCTTCACTGTCACTGTACATCCGGAATGGCGCCTATGAGCTATATGGCAGCCTGCGGGGCAGGAGTCGATATTCTGGATACCGCACTTTCTCCCATGGCCTGGGGGACTTCTCAGCCTCCAACTGAAACAGTTGTAGCCGCCCTTAAAGGCACCCCTTACGATACCGGTCTGGATCTGGAAGCTTTTGAAGAGGTCGTTGCATACTTCAAAGGTTTGAAAGAGAAATACCGTGGAATACTTGATCCTATTACCGAGCAGATCGACACCAATGTCCTTATTTACCAGATCCCCGGCGGCATGCTCTCAAACCTGGTTTCTCAGTTAAAGGAGCAAAACGCTCTTGATAAGTATAGAGCTGTTCTCGACGAAATGCCAAAGGTTAGGGAAGAACTTGGATATCCGCCTCTTGTCACTCCCACAAGCCAGATAGTAGGCACCCAGGCGGTGCTTAATGTGCTAATGGGCGAGCGTTACAAGGTTATTCCTAAAGAGGTAAAGGATTACGTGCGCGGCCTTTACGGGCGATCTCCTGCTCCCATAAGCCCTGAAATAATTGGTAAGATAATCGGAGACGAAGAACCTATTCACTGCCGTCCTGCCGATCTCCTCAAGCCTGAATATGAGAAAAGGAAAAAGGAAGCCGAGGAGATGGGTATTGCAAAATCCGAGGAAGATATCCTTACCTATATTCTCTATCCGGCTATCGCCCCTAAATTCCTGAAAGGAGAAATGGAAGAAGAAGCTCTAGCAGCCGTTGCTCCTGCCCCTGCAGTGCAGCAGGAGTATACAATTCCAAACCATTTCAAGGTCGAAGTGGACGACGAAATCTACGAGGTCAGGATTGAACCTCTAGGCGGGGGAATTTCCGTATCCGAGGCTTCTCCCAAAAAGCCAAGTGCCGGGTCCGTTAAAGGAGCTGTGAGCAGTTCAATGCAGGGCATGGTCCTATCTCTTAAGGTCAAGGTCGAAGACACTGTTGCAGAAGGCGATACTGTCGCTGTCATCGAAGCTATGAAAATGGAGAACTCTGTTCACGCTTCCCATTCAGGCATTGTAAGAGAAATTTTCGTTTCCGAAGGGGATACCGTATCTCCTGGTGACATAATAATGTCAATCGAATAAATGTAACGAGGTGGAAGGTATTATGTTCAAAAAAGTACTCGTTGCAAATCGCGGTGAGATTGCAATCAGGGTTATGCGTGCCTGCCGAGAACTTGGGATTTCCACAATCGCGGTCTGTTCGGAGGCTGACAAAAACGCTCTCTTTGCCAAATATGCAGATGAGGCCTATCTGATAGGCTCCGCCCCTTCCAGCCAGAGCTATCTGAATATGGAGGCTATCCTTGCAGTTGCAAAAAATACAGGAGCTGAAGCAATTCATCCGGGCTATGGTTTCCTTTCCGAGAACCCTGTCTTTGCAAAACGCTGTGAGGAAGAAGGAATTGTTTTCATAGGTCCTCCCAGCCATGTGATTGCCGAGATGGGAAGCAAAATCAGGGCAAGGAACCTTATGATGAAAGCTGGTGTGCCTGTTGTGCCAGGGACGAAAGACGCAGTTGAGGACGTGGACAAGGCTCTGAAAGTAGCGGAAGAGATAGGCTATCCCGTCTTGATCAAAGCCTCGGCAGGAGGCGGCGGAATCGGGATGAAAGTAGTTCATTCAAGGGATGAACTCGCCACCGCACTCAGTTCTACCAGGCAAATGGCTGGCTCGGCTTTTGGAGACTCTTCGGTTTTTATTGAAAAATATGTAGAGGAACCCAGGCACATCGAGATCCAGATTCTGGCAGATAGGTATGGAAACACAATTTACCTATCAGATAGGGAGTGCTCCATCCAGAGAAGACATCAGAAGCTTATTGAGGAAGCTCCTTCTCCTATTATGACCCCTGAACTGAGGGCACAGATGGGAGAAGCCGCAGTCAGGGTAGCAAAAGCAATCGGTTACGTAAATGCAGGGACAGTGGAGTTTCTTTATTCAAAAGGCAACTTCTATTTCCTTGAGGTCAATACCCGTCTGCAGGTTGAGCACGGGATAACTGAGATGGTCACCGGCGTTGACATTGTAAGGGAGCAGCTCAGGATAGCCTGGGGAGAAAAGCTTGAGTTTAATCAGGAAGATATCGTTATTGACGGGCACGCTATCGAGTGCAGGATCAACGCGGAAGACCCGCTAAACGATTTTGCGCCTTCTCCCGGAAAGATCCGGGGATATCGATCTGCAGGCGGTCCTGGAGTCAGGGTGGACAGCGGGGTACATACAGGTTACACAATCTCTCCGTACTACGATTCAATGATTTCGAAACTCTGTGTCTGGGCAAAGACAAGAGATGTAGCGATTGCCAGGATGGAGAGAGCGCTTTATGAGTATGTAGTCGTTGGAGTAAAGACCAATATACCCTTCCACAAAGCGGTTATGCGCAACCCGGCCTTCCGCAGGGGTGACCTCACAACGGCTTTTATCGAAGATCATAGAATTCTGGAGTCCGTTGAAGAGGTTGTCAAAGCAGACGCTGAAAAGGGAGCTACTCTGGCTTCGGCCCTTGAAGCAAAAGACAAAAAAGTTGCGGCCATCACGGCTGCCGTGCACGCCTATGTGAGCATGGCACAGAAAACGCAGCGGTGAAAGATGTATCTCCTGAGAAACAGGAACAGAATTCTGGTCAGTTTGATATGGAACGACTTAAACTAAAAAATTATATACGGTGGAACGTATACATTTGTATGGGGTGCGCGGATGGGAGATAAAAGATCTCGAATTATCAAAGCACTTAAAGATGCACAGAAAAGCCCTGTTTCCGGAGAGGAATTGGGGCTTAAGCTAGGAATCTCAAGGACAATGGTCTGGAAGTACATCAAGTCCCTTCAGGCTGATGGCTATGAAATAGAATCATCTCCGAAAAGGGGATATGTCCTGAAATCCGTACCTCAACTTCTGTACCCGGAAGAGATCCAGATGGGACTCAAAACGACGCTTCTGGGGAAAGAAATTCATTATTTCGAAGAAGTAACTTCCACAAATAGTATTGCAAAGGAAATTGCGGCATCGGAAGAAGAAGGAACGCTTGTGATCGCCGAAATACAGAAGGGAGGCCGGGGCCGGATGGGCAGGGAATGGGTTTCCCCTCACGGAGGGATCTGGATGTCTGTGATCCTTAAACCCGGAATTCCTCTCAGGCACGCCTCAAGGCTTACCCTGGTTGCAGGGCTTGCGGTTGCAAACGTTATTCGCGATATGGGCCTTGATGCCCGCATCAAATGGCCAAATGATGTTCGCATCAATGGAAAAAAGGTCTGCGGAATTCTTACTGAGGCAAAGGCCGAAGTGGATAGAGTGGATTATGTTGTGCTGGGAATAGGAATTAATGTAAACATGGATTTAAAGGATATTCCGGAATCTTTCCGTGCAGGCTCCACAACTTTGAAAGTCGAGCTTGGAAGGCATATAAAGAGGGTTTCGTTCCTGCAAGATTTTCTCTTCGAGCTTGAGCAGCAGTACATAAATTTCAAGACCCAGCCTTTCTCACATATTCTCAATGACTGGCTTGCTCTTTCCGACACTATAGGAAGAGAGGTAAAGGTCACAACACCCTCAAGAATTATAGAAGGAAAAGCCGTAGGAGTAACCCCTGACGGAGCTCTAATAATAAGAAAAGCCGACGATACCAGAGAAGAAATTATTGCAGGCAGATGCATTTATGCGCGTCCCAGATAAACACCGAAGGAAGGAAAATAAGGAGACAAACTTTGTTTCTGTATTTTCCTTTTTCGTCCTTATCTCTTTATGCTCTTCAATTGTCTTTTACTCGATGTCAACTGCTTTAGCCGCTGACAATAAAGAAAGGCTTTCCATTGTTCTCGTCAACGGAGAAGAGATTTACATAAGGTCAGGCAATTCTCACACCTTTTTACAGGATTATCAGCTTTATGTAAAAGGCACGGATACCGAAGGCAAAAGAATCTGGATTGAACTTCGCAGAAAAGAACTCCCCCTCCAGGATGCTATTGTCACTGAAGGATCCCAGTTCGTATATTCACAGAACTCTTCCGAGGTCCTTAATCTTACCGTGGATACGATATACGAAGGAGCCGATGGAGTACTGGTGAGATTCTCACCTGTATACCAGTACCTTGATCCCAGGCTTCCTCTGCCGCAAACGTCAGCCGAATCGCTTTCCAACGCTTCGGACAATACCTCTTCCGACCGCCCTCAACTGGAAACGCAAGCTGAAGGTTTTGATATGCCGCTTTTCCTTTTTGGCCTGGGGACCGTGCTTCTCGCGACAGGTTTCTTTGCAGGAAAAGGGAAGAGAAAATAATTTTTTAATGCTCCGCTGGAAAAGAGAAATCTATTTAAGACAATAAAACGGAAATCGATTTAGAAGGGATAAAACAAAGAATCGATTTAAAAATAGGATGGAGAATCGATTTAAAAGGGATAAAATAGAGAATCGATTTAAATGAATAAGACGGGAAATCGATTAAAAAGAAGTGAGCCGGAGATAGTTCCTCTGAACCTGATTTTTATCGCCGGCTTCCTGTGAATCTCCCGAGTTCTTACTCGTTGGAGAATTTAACGTCCCCTTTCTCGATAAGCAGTTTGAGATCTTCGAGACTCAAACGAGCGTTTTTCTGAAGCTTTTCGCGGGCATCGCTGTGTTTCTGGCTTACTTTGTGCTCGTCTTTGGTAAGCTGCAGGTCTTTTAACCTGTCAAGGTATAAGGACAGTTCCTTACGGTTGTTAGAAATGCTGGTTTTAAGCGGGTCGATTTTTTCTTTGATCGAGTTTATGTTTGTGATTTTATCCGTAAGCTGGGCATGATATGTATTTGCTTCTTTTCGGATCTCATCAGCGGATTTGAAATTTTCAAGCATTTCCAGGTGGCAGGCCTGAGATTCATCTGAGAGGGCCTGGATCTTTTCATGGAACTCATCCCCTCTTTTATGGATTCCTTTTGACTCTTTATAACTTTCCTGGATTTGCGAATGCAGTTCATTTGCCTTCTTTGCAGCTTGAAGGCGTTTACTGAGGTCATTCAATTTCTGGAAGATTTTAATTTCCACTGCAAGAGGCAGTTCTTTATTAAGAAAAGCGTCAAGTTCGACTTCATAATCATTTGTGAGAGATTCCACACTTCCGTGCGAAAGTTTGTTACACTCGTCCCGCTGTTCCTTGAGTCCCGCAATTCCTGAAAACAGTTCTTGCGTCTTTGAATTCACATCACTTCTTTTTCCCTTGTACTCGCCGATTGCTTTATTTATCTCGTCCCGTTTATCTCTTAGTTCCTGTGCTTTTGCAACCCTTTCCTTAACCTGGTGGTTCAGAGAGTCTCTCTTTTCTTTCAGTTCGTCGATATCGGTCCTGTTAATCTTCAGTTCCTTAAAAATCGAAGCCAACTGCCTTTCACTTTTCTCTATCCTGCTCCTGAGCTCGTTTACCTTGCCCTTCAGCTCCCGTTCGTTAAGGTTTGAAAGGTCGGCCGTTGCAATTTCTGTGGTTGAAACGTCGTTGGTCATGTATATCACCCGCGTGTTTTCGAAAAAGGGTTATACTTTCAATTTTTCCCAGTAGTTCAGGGCTTCTTCATGGTTTTTTATTTTGGTACTGAGCCATTTATGCTGGGATTTGCTTTTCGAAATCTCTTCATTCTTGCTGCCGTCATCCTCTACAAGCTGTTTTTCAGACTGTGTTATTTCTTTTAGTTCCAGATTTGAATTCCTGGCTTCCTCCATTCTGGCGCCGGTTTGCAGGAGAATATTTTCTCCAGATTCCGCTGTCCGAATAATTTCGCGCAGGTTTTCCATAAATGAATCTTTCAGCTTCTGCTCTTCTTCGGGTTCTATCTGCCCTTTGAGTTTTTTAAGCTCTTCCTTTAGTTTGCTGGTAATAATCGGGTCCAGCTTCGGGAAGACTTCTTTTTCAAGGAGCGCTTCGGCCTGATGGTAAAACTGCTGGCGTTTCTCCTTGAGAACTTCTTTTCTCTCTTCCATCCGGATTCTGGAAATTTTCGCATTTTTTGCGTCTTCTTCGACCTGGCTCAGATTGCTGTCCAGTTCTCCAAATTCTTTTCTATCTTCTTCCAGAAACCGTCTGTGTTTTTCCACAACTGCGGAGATCAGCTCCCCTTCTGTCAGCACTCTGATTCCGGCTTCTTCAATGTTTTCAGTCACTGTATCACGATCTGCATTTTTATTTTATACATATGTTGTTCATTCCGGTATATAACCAGCCCTGAAAGCCAATTGTTTGGCTTTCGCTGACGCAACATTTCCAGGGATATAATCCGGCAATATCGAGTTAAACCCTGAAGCTCTGGGCATGGGGTACATTATCGATTATTATTACGGAATCCGGATCGATCAATCTGCATTTTATGGCACATTTGATTGTTTTTTCCCCAAAGAGATTTGCAGTTGTAGCTCCTTCAAGGGCTTTTTGGAGTTCTTCTTCGGAAACGTATTCCCCTTCATAAAAGGCCCTGCTGATCTCCACTGCGGTATTCCCACGCTTCAGGGTCTTTCCGAGCACTTCCTTATCACAGGCTGCAACAAGGACGTGCTCCCCATTTTTATAGATTTTTAAATACATATTCTCCCTTTTAAATAGTATTGCCCTTTTAGTATTTACAGCTTAACCGTCCTCACATAATTACTATGTAGATGCCTTCCACGCCACGAGATCAGGAAAATTTATTGCAGAACTCTCAGCGTTTTCCTCCATCTCAGGTTAAACAAGCCTGATATGGCTCTGATCCGGAGAAAGCAGGTCTCCTCTCTGCTTCATTTTCTTGATATTCTCTTCGGCATGAGTTCGATCTATCCCGTGCTCGTTTTCCGCGACAGCATAAACCTCTTCCAGAGGTGCCTTAGCTCCCGGATGCTTCTCACTTACTTTTTTTATTATGTCTCTCAGGATTTTTATCTTGTTTCTCTGGCTCATGCTTGTGCCAGATGCAAGTATATCTGCATCAAGTGCTCCGGTTTCGGGGTCGACGCCTACGTTTTTCAGGCAATTCATTACAATTTTGATAGTTCTTTTCGCATCTTCAAGTGTAACTATATTGCTCAGGCGGACTCTTGCACTTGCTTCCGAGAGGCGGACAAGCGCTTCAAGTTGCCTGGCAGTTACGGGAACAGGTGTATTCTTACTCTCTCCTGTTTTTCGAAGATCCGTATAGAAATTTATCAAGTAAGTCCTTGCATCTTCTTCCATCACAGGATAAACATTTTTCCGGGCGTATGCAACGTATTTTCGCATGATCTCAGGCTGTATGACAGGTTCGATCACTTCCATTTCGGCTTCGACAAAATCTTCCGTAATATGGGATCCGGGAAGTTTTTCCCGCTGCTCGAAGAGTTCTCCTGCGTAATGAGACTGCAGAATATGGTTTGCAATCCTGCTGTCAAGGGCATGGTTAGGTGTATCGAGCAAAACGAAGATCAGATCAAAACGGGAAAGCAGTGCAGGCGGCATACTTATCTGTTCTGCAAGGCCCTCATACCGGTCAAAACGTCCGTATTTCGGATTTGCAGCTCCGAGAAGGGCACAGCGGGATTTAAGCGTAGCAATAATTCCGGCTTTTGCAATGCTTATAGTCTGTTGTTCCATTGCCTCGTGCAGGGCACTCTTGTCCTCGGTCTTCATTTTGTCCATTTCGTCAACCGCGGCAATTCCCATATCAGCCATGACCAGGGCACCGCCTTCGATTGTCCACCTGCCGTCATTGAGGTCGTCTTTTACGGCAGCCGCAGTCAAACCGCTTGCCGACGCACTCCGCCCTGAAGTAAACACGCCTCTTGGGGAGAGTTTGACCACATAGCGCAGGAGCTGGGATTTTGCAATCCCGGGATCTCCTACAAGCATAACATGGATATCTCCTCTTATTCTGGCACCGTCAGGAAGGTTTTTCACCACGCCTGAAAACAGTTGAAGGGCAAGGGCTTCCTTTATGTCCTCATACCCGTAGATTGAGGGGGCAACAGAACCAACAATTTTTTCGTAGATTGCAGGGTCGCGGGAAAGCTCAAGAATCTGTTCTTCATCTTCAGCAGTTATTTCAAGTTCGTCGTAATCCTTATCCAGGTGTTCGATGGAATTTGCTTCAAGCACAAGGTCATAGAAGGTAGATTTTCCGTCTTTCAAGGCGCGCTGCCTGGATCTCAGGATTCCGTTAATTATTACCCTGTCTCCGGGGGTGACATTTCCTGTAAGGTCGTCTTCAGAATCCACCTCAAGGCTCTGGGGCTGTGAACCTCCTTTGAGGTTTTCGGGCGATTCCTGAATCTGGAGTTTCTGGGCATCGATAAAAATAGAATCCTCTATTATCACTTTAAAAGGCCCTTTCTTCCCACAGGTATCGTTTTCACAGCCTGCAAAGGGTTCCTCAAATTTGAAGCTGTTTTGCTCCACAACGGTCAGATGCCCACACCTGAGGCACTGGAAAGCAGCTTTAGTAATTCTCGGTCTCACCTCAGTAGCTTTCCGTATCATACCTTCGATTGCAATAAATTTGGTGAGATGTTTGCTTCTGAGTTCCCTTACAGATATCCTATTAGGGATTTTCATTACCCTTACATGAGCCTGCTCAAGGCTCTTCTCCACTGGAAGGTCGATTTCTCTCAGGGCAGCCTCAGCCGCCTGTATAAGTTCTCCAGGATGCTCCAGAAACTCTTTTGAAAGCTCTCTGTCAAACTTCTCGATATCCGCAAAATCCACGCCAAGGCTTCGCTGGTCCGGATATTCGTTTGCAAGCTGGAGGATTTCGTTCCAGTAGTAGTCTTTAAAAAACCTTTTTAGCTTTTCATCCCACTTGCTTTCTGTTTCAGTCATATCATTCTCAATCTGGCTTTCGGTAAAATTTTCATTCTTCGTTACAAGATTTTCTGTCTAAAAAACAATTTTAAAAAAAGTTAAAATACATATCAGAAATTCTGATGTAAGAACAGGTTTATTCTCATATGAACTTTTCCATGCTTTCCGAAGCTTCCGGTTCCTGGGCTTCAGACTCTTTTAATGCATATCCCATTTTTCTCTCGGTTTTTCTTATTATGCCCCTCAAAGTCTGAACCTCCCTGGGAGTCAATCCTGCTCTTCCGAATATTCTCCGCAGCATCAGGAAAGTTTTATCTTTTTTATGAGGAGGATAATCGATTTCTTCCAGCAGTTCTTTCAGATGCCCGTACAGGAGCTGGAGGTCAAATCCATCAGCAAGCGGACGGTTCCCTCCATCCAGCTCAGAGAGCTCATAAAGCACCACTGCAACGGCATGTGAGAGATTCATAATGGGATATGTCTCAGAAGTCGGAACCGTTATGAGCATATCGAAACTTTTGAGTTCATCGTTCCGGAAACCACTATCTTCGCGCCCGAATAAAATTGCAATTGTTCCGCTGCAATTCATAAGTTTCTCTTTGAGTTCCCTCGGGGTATAAAGCGGAAGACGGATGTGTTCTCCGGTTTTCAGGCTTGCCACCCCAGTCGTCCCTATCCGCAGGCTTGTGCCTCTTACAGCTTCCTCAAGTGTTGAGGTAATTCTTGCCCCTTCAAGCACGTCTCTTGCATGGGACGACATGGCTCTTGCCTCCCCTTCGAGCTTACAGGGATTTACAAGCACCAGGTCTGTGTATCCGAAGTTTTTCATTGCTCTTGCAACAGATCCGACATTCCCCTGATATACGGGCTCTACAAGTATTATACGAATTTCAAGTGACAAATTTCTCAATCCTTTTTTAAAATCAGTTTTCAAGTGTGATTGCATCTTCCATACAGACAGTCACACACATTCTGCAACCCAGGCAGTAAGAAGGATCCTTTAAAACGCAAACCTTTTTTCCGTGCTTTTCTTCAATTGAGTAAACCCTCGGCCCTTTCGGGCAGACAGCTTTGCACTTACCACAGCCTGTACATTTCTTCTCATCAATATATATTTTCATGTAGATTATTTTCCGTGTGTTTGGGTCCCGTTTTCCGTGTGTTTGAGTCCCGTTATTATTGTGCTAAGTCTTATTATGGTATGTTAGGTCTTATTGTGGTACATCAGGTCTTATTGTATCATTTTCCGGTCTTTTTATGATCTCTTTTTCCTTTTTCAGTCTTTTCCTTTTCTTTTTTCAGCCCTTTCCTTTTCTTTTTTCGGTTCCTTCCGGTTTTAGCTTTTGCCTTTTTAGTCCCTGCCTTTTTTTCAATTTCTTCCCTGTTTGAATTTTGAAATCTTATTTATCCTCCCAAATATATTAATCTTAAGTTTACAGATAAGATAGGATATTTAAATGCGGAGTTACTTATTACTCTGCCTGACTGCAGCTAAAACTTGAATTAAAAGACCGGTTCATGTTTAATCTATAAATCTGGTTATTTTAAAAGAGAAATGGTGATTGAATAACTCTGGAATAAATTCTCAAAGATATTTTTTGAGGAGATATTTTTTGAGGAGATATTTTTTGAGGAGATATTTTTTGAGGAGATATGTTTTGAGGAGATATTTTTTGAGGAGACAACTGCAGTTGGCTGGTATCTTGCCATGTAAGGGATCGCCGAGCGGGAAGGATTTGTGTTGCTATTTACCTGCGCCAGATAGCCATTTATTAAGCCTGGAATGCTATCGAAGTAACTGAAATCCCGGGTTTGTACCATTATATTAAATTCTGTAGTAATATACTGAATTCTGTGATGTTATCACAGACTGAGTTATATCAGGGATGCAATTTTATATTGTTTCAAACAGATATACTCTCTGGATCTGAAATCCTTTTCCGGACCCGAGACATAATTTAATCCGGGAAATATCGCAGTCCGGAAAATGCCGGAATATCGGATTCTTCGCCTTCACATGGGGGTTTAATTTCAGGGGGCTGAAGTGGAATTCGCTGTAATCTGCTAATTAATTCAGGAGTCGATCGGCTCTATGGACTTAGCCTTTGCTTCCGGTTTTCCGATGTTGGTTTAGGTTAAATAATGATCGAAACGTAAGGCATACAGCAATCAAATTGTGAAAAAACATTAAATCGAACGGATTTTGAAATAAAGATCAAGTCGATAAATCCCGAAACAAAGATTAAATCGAAGAAATTCTGAAATAAGCATGAAATCAATTGGTTTGAGGAGTGTATAATATGGTAAGTCGTGAGTATGTGAAAGGTGACCTTCCCGAGAAAGCCGCAATCCTGCAAAGAGATGGCGAAACGTATGCAATTGCTCCCCATATTCCAGGAGGAATCGTATACCCGGAGACCCTCAGGAAGATAGCAGATATTGCAGAGAAGTACGGGGCTGCGGCCCTGAAACTCACTTCCGCCCAGAGAATAGCGATTGTGGGGTTAAAAGAAGAAGATCTGGATGCGGCATGGGGAGAGCTGAATCTGAAACCCGGGGCTGCCATAGGGCTCTGTGTCCGTAGCATCAAAATCTGTCCCGGGACTACCTTCTGCAAGAGGGGCAAACAGGATGCTGTTGGGCTTGGACTGAAACTTGATGAAAAGTATCATGGAATGCAGCTACCTTCCAAGTTGAAGATGGCGGTTTCCGGATGCCAGAATTCGTGTTCCGAACCTATGATAAAGGATATAGGGCTCATGGGCACGGCAAAAGGTTTCACTTTGTCGGTCGGGGGCAGCGCAGGGCCACGCCCGAGGCTAGGGAACGTAGTAGCAAAAGACCTCACCGAAGAGCAGGCTATGGATCTTATTGAAAGGATAATTAACTTTTACAAGGGGTATCCGAAGCAAAGGAGAATCGGAGAGGTAATTGATGAGATGGGGCTTGAAAAATTCAAAGCCGAGGTGGGATTGTCGTAAAAAGCTTTCCTGGCTGTCAGAGGGGCTTTTTACCTAAACCAATATTTTTCGGTCAAATACACCCCTTTGCCGGTTTATCACGCCGCTTATCGGGTTTTCGATCAAACCTTTTTTGAAAAGGTTTGCGATCAAGCTTGTTTTGAAAAGGTTTTCGCTCAAGCCTTTTTTAAAAAGGCTTGTGATTGACTTTTTCTTTTCCTGCATTTCTACTTTCTACTTTTTTGCCGCCTAATTTCTTACTTTTCCGTCCGGAAGAATTCTATAAGATCAATTTATAATTTCTATATTATAATTTAAATACTATTTTTCTGGTTTTTCCTTTTTCCTTCTCCCTTTGATCACTTCTATTCCTCTCACTTTTGCGGCTCCGTGGGCTTTTCGATGTATTGTTTAATAAAGATAACGTTTAAATATAATAGATACAAAGACTAACAGACTATTCAAACCTTATGCAGACAGTCGCTACGGTTATCATTCTGTCTTTACTATCATTGATATTCTGTAACACGATAATTCTAAAAGCAATATTAGTTCCCAGTTTTTGATCCATACATAGGAGGAATATACTATCAGTAGTGAAATGGCATACTTCTCTGGGCTCACGGATGCACTAAGAATCACGTTTGTCCAGATAATGATACTCAGCGCAATAGCCGTTGTGATTTTTTTATATGGTATGATAATTAACCTCCAGAAATGGGGGGCAGGAGTCACAGGCTACGCCCTTGAGCCTCAGGAAGGAAAAAAAGGAAGTGCAATCACATTCTTAAAAACATGGTGGAAACAGGTAACGGAAGAATCTCATCACGGACATGGAAAGCCTATTCTGGAGGTTCTTATTCTTGATGTGCTCTTCCAGAGGAGAATTCTCAAGAGAAGCCCCCTTCGCTGGTTCATGCACATCCTGATTTTCGGAGGATGGATGACCCTCTTTGCCCTGTCAGGACTCATGTTTGCAGTCGAAATGACCCATATGATCGGAATTGAACTCCCGTTCACCCCCGCTGAGTTCAGAGATCTACTCTCCCTTCCGAACTATATCTTCGGGTATGTCCTGCTTATCGGGGTTCTTATAGCCCTAGTAAGAAGACTGTTTGTCTCTGAAGTCAGGGAAGCTTCTATCATGTATGATTGGGTTTTGATCGGAGTTGTTTTCTTGGTTACTATTTCCGGCTTTCTCGCCGATGGAATCCGAACCGGAATTATCTGGGACTTTGGGCTTGACCCCTCAGTAGCCCCACCGGCAGCTCTCTTCCATTCCGTAATTTCCCTGCTCTTCTGTATCGCATTTATCCCATATAGTAAATATATTCACATAATCGCCATACCGCTTGCAATTCTTGCAAATAAAGGAGGCGAATAAAAAGATGGCAAAACGTACCCCTTCAATCGATACAAAGAATCTTACCGCAGTTCAGCTTATGGAGCTTGACTCCTGCGTTCGCTGCGGTGAATGTGTAAAATGGTGTCCGACTTATGCCGCTTCCGGCCAGAAACCAGGATTAGCCCCAAGGGATAAAATCCTGCGCTGGAGGCAGTATATGAACAAATCCTACGGGATTAAGGCAAAACTCTTTGGCCCACAGGAAATCCCTCAGTCAGAGCTTGAACAGTTCAAAGATGATGTACACGGCTGTACAACCTGTGGTATCTGTGCAACTGTTTGTGAAGCAGGTATTAACACTGTGGAACTCTGGGAAGCCATGAGAGCAAACCTTGTCAAGAAAGGTATTGGTCCTTACGGCAAGCAGAATATGTTCCCCAAGCTCATTGGGCAGTACCATAATCCTTACATGAAGGATCAGAAAGACAGACTTGCCTGGGTTCCAAAAGATGTAAAAATTGCAGACAAAGCAGATATTGTTTATTTCACTGGCTGTACTGCAGGATACAATCAGCTTGCTCTTGCCTTTGCAACCTCCCGCGTGCTTAATAAGCTGGGAATTAAATTTGCTATGCTTGGCGAACAAGAATGGTGCTGTGGTTCTGCGCTTATCAGGACAGGACAGGCACACGTTAGTGATGTGCCCCGCGAATGTGCAAAACACAATGTAGAAGAAATCCAGAAGAAAGGTGCCAAAAAAGTTCTCTTTGCATGTGCAGGCTGTTTCAGGGCTGCAAAAGTTGACTGGCCGAGGCTTCTGGGTAAAGAACTGCCTTTTGAAGTTGTGCACATTACCGAATTCCTTGCAGACCTGATTAAGCAGGACAAAATTAAATGGGAAAAGCCTATTAATAAGACTATAACTTATCACGACCCTTGCCACCTGGGCCGCCACGTAGGCGTATTTAATGCTCCCAGATTTGTGCTTTCCCACATTCCGGGTGTTGAGTTCGTTGAAATGGACAGAGTTCAAGAATTCCAGCGTTGCTGTGGAGCCGGTGGTGGTGTAAAGGCAGGTATTCCTGACCTTGCTGTTGCAGTTGCAGCATCCAGAGTTAAGGATGCCCTTGAAACCAATGCGGATATTCTCTCCAGTGCATGCCCCTTCTGTAAGAGAAACCTGATGGATGGGCGGGATTCTATCAAAGCCGATATTGATGTTGAAGACGTAATTGTGCTTGTTGCACATGCTTTGGGCCTGGAAACAGAACCACCAAAAGCTGAACCACCAAAAACTGCCTGAAGGCTGGCTTTTCCAGCTTTCTTTATTTCTTTTTTTTCGATTCTTTTATTGTTTTATAGCAAAACTTAAATACCGATACTTACCTCACCTTGAATATGTACATCCCTTACGAATTTTTAGGAAAAATATTTATATTCCTGGTCTTCTTTGCGCTTGCAGGAACCGGAATCGCCCTGATTATTGGGGCATATTCGTTTAAAAATCACAGAATTATTTTTCCGGGATTCGTGCTATTCACGCTTTATCTTTTCTATTCCCCTGCGAAATGGCTTTGTAAAGTTTTCAGAATAAGGGATACCCTTGTTGACGATATTCTTATTGATGTCCGAAACGCTGTTATGTATGATGATTTCCTGCATGTTAAAGGCAAGAAAATCCTTCTCCTTCCTCAGTGCCTGCGCCATCCGAACTGTAAAGCAAGGTGCGATCCTGTCTACGGCTATGAATGCAAACGGTGCGGGTTATGTGATATTTCAAAACTCTCCGAGGCCGCTGATAGGTGCAATTTCAGGGTTTTTGTAGTGCCTGGGGGAAGTTTTGTTAAGAAAATCTTTAAAGAATACAGGCCTGAAGCCTGCCTGGGGGTTGCCTGCTATAATGAGCTTTCTGAAAATATGCAGGCTGTGTCGTTTGTTCCCGTACAGGGCGTTCTTCTTCTTAAAGACGGCTGTTTCAATACCGAGGCAAATGTTGAGGAAATAATTCAAAAAATGGAGATGTGCAATGTATAATCTCATTGGGAAGGCTCTTTTTATTTTCGTCGTAGTGTCCTTTATCCTTTCAGGCACAGCTCTGTTTGTCAGCCGAAGGAGTCTTACACGTAGTGTTTTTCTGGCAGGCTTTTATGCAGATGTACTTGACTTCTTTTATTTGCCTTTAAGACATATTTTCCTCAAGTTTTCGGATACCCGTGTCCTGGACAAATGGATGTCGTCCTTGAAAAATAGAGCCCATAGGTCTGCTTTTGCTAAAACGAAAAAAAGGATCATTCTTGCCCCTCATTGTATGCGCAGCCTTGACTGCCCTGCTTACTCTACACAGACAGGAATCCAGTGCAAGTCCTGTGGAAAATGCGTCTTTACCCAGTTAAAGAAAGATGCCGAAAAATACGGGTATAAGGTTTTCATCGTGACAGGTTCTTCATTTGTAAAAAATATCCTTAAAATGGAAGCTGCAGATGGTGTCCTTCTTATCGCCTGTGATTATGAAATCAATAAAGTCATGCGCGCCCTTAAAGACAAGAAAGTAACTACCTATGGAATTCCTATGGAGAGAGATGGCTGTTTTGGGACAGAAGTGAATTACCAGAACGTGCTTAAAGTATTCGAGGAATTTGAAAGTTCATTTAAAGGGTTATAATAGGTTCATTTAAAGGGTTATAATAGGTTAATTTAGAAGGTTATAATAAAATCTCTTTCTCCATCTTTTTCTTTATTTCTTTCCTATTTTTCTCTTCTTTTTTCTAAAATGAATCGTAACTTTGATTAATATCAACACTTTAAATTAGATCCTCTTCGAACAGATCTAAAACTTATATATTGAAACTTAGATAATTTCAGGTACTTTTGTGGGTGCTGTTTGCATGTATGACGTAATTATTATAGGTGGTGGCCCTTCCGGAGCCTCGGCCGGAAGAAGGGCCGGAAAACTTGGCCTGAAGACACTCCTGCTTGAGAAAGAAAAGTTTCCCAGATACAAGCCCTGCGGGGGAGGACTTTCGGAGCATGCGCTGTCTTATCTCGATTTCGAACTCCCTCAGGATATTATTGAGTGGGAAGTTACAGGGGCAAATGTTGTTTTCAGGCATCAAGCAATTAAAGCACACAAGAATCACCGACTGTCTGTGCTTGTTTCCAGGGATAAGTTTGACAATTTCCTGCTTGAAAAGGCAAAAGAAACAGGAATTGAAGTCCATACCGGAGAAAAAGCTCTTTGCTGCACGGAAACACATGACTGTGTTGAAGTGGACACCAGGGAGGGAACATACCGTGCAAAACTTGCGATAATCGCAGAAGGCGTCCAGGGGCTTGTCAAAACCTGTGTGAGGCCCACGGATAATAGAGAAGAGTATGGAATTTGCCTTGTTACTGAGGTCCCTGCCGAAGAAACAGAAATTGAAGAGCGCCTGGGAAAAACCTTGGAACTGCATTTCGGGGTTGCTGGCGGAGGGTACGGCTGGATCTTTCCTCATAAAACCTATTATTCCATTGGGATCGGCGGGGTTATCAGGGATCTTCCGCATCCCAAAGAGTCCATGCTTGAGTTCCTGAAGGAAAATGGCTTTTCCGGAGAGTATAAACTTCACGGGCACAAGATCCCCTGGGGAGGGCTTAAGCGAAAAATCGTGGGTTCAAGGGTCCTTCTAAGCGGAGATGCTGCCGGGTTTGTAGATGCTTTCTCAGGTGAAGGGCTTGCCTATGCAATCAGTTCAGGGCAGTTTGCGGCTGAGGTAATTGCAGGAATTTGTCTGGAAGGCAGAAACCTTAAAGACCTGAGCAAATATGAGGCTCTCTGTCGGGCCGAGTTCGGAACTCACCTCAAGTACTCACTTATGTTTTCCAGGATAATGCATCATTTCCCTGACCGGACATTTAAGATCTTCACATCAAGTGATAAGATGGTTGATAAGTATCTTGAAGTTGTGGATTTCACAATTGATTATAAGGATTACCTGCGCTGGGCTCTCCTGAATTTCAAACTCAGGTACTAGAACTGATAGCAACTTTTTCAGGCATTCCTTTTCTTTCCTCTATCTTTTTATCACTCCAGCCTTAATCTATTTTAAGGGCAGTCATTCCTGTCTGCATATAGCTGCCCTTATTTCACAAGCAGGTGTCTTACCATGTACGATCTGATTATAGTAGGGGGAGGGCCTTCAGGAGCGTCGGCAGGAAGGGCAGCCGGGAAAAGGGGACTTTTAACCCTTTTAATCGAGAAAGAACATTTCCCAAGGTACAAGCCCTGCGGGGGGGCTCTTTCTTCTTATGGTTTATCTTGCCTGGATTTCAAGCTCCCTGAGAATATAATCGAGAGAAATATCCCAAAGATAAGGGTTCATTTCCGGGGTAGCTTTGTAGAGGGAATAAAAGAACCTGATCTAGCCTTACTGATTTCCAGAAAAGTCTTTGATAACTTTCTGCTTGAAAAAGCCAGGGAAGCCGGAATTGAGGTACATACCGGGGAAAAGGTTCTGGATTGTATTGAAAAAGACGATTATGTTGAGGTCAGGACCACGGATAATACCCATCTGGGCAGGTTCGTTCTTATTGCGGAGGGTTCAGGTGGAACCCTTAAACATAAGGTAAGGTCGAGAGACAAAAGAACAGAATACGGGCTGGGTCTTGTATCGGAAATCCCCGATGAGGATGGGGCAATAAGGAACCGGCCTCCAGACGCTATAAACATTCACTTTGGGATTGCACAGGGAGGCTATGGCTGGGTTTTTCCCCATGCGGGATACTACTCTGCAGGGATTGTGGGAACAACTCAGCACCTTGAGCATCCGAAAAAAGTACTGCTCGATTTTCTGCAGAAAAATGGCTTATCAGGTGAATTTCCGGTTCATTCCCATATTATCCCCACAGGCGGGATAAAAAGAAAAACCATTAATTCAAGACTGCTTCTGAGCGGAGATGCTGCCGGGTTTGTAGACGCTTTTTCGGGAGAAGGCATCTCTTATGCTATCCGGTCTGGACAGCTTGCTGCGGAGGCTGTTGCCGATATTGTTATGTACAGCCTGAAGTTAAGCAGCCTTAAAACTTACGAGTCCAGCTGCAGGCAGGAATTCGGGAATTATCTTGCCGGTTCTCTTAAAATGGAGAAGATAATGCATCGCTTTCCTGAAACCTCTTTCAAACTGGCTGTTAATAACAGGGAGATTCTGGATAAATATCTCGATGAAGTGATAACCGGCAGGAATTATAAAACCTATATCCGCTGGTTGCTGCTGAACTTCTGCCTGGCTGAACCTGTCTCCAGAATAAAATCTCTTACACTGGAAGGAACCGATAAGGACTGATATAAAAAGAATAACACGGGGAATAAAGGAAAAGGGATTAAGGGAAAAGGAATTAAGAAAAAAGAGTTAAACTGAGGTCAAATGGAAAAAATAGATGCAGGAATAACAAATAATCTCAAATATCATTAAAAAGGCAGGTAAAATAATTGAAAGTAAACTACCGGAATGTAAAATAACATAAAAAAGTAAGTTTATGCGAGTGAGGCACGTAAGCTCCCTTCTGTTCCTGCAAAGATTTCCGGCCACCCATCAGTGGAGGAAATGGTCCCTGAGGACTCTTGCAGTGACGGCATTCAGCTATGCGTTTCCAAAAACAACCGGGAGATTCCGGAATGCTCTTTCTTCCCGATTTCCAACTTGCACCCACGAGGATTCGCCGTTTCATCCACTCTCCCTGAGACCTCAGCTTCTTCTGCATCATCGCATTTTCAGGGGATGGTTCTCGTTTCTGTGCCAGTGCCCGGGCTCTCGCCCGACATCCTTTACAGATGTTCGTGTATCCGGAGCGGTGGGGAGACTTTCCTCAGACCTGAAGGCCCGTCAGCCGTCCAGCCTCTCTCGCATGTTACCTTTTGATTGCCCCTATATATTTTTCTAATTATATATATTTTTTGGAAAGCCAGCTCTGCAAAAGCTTGAAAAAAGGTTTTTCTACAGGTGTGGCGCAATACTTTTGTGTAATACTTCTATTTGATCTTGATAGTTTTACTTTCTTTTCAGCCGCTGTTACAGGCAGGTGTGGTTACAGGTATACCGCTTCCTTATAGTTTATATAAATTTTATGTGTTTGGGGTGCGTCCAAATATTAATATATATGCATTATAATTCGTAAGTTATAGATGGACTTTTTCCATCACCAGGACCCGTCCGAAAAAAAAGATTATCGGTACTTTAATATCGGGCAGTAACCATAATTCGTGTCAGTTTGCAGGCTTATTTTCAAGAGGTAAAACATGAGTGATTGTCTATTCGATTTGCATATTGGATATGTCCGTTTTAAAAACCCTATTGCACTGGCTCCTATGGCAGGAATTGCCGATAGTGCTTTTGCTAACCAGTATGCAAGCAATGCCGGGCTGGTAGTTCTTGGAGCCTTCAATCTGGATAAGGCTTCAATAGCTGTTGCTTCAGCTCTCGTAGCCCGGGGTAGAAAAGAGTTCATTTCCGATGAACCTATGGAGCTAATAAAAAAGGAAATCCGGGCAGTAACATCCGGAAGTGCCGTTGCGGTAAATGTCAGGAGTACTACACTTGAACCCCTCATTGAAGCTGCAAAAATTGTCAAAGAAGAGGGAGCGATCCTTGAGTTAAACGCCCACTGCAAGCAGCCTGAAATGCTCGAAGCCGGAATCGGAGAAGCCCTTCTCCAGGATCTTCCACGGCTTTCGGCCTGGATCAGGGCAATAAAGGAAACCGGAGTCGTACTTTCCGTAAAAGTTAGGGCGAACATTGTCGATGATATCGAACTTGCAAGGCTTATCGATAAGTCGGGTGCGGATATCATACATGTTGACGCCGTGATGGAAGGCTTTGGGGCCGATCTTGATGCAATCCTTAATTACAGGGATGCTACAAGGCTGTTCCTGATCGGAAATAATTCGATCAAGGACTTTGAGGCCGCAAAGGACATGTTTTCCAGGGGAGCCGATATGGTATCGGTTGCCAGGGGAGTCCTTGAGAATCCAGGGCTTATAGAGGAACTGGTAGAAAACGTTACCTCTTACCAGCGGTCAATAGGGTGGTATAATGCTCCCAAGCACGTTTGCAGTGAAGGTGACTTCAGGGCGCTGGCTTTCTGCTGCCTGCCTGTAAAACCCTGTCCTGTTCACGAAAAGTTCCGGAAACTCGGATATACGGCAGAAGAGTTTGCCAGGACAAAGCTTGACTTTGCAAAAGGCACAATGCTTGAATACGGAGGGGACACGTGCTTCGGAAGCCTTGTCTGGTGTTGTAAGATCACCAAGCCCTGCTGGATAAGGGATGGGGTGTTGAACACAATTTGCCTCTCTGGTGCAGAGTATATGAAACTTAAAGAGCAACTGGCAAAATATGTACTGGATCAAGCCAGGATTCCGGTAAATGAATCCGAATAATACTGGTTTTATCTGCCCGGTATCTGGATGGGCAGAAAACCCCCACACGTCAAGTTTTATTGCCCGCTGTGCCCAGCTTGCTATGCTGCTTGAGGTTTCGGCTTCTCCCAAGCCAGGGAATGTGGATAGGGAACATGACTATCCTGATACCTGCTTTGAGCATTTTGTAGCCTCTTCGGTAAGCGTTTACCCTGTCATTGAGCTGGCTGCAAGAAGCAGAAAAGGGATAGGGGCGCTTATCCGAAGTGCGGTTTGCGAGAGCTCGGCCTGGCAGAAAGGAGGAAATACTCATTTCGGCGCTTTTCTGTTGCTTATTCCTCTTTCAATGGCTGCAGGGGAACTGTTTGATTCATGCGGAAAAACCCCCTGTAAGCTTTTACCGGACGAATTCGAAGCCCTTGCTGCGCATGCACATGATTTTGTCCGGGCAACGGACTGTGAAGACGCTATCGAGTTTTACAGGGCTTTCGAAGTGGCGGGTGTCAGGGTTAACAGCGTGGATGAATTCAGCCTTGGAGATCCCGAGTCAGAAGCCGAACTGCGGACACAGGAAGTCACTCTTTACGAGCTTATGGATATCTCCAGGGGGTATGACCTGATTGCGGATGAATGGATCTCAGGCTTCGGGCGCTGCCTTGAGGGGGCAAAAAGCATAACTGAATTCATGCAGGCTCGAAACTCGGGAGCCGAAGATTCGACTTTCAGTTGCTCAGGCACAGGTATCAACGAAGCTATCGTGTATACTTTCCTGAAATCGCTTTCCCGGCACAGGGACACTTTCATCCAGACAAAGTTCGATAAAGCCACTGCGGACTATGTTTCATCCAGGGCAGGCGAGATTCTCTCAGCCTGGGAAAAGTCATCAGGTCATTACACCAGAGACTTTGCAGCTCTGCTTCCTGCTGTACAGGAGTTTGACTCCGAGCTTCTCAGGAAGAAAATCAATCCGGGTTCAACAGCAGATATTATCATAGCCGGACTTTTCATTGCCCTTCTGGGGGGACTGCGCTTTTGACCGAATCTCTCTCCGAATGCGGAAAAAGCAGAAGCGAAGCTTTCACTGTCGATCTTTCTTCTTTCGGAATCCGGGAAGGCATTTCCGAAACGATCGTCAGCACAGGGCTGGAATCCCCCAATGCGGCCCCTATCGGAATAATCGTAAAAGGCGGAAGGACTTTTGTCCGGCTTTTCAAAGGCACCCATACCTGGGAAAACGTATTTAAAGAAAAACATCTGGCCGCAAACATAGTTTACGACTCCCTGCTTTTTGTGCGTTCAACCTTTTTCGATCTTGAACCCTCCGAGTTTGACTATGTGCCTGCTCGCGGGCTAAATTTCCCTGTTTTAAAAGAAGCTGCAGCCTGGGTTATTTTCGAATGTGTTAATCTCAAAGACACGGATCAGGCTCTTGTAGCCGACCTTATTCCTGTAGAAGCAGGTTTCAATGAAGCTAATCGGAAAAACCTGCCTGTGCCCAACAGGGGATTCAATGCAGTGCTTGAGGCGGCTGTCCATGCAACCCGCTACCAGCTTACAGAAGATGAAAAATATATCGAGCTGATCCGCAGCTACGAGTCTCTGGCTTCCAGGTGCGGAGGAGAAAACGAGAAAAAAGCTATGAAATTGATTTATGAAGTTCTGGGGCTGTGATACTTTTTTAGCTGTGGGCTGCTCCTCAGTTAAACTGTACGCTTTCTCGCTTTCATTGTCCTGAACCTTTTTTAGAAAATTATATTATCCCCTTCGGGCATGACTTCTTTTCATGAGTTTTCAGAGAATCGCGTGGGGCATTACAGGTGCCGGGCATTTCCTGGACCGCAGTTACCAGGTCTTTAAGGAAATTAAGCTCAGAGACCCCGAAGTTTCCGTAAACACTTTTATTTCCAGGGCTGCAGAAGAGGTGCTGCGCATGTACGGGCTTGAACAAAAGCTTGTTAAAATCTCGGGAGGGGACTACCTTGAAGAAATCTTCCGGGAAAGCGAGCAGGGTTCGAGCTCCCCGAAAGTCGGGCGTTTCCTGCTTGACAGGTATGACGCCCTGTTTGTTACGCCTGCAACCTCAAACACGGTTTCGAAAATCGCCTATGGCATTGCGGATTCCCTTGTAACCAATGCCGTTGCCCAAGCCGTAAAAGGAAAAGTGCCTGTTTATATTGTGCCTGTGGATATCGAAGGTTCGATCGTCTCGGAAATGCCCTATAATATCGACCGAAAACAGTGCAGGCATTGCGAAGACTGCCCCCCGCGAGAAAACTGCCCTCATGGAGCAATAACTGAGAAAAATGGCCTCACAGACCAGATCGAACTTCTGAAGTGCAAGGGCTGCGGAATCTGCAAAGCTCTCTGCCCCTATGGCGCAATCAAAGGCGGGCCTGTGGAAGTCCTGGTCCGGGACGTGGATATGCGCAATGTTGAGATCGTAAAAAGCCTGCAGGGAATTACCGTGCTTGAAAGCCCTGAAAAAATTCTGGATTTCTTTTAATTTTTTCCTGAGCTTCCCTGTATTCCTCTCATCATTTACATTACTTTTCTTTTTTTTCCCTGTTAGCTTTTTAATTTCCCCCTTTGAGCTCAGGCTTTTAATATTTACTTTATTTTATTTTTGTTTTTCAATTTCGATTTGCTTTTCAATCTCCTTTACGAAACTTTTCTCCGAATGCAAGTAGAACGAGGCAGGAAGCCCTGTGTTTGAAATCATGTAGAGCAGGCTCATGGTTGTCCTGTTGAGCCCCGGGAAACAGCTCAATAGTGCACTTCTGGAAATCCTGACCATTGCATCCAGGGATTTTATTCCGGTAAGGTAGCTTTTTATATCGCTGCTTTTCTGGCTTTTTTCAAAAATCAGGTCTATCCAGATATTCATCTCATCGATCAGGAGTTTCCTGGTAAGGTCTTCGGGTACGATGTAATTTCTCCCCTTTTCTATATTTCCGAAAAACTCTTTGAAATCATCGCCTTTTGCGAGGGTATACACCTTCCCGAGTCTCCCTGAATGAGTGTCGGTTGTCGCGGCAATACCTTTGCCAAATTTCTCAGCCAGGGCAATAGTAAGTTCGTTTTTCTGCTTGAGTTCGTTCATGTTGTACTCCAGCACAGGGAAAAGTTTTGCTAGCCTGGGTACTGCAGACGGATTCGGTTCACGGTGAAACTCGAACCAGAAAGGATGGTTGTATATAAAAGGAAGTTTATGCCGCTTGAGGTATTTGATAAAGCTTTTCAGGTCGTGTTCGATTTCCGCAATTTCCCTGAGTTCAAAAAAATCCTCCCTGTCAAGCTCGAAAACGTTAATATGCAGGGCATGTCCTGCAAATTCCGGGTCATAGACACTCATTTCAACCCCAGGAACAAGCTTTTCACGGTCCAATCCGAGAATCTGATATGCTTCTACGGTATCATGGTCCGTAAATGTAATATAATCCATTCCGAGCTTAAGGGCTTTCTCATAAAGGCTCTCTGGATGCAGATCTCTAACAGGAAGTACGTCAAAGGAACAGGTGGTATGAACATGCAGGTCTGCTCGCTTCCAGCCCTCTTCCATAAGCTCAGCTGCTCGTTCCGGAGTTATCAGCTTCTCCTCATAGTTTCTCGGCCTTCTCCCCATAGGCGTAAAATCCGGTAACTTTAATTTTACTTTGATTATTTTTATTAAGTCTTAAATTTCTCCCCAATATAGTATATCCTTTTTTTAGATTAAGGTTTTCCGGATGAATCCATGTCAGGATTCAGGTCTGCCGGTTCCCTAACAAAAAGCTGTTAAAACTCTTTTTCATCTTTCGGCAGCCTGTAAACTTTTCTCCCGGTGCATACCATCACATTTATAAATATACTGAAATATTCCGATATTTTCACAAAAATATTAGTGGTTAACTATGGGTCTATTGAGAAAGGTAAGAACGGTTATCGAGATAATCTTTGAAAACGAATCCGAACAGAAAGGAGACGATTTTGAAAAGTATGTTGTAGATCTTTTCGATGAAAAGTATTTTTCTATCGTGCAGTGGACTACCGATATGGCAAGGAAACACACGCGGTTTGTCGAATCCGACTGCGGGCCGGATCTTGTCCTCCGGCACAGGCCCACAAACGAGATTTTTTGCGTTGAATGCAAGTTCAGGTCGAATCTCTATAAGGATCATCTCCACTGGTCCGCACCAAGGCAGCTTGGGCGCTACAGGATTTTTGCAAAAGACAATGAGATCCCGTTCTACGTTGTCATAGGGCTCGGCGGTAAGGCCAGGAAGCCGAAAAGAATGTTCTGCATCCCGCTTGAAGAAACAGGATCTCCTGCACTTCCCTCCGGCCTCTTTGAGAAATTTGAGAGGAGTTCAAAAAAGAAATTCTTCTGGAAAAACGGAGTGTTAAAATAAATTTTTGTTTTTTATTCATCCTCTATCAATCATATTCATTAAATATTCTCATTTTTTTCTGCCAAATATTCTAATTTTTCCTGCCAAGTTTTCTAACCTTTTTCCGGCCAGATCTTTTAATTTTTTTTCTGCAACATTTTCTAATCTCTTCTGTAAATTCCTATATGTTTTCCTGTTATCTGGAAGGCGGCAGAAGCGAAAAATAGCTCCTGGAAAAACAAAAGATACGATAATTACCAATAGTTTTTAAAGTAATAAAACATAATATATTTTTATTTAGTGTTTGGGGGCTTATTACGGGATTAGTTGATAAACTTAAAAGGGCAGTTGACGTATTGAAAGAAGATGAATCCATAGAAAAAGGAAACGACTTCGAAAAATATGTTGTGAATCTTTTTGACGACAAATACTTCTCGATCGTGCAGTGGAGCACGGATATTACACGAAAACATGACAGGTTTGTGGAATCGGATGCCGTCCCGGATTTTATTGTCCGTTATATTCCGAAAGACGAGATTTTTTGCGTTGAATGTAAATTCAGATCCGGCTTATTTGAGGGTAAACTTCAGTGGTCCGACCCTCAGCAGTTAAGGCGTTATAAGGATTTTGTCCGGGAAAGGAGGCTTCCCTTCTTCGTTGTTATAGGATGCGGCTTGAAACCGGGCTCTCCGGAAAGGCTGTTCTGTATACCCCTTGGAGAAGCAAAATACCCTGCACTTTTTCCAAGTGTATTTGAAAAGTTCGAAAGAAATGCTGGCAAGCCGTTCTTCTGGAAAAACGGAGTGTTGAAGTAAAATCTGTAAAGGACTACAGGACTAAGTGTACGGGATTTACGTGTTAAAGGATAAAATCAAGTATATTCATCTTCTCCCGAAACCAGATATCTGTATTTAAATTCAAAATTTAAGTTCGAGACATTTTTCCTATTCAGATTTTATTTCTCCTTAATTTATAATATTGGGAATATCAATACTAATAGGGACTCTGTTTCGGGGGAGAGTATGAAAATTAAATCCATTAATCCTTATACTGAAGAAGTAAACTGGACATACGATTTATTTTCTATCGGGAAATGTAGAGCTCGAATCGAAAAATCCAGGATTCCTTTTTCCGGATGGAGTTCATTGCCTGCTGAGGAACGGGGGGAATATTTTAGTAATGTCGCAGAGGTTCTCAGGCAGAATACCAGTGTTTATGCCGAAATTATTACGAAGGAAATGGGAAAACCTATCAGGCAGTCGAGAAACGAAGTTCAGAAATGCGCCCGGCTCTGTGACTATTATGCGGAAAACACGGCAGGATTATTGAAAGATGAAGTTGTGGATACCGGCGTTAAGAAAAGTTATGTGACTTTTGAGCCCCTGGGAGTGATTTTCGGGATTATGCCCTGGAATTTCCCGTTCTGGCAGGTCTTCAGGTTTGCAGTGCCCGCAATGTGTGCAGGAAATGTATGCGTAATCAAGCATGCTTCGAATGTGCCGGGGTCGGCGCTGGAGATTGAAAAAATCTTTCTTGAGGCCGGGCTTCAGGAAAATGTTTTCACTACCCTGTTAATTGACTCGAAAACTGCCATGCAGATTATCAAAGAAGAGCTGGTGAATGGGATTTCGCTTACCGGCAGTATAGGTGCAGGTACGGAAATCGGGAAACTTGCAGGGAGAGGCATCAAGCCTTCAGTACTCGAACTCGGCGGCTCGGACCCTTTTATAGTGCTTGAAGATGCCGACCTTGAGAGAGCTGCACAGGCAGCCGTAAAGTCCCGCTTTCTGAATGCCGGACAGAGCTGTATCGCTGCCAAGAGGCTCATCGCCGTAGAGGACGTTGTTGTGGATTTTATCAAGGCATTTGAACTCAGAGTGCAGGAACTGAAAATCGGGGATCCTATGGATGAGGAAACCGATATTGGGCCTCTTGCAAAAAAGGAATTTGTCGATAGGCTTGAAAAAATCCTGAAAGACGCGAAAAAGAAAGGCGCAGAACCCCATACTTACGGAGAAAAGCCTGAAAAAGGTTTTTTCTTCAGGCCGACCCTTATCCCTGCAGCCAGTACCGAGATGGAAGTATGCAGTACTGAGGTTTTCGGGCCTATTGCCCCGGTAATTACTGTAAAGGACGAGAACGAGGCCGTAGAAGTTGCAAACTCCATTCAGTATGGGCTCGGAGCCAAGCTCTGGTCTCAAGACCTGGATAGGGTCGAAAGGCTGGCAAAAAGAATAAAATCCGGATCCGTATTTATCAACGGAATGGTCAAATCCGATCCGAGGCTGCCTTTTGGCGGGGTAAAGAAATCCGGAGTAGGGCGGGAACTTTCCCTCTACGGGCTCAGGGAATTTGTGAATATAAAGACTGTCGTTGTTAATAGATAAAGAGGGGTTTTAACGTATATATTGTGCTTTAAGGTCTATATTGCTATACTATAATCATACATTCAATAGTTTAAGGGGGGAAATGTGTTGTCTGAATTAACCGAGCAGGATGTAATGTCCAGATTAATTAAGCTGGAACAGAAAATGAACGATCTGGATAGGAGTGCAGATGCTCTGATAGATGAATTGGAGAGCCTGGAAGCGGTAGCCAGAGAATTAAAGCTGACAGGTTCCGTCGAGAAATTCGATGAATTTATCGAAGAGGTAGGGCAAATTAAAGAAGATTTAAGCTGCAAGTTGTCGGATGAAATCGAAAATGAGCAGATGAGGGAACTGGTAGAGGCAAGGATGAAAACCGTACCAGCGGATATCGAAACTCTAAGAAATGATTATAATTCTGCCCGCGATAAACTGGCAGAGGTAAGAGACGAAATAAGAAAAAGTAGATCGAGTAAGTCGGATTAAGTGTCACTTAAGCGGTTGAAGTATTTTTTATGCGAAGGCAAATTTCTTAACTTGTATCAGGGGATTGAGAGAACGAATAGAAGACCTGAGAAAACAATAGATTTGATGAGTGACCGACCAAGCCGGAAGGATGACCAGATAAGCCAGCTTAATGAAGTCACACAAAAACAGGCTGTTTATGATTTTCAGAGCTTAATTCAGGAGAGTATTGATCAGCTTTTCAAGTTCATTTCTATCAATTAAATCAATAAAGTTCGCCTCAGCTAATTGTCTGGCGGAACTGGTGAAGTAACTATTTGTAACTACTATACCCTCGGTGCATTTGTAAAAGCCTTTTGCAGCTACAACTTCCTGTACTGCACTGTTTGAAACCTTACCCGAGTATCGTTTGACCTGAACAGCAGTCCTTGTCTTTTCTTTTGATGTTAAAATAAGATCTGCACCCTGATCACCTGATAATGGAGTGTGATAAACTGAATATCCTAACTGTTCATAAACGTGTTTCATAAATTCTTCAAATCTGTATCCATCCATTTCATCGATTTCGGCTAATGTGCTTAATGCGGGTTTTGATGGATAGTTTCTAGGCAGCTGTTTTATTAACCTATACAGTAAGCGCATCGAGAAACTAAAAAGTAGCCAGATTGATTTCAGTGAGTAAATTGAAAAACTAAACAGTAGCTTAATTGTTTTTAAGAAAAAGTATAACACAATCTTAAATATTCCAGTAACAAAGCGATGTTGTTTTCTTCGTTTTCCTATTTTTCTCTTTTTCATCAATGTACTTCCTTCTGTTTTTAAGAGTCTACTGACAAGTCCGTAATGATATTAAAAAATCACAACAGGTCTATAATCTCAGAATATTCTTTCCGGTTTTGCATATTCCATATTGTAAAAATTACAGTAGATTCCCACTGATTCCCACTTTTGGGTAGGCTCTAAATAGCCGGGCGACTTTCTGTTTTCATGAAATTCTCGAACTTCATGCAAATTTCGGCCATCATTTCCCTTTGCTTATGTATGATATTTGCATGGTGTAATACCGCAAATACCTCTCTAGCGAAAGGCAATTCAAATTTAAGGGCAACTTACCAATTAAAAGAACAACTTAATATAAATATAATGTCGTTAGAAATGATGATTTTCAATGCTAAACTCAATTGTTCTGTAGCGAGTAAGAACTGAAAACCTGAAAAGACAGATCGACCTGATGAGTGGCCAAATAAGCCGGAAGGATGATCAGATTTCAGAACTAGAAAAATAGCAACATTTCAGGTCAAAACGTTACTGTCATAGTAAGGTACTGCACGAGCCAGAAAGTGGACTTTTTGATATATTTCGGAATCTTCTTCTCATCCCATACGTCTTCCATCAGCGATGAATTAGATTGACGGCTTTCTCGCATGGGGTATCCTGTATTACTGCCTGTATACGAATTGTCTTTTCTGGGATTATGTTTTTATAGTACATTGTACTATTTTTTAGTATGTTCCTGACTGATTTAATTGGTGTGTCTTGGACTGAGTTCTTCATTTTGCTTATTATCGCTGCTATTTTTACTGTTGTTTGTTGGATTGCTATGCGTAAGTTGATTGAGTGATAAGGAATTTTAATTTGTAACTCCAATTTTACAGAAGCATACAATTCCAAGGTATAAATGGGTTTTATGCTTCTGTTTTCTCCATACAATTCAAAGTTCCATTATTTGCTATAAATTCAAAGTCATATTTTTGTGTACTATGGGAAAAACTGATCTCCCAACATGGCATTTTCTACTCAATAAATTCTTGAAATTATGATTTTTCAGAAAAATCGGCACACTGTCGCACTTGCCGGAATAATCATAACTTTTCTCAAAACTCAAAATTACTTCTCTGAATCTGAGATTCCGGATAATCAATCGATATTTACTAATTTGAGTGTAAATTGGTTTTGGAACGGGCTCATTCTTAAAATGGCTTTAAGTTTCACAGCTGTAGTAATCCAATCTAATGCATAGCTTACCGGAATATCCTATGCATCAGAGTAATCAGTAAAATATAAATAATATGTAGACCAGTCATTATAATTACAAAATAATTCAGTCATGTCTGTGAGTTACTGATCAATTCCGAAAAATAGAGCACATTCCCATGTTTGAAAAAAATGGAAAGATATTCTTGTGCTACGTTTTTCAATAACTCACGCCCATTACCAATAATTCTATGGGATCTAAGATGAATACATGTGAAAAAATCCTTACTACGGCTGCTTTTTTATTCCAAAAAAACGGTTATCATGCTACCGGGTTAAATGAAATCATTAAAGAAAGTGCAACGCCAAAAGGATCATTGTATTATCATTTTCCAAATGGAAAAGAGGAATTAGCGGCAGCTACTATAAAATTGATGGGAGACACAATCCAGCACCATATAGAAGAAGAATTAGCAAAGAATAGCGATCCGGTTCAAGCCATCCAGGAGTTTATTCTGGATATAGCACGGAAATTCAATGAAAAAGATCCGGAGAATTGTTTTTCTATCAGTTTGCTGGCCTTAGAGACGGTCCCGATAAGTGATTCTTTACGAAAAACCTGTATTGAAGTCTATGATCTGTGGACGGATATATATTATCAGAAATTGGTTAGTAGTGGATTTTCATCAGAAAGGGCGACAGAACTAAGCTTAATTCTTCAATTAATGATCGAAGGTGCGATAACGATATCTTTGATTCGTAATGATACTACCATGCTGATAGCAACTGCTGGAAAAATTCCGATTTTATTAAAAGATAAGTAACTTAAGCTTTCATAATTTTTATCCAGTGATATATAAGCCGGTCTATCTAATTCCCGAGGCTGAAATATATGACAACTCATATCGAGATCAATGGAATCGTTGTACAGATATATGAATCCGTATGTGACTATGCATCTCGAAACGCGAGCTTTTCTGACTACGCAGGTGAGAAAGTGGACGTGTCATATTTTTCAAATAAGGACGGGGAGTCGAAGCTTCCAAAAGTGTTTGTTCGACCGATATTACTATACAAGGACTTGAATTTTTCAATCGGAAAACAGATATTTGATGATGTAGAGTTTCCCGAGACAATAGAAATAGATGGTTTAGAATATGCACTGGTAAATTTCGGTGAGAATGAAATCAGCTACCTGAAAGCCGATGACATGGACAAACCTGTATATACTCTTATATACAAAACTGCACAGGTTACGAATGAAGTGTATCTATATCGCTATCCTTTAGACACCGAGATCTTCGAAACAGAGGAAGCAGCGCAGGCAAAGGCCGACAAGCTGAATAACACATGAAGCAATATAACGATAAGTCATTTTCATCTCGTGTCAGGTTAAACAGCAAAACGTCAAAAATGTTATTTTTATGCTAAAAGCATATGAATTCTTTGAGTAACAGGCATAAGAAGTGGAAGTACTCTGCCTTACCTATTTTGACTATCTTTACCTATTTTGACTACATATCTTTTTTGTGTATGCTTTTAGTTATGCTTTTCTAAACTAAATAATTCCAGTACATTTCTGAACATGTTAGAATAACTCAATCCCTTCCCTGAAAACCTAATCGAGAGCCAGAAAAAAATCCTGTTCAAACATTATAGTCCAACATGCTAACATTTAAAATCATAAAATTACTATAAAATGTAATGGAAAAATAAGGAGGAATGAGAAGTGAAAATAATTCAGAGGACAGCAATTGCGTTGAGTCTTTCCCTGGCAATTCTTTTTTTAATTGTAGGAACAGCCACCGCGGATTGTGTCAGTCCTGGGCCCCCGGCGATAGATACCGGGTTAAAGCATGTACCATATAATATTAATGGCGTTTTTACAACCGTGTCAGGTATCACCTACGACTCCGCATCCGGCGGATTTGCTGCAAACAATTATGGAAAAATTTACACTGTCACTCAGTATGACCGGCTGTTTAAGATCGTGGAGGATAACTCCTGCTCTCCTTTGTTCTTTGCCATTGACGATAAATGCGGTACGCATTTCTTCAGCCATATAAAGAATGGGAATGCCACATTGTTCCGAAGCGGTATCATCGAGTCGGACGATGTTTTTTCAACGGGCATTATCTCCAGTTCAGATGGGGTTGTCACGGTCAAGACGGCTCTCGCAGTTCGTAACGGAACGACAGTTCCTGATGACAGAACTGCGAGCCCCAATCTCACTGGCAATTGGACAACTGGCCAGAATAGTGTTTACCAGATAAACAGCCAGGAAGGAAACGTGTTTTCCGGTAAAATTACCGCACATGGGAAAACAACATTCACACCGTTTGCCGGATACATCGACGAGGTCGATGATGATGGTACAGCCGATATTGTTATGTTCTGTGTGAAAGGCAACTTTATCTTAGGCGATGTCAACTTAAGCACGCATAATATAACCATTCCCTATGTTCTCTATGCTGATGGTAGAGTTTCATCCTCACCCCACGAGGCTGAGTGGCCGGGAACTAATATGTCGTACAACGTTACCCAGAAATACGCCACCGTTCTGAATAGTGACGGGATTACCGAAGATACCTCGGAACAGGCCCAGTTGCTGTTGGTTTCTACTGGGAGTACAGGCCGGTATAATCTGACTTCTGCTTCCGACAACATCACAATCACAGGCATTGCCCAGGAAGATAATTCATTTATCGAGTATTCTCCAGATACGGGACTCATCTGCGGTTTCGTTAAAGGAAATACAAAATATGATTTCCGGGGAGGACCTGACTCAGCAGAAGCCTCGGTCCATAATTTGAAGCAGAAGGAAAGAGAAGAATCAGGGGAACTTTAGATTAAACACCAAATTTGAAAAATTAAATTTAAGAAATTCCCTTTTTCAAGGGAATTTTTTTAGATTTAACTCTTAAAGCCAGAAGAAAAAATTGTTCAAGAACGAAATGTATATGAAATTCTTCGAATAACAGGCACAAAGAAGTGAAAGTACTCTACTTTACTCTTTTTTGACTATTGATTTTCTCATTACCTTGGGCAGTAATGTTGTCTTGATTTTGGTTTTTCAAAACGTCGCTAAACTAATCAGTGAATTGCCATCCACGGCTTAAATGTGATTAGGAGGAGAAAATGAAAAAGGTGCATGAAGAACCAGTTTTGTTCCGTACTTTCATGCTAAACTCAATTGTTCTGTAGTGAGTAAGAATTGAAGGCCTGAAAAAAAGAGGTCGACCTGATGAGCCACCAGATCAGCCAGTTAAGAGAAGTAACACAAAAACAAGCTGTACATGTTCAGAGCTTGATAAAAGAAAATAGTAAATTGAATATGAAGCTTTTACCAGAGTTTTATGTAAATAATAAACCATGTGAAGTTTTGGTGATACCAAACGAGTTCTTTTGAGTTTTTAAATGACCACTTTAAAGTTTATAAATAATTGATTTATGATCTGAATCGAATTGATTTCTATTGTATGCGGGATTCTCGTACTAAAAAGCAATACTTATATAATAAAAAAACATTTTCCAATATAATTAGGAGTACTCGGGCAAATATCTTTTTATTTTTATATAATTAACGATTAAATAACAAAACTGCAATTCAGGAGTGCTTACCATGCTCGATTGGATTTATAATAATAGAGAATGGCTCTTCGATGGAGCAGGCATTTTGATTATATCATTCTTTCTAAAAAAGATACTATTTAAAGAAAGTGAGCAATCATCGGGCACGGAACGCATCAAACAAATTCAAAAATCAGGTAAAAATTCCACTAATATACAATCTGGTCATGATATGACAATCAACTTATCTAGAGAAAATAAGCGATGAACGATAAAAATGTTTAATGGTAGACAACAGAATGGTGGAAACGACTCTACTTATAACCAAGCAGAGAACATCCATATTAATAATTACGGCTTATCGTCAGATCCGCTTATAGATAACGATATTGGTATTCTCAATGAGATATTTGACTACATATTTGGACGGTTGGAAGAGACTTATACCCAGACGGTAAATGACCGCGGCGATCTCACAGATCTTAAAAAAAAGATCGAGTTGAATTTTAGTAGTGAAGAACGCATAACAATTATAGAAACTTTCTATCGTAATTGGCCACGAAAAGATTTGGTTGAGGAGTTTATTGCTAGAGAAGCCGAAATAAATCAACCGAAAGTAGATGCTTTAATCGATATGGTTCAATCAGACTTTATGAGATTAAAACATACTGGATACCCTAGAACGAAAGTTGAAAGTAATGAAGTGATTCAAGAATTGGCTATTAATTATTTACCAAGAGGTAAAAGAAGAAATCCGGAATATGTAGCCAATGCCAAAGCGATAATATTATATTTATTTGAAGTATGTTACTTCGGAAAAGTAACTGATGAACAACAAAAAAATCTCGAAGATTATTTCGGTATCTCCAATCGGTGATATTAGTGCTGATCCCTGCTAATTATGAGAAGCTCGAAAAAAATCTCCTTGTTATAGGTGCAGATGTGATAGCGCTATTAAAAAAGGACACATATAACATTGAGGATTTATTTATTAAAATGAAGGATAAAAAATCAATAGGTTTAGAGCAATACTACGATGTTCTTACTTTTCTATGGTTAGCTGAAATAATCGAACTGTATGGATATCATATAAGGCTGAAAAGAGCACCATGTACTTAAAAAAATTATACTGCGAACCAAATGGATTATTTGAAGAAATTGAATTTATAGATGGCATTAACTTTGTTTATGGAAAAAAAGATCAAGATAGCGATTCTAAGGAATCTTTAAATGGTATCGGAAAATCTTTACTTTTAGATTTAATAGACTTTTGTTTGTTGTCTTCTTATAATAAAAATAATCGAAGACTCCATAAAGCCAATCCTTTAATGAGAGACTATAATATCGTTTTAGATTTTGAGATTGAGGGAAAAATATACACAGTAAAAAGGAACGTTATTACTCCAACTAAAATAGAATTCGGTTCCGAAGGTTTTTTTGAAACGTATCAGCTGCGTGAACTTCAAAAAGTACTATGTGATTTGATTTTTGCGAATAATAATTATCCCGGGAAATATGAAAATAAATGGTTCCGCAAACTAATTTCATTTTTTATAAAAATCGAGCGTTATAAAAGTAAAAAATTTGCAGATCCGATACAATATATTGAAGAGACAAGCTTAACTGAGTTATATCAATATCATTTTTATTTAATGGGAATCGATAACGTTCTTATACATAAAAATTACATCGTCCAAGACAGCCTTAAAAAGAAAGAAGCTGTTATAAAAGCCCTAAAGCAGTTACTTGAAGGATATGGTACACAGAATATTTCTGAAGCAAATCATAAGATTGAAACTTATAAAAAGGAAATTAAGGATCTAGAAGTAGTAATATCTAAATTTAAGCTTCAAAAACAATATGAAGATGTTGAAACACAGGCTAATAATTTAACTAAAGAAATTAAGGAGTTAAGTCTACTTAACTTTTCGGATAGAAAAAAATTAAAAGCATATGAAGAAAGCTCCAAGTTGAATATTAACGTCAGTTCGATAAAGGTTTCCAATCTGTATCGAGAGTTTGACAAATGTTTAGGCCAAAATATTAAGAAAACATTAGATGAAGCCATTGCATTTAGAAAAAAACTTTCCGAATCTAGAAAGGAATTTCTTTCCGATGAAATAAAGAATCTTAAATCAAATATCGAAAAAAGAGAAAAACAAATTTCTGAACTGGATAGCGAGAGGGCAAAATTATTCACGTTTTTATCAAATCAAAATGCAATAAGCGACTTATCAGAAGCTTATTTATTAATAAGCAAAAAAAGAGAATCTTTGAATGAATTAGAAGGAAAAATTGAAGTTTATAATGATATAAATAATCAAAAATTAGGTTTAAAAATCGAAGATTCTAACTTATCTAAAGAAATTTTCACTTTTTTAGCTGAAATAAAGTCTCAAATTTCCGATTTAAGTAAAACGTTTCTTTGGATACACGACTCCATATACAATGGCCGAAGCGATAAGTCTAATTTGTCAATAGAGTTCAAAGACAATACTGATGCAAAAATGGAAATACTGGTCAATGTTCCTGCTGTATGTTCCGAAGGTAATACTCGAGGCAGGACTTTATTGTATGATCTTACAATATTACTTCATGCAATAGACAAAGATATAAAATGTCCTAGATTTTTAATTCACGATGGGATTTTTAATGGTATGGACAAGGCACACTTCGTTGAAACGTGTAAGTTTTTGGAGCAAGTTAAATTAAATAAAAGGTTCCAATATATTGTTACTTTGAATGAAGAGGGAACAATTGACAGTAAATTTGGGGATACGGATCAGACTACTATGCAAACAATTTTAAACAATGCGGTATGTGTGCTCACTCCTTCTCATAAATTGTTTGGAACGACTTATGATGATTCTTAATTGAGCAAAACACACTCGCATCTTTTTTCATAGCAGCTTTGTATGGATGTCTTAGTAAATTGGTTACCTTCATTCTATAATTTGTGGGTTTTCAGTAAAGTATCTGTATTTTCTCTCTTTCCACTCAACAAATATATAAACTCATTAAAGTATCTTTTATCCATGACCCTTGAGCCCGTGCATATGCGTAAGATATCGGAGCTTGCAAAAAGGATTGATGCTACTTATGATCCCGATGAACAAAAGACAGCTGCAGATATCTATAAATTGCTTAAAGAGTTGACAGTGGAGGGAAAAGTTATTCTTCAAGCAATAGATCGGCTCTATAGGGGTGTGGTCAGAACCGAACTTATGGCTCAATGCGAGGATCCGTATCCTTTAACCTATGCCTGCGATAGTGGAAGTACAAATCCAATGACTTACGATAATGGAGTCTTCGTAGATTTTTGCCACTGCGCACTTGCGGCAACTCCTACTAACTTAGAACTGCATAGACACAGAACAATTGTTTGCTCAACATACTCCTCTAGCTTTAAAACGGCAATGCCTACAACCAATGGATGGGAGAGTTTTGATGATGGTTGGGGTCGTGCCAAGCTAATTAAAATAGAGCCTGATGAGTTAGAGAAACGTGTTCCAGATTTAGTCCACAGTCTCTGTATATACTTAGTAGAGTCTGAACATATTCTTTTTATGTTAGAGAAAATTGATCCATCTGGTTTCTTTATAATGGACGGTCCACTTTATCCAAAACAACTCATGTACTGGATGGTAATTTCAAATAAAGAAGTAAAAATTAAACAGAATAAATATGCACAGGTTATTCTTCAAAATTATATTAACATTATGGATTACTTCTTAGAGAAAAAAACTCCTGTAATCGGTTTTGTAAAAAATCCTGTTGATGTACAGATAATGAATGCGTTAAAGATAAAAAAAGTTCCTTTTGATCTTCCTTGGATCTTAGACTCTCAATTTTTTAAAAATGTTCTTAAATATCCTCAAACTTTATCTTCTAAAGGATCAAGTTTTAAAAGTAAACTCACATCTCTATCAGCAAATGGATATATTTCATACACAAATTGGTTCCATCAACCAAAAAAATTTTATGAAAATCTTCTGAATTCAACTTCTCCTTTTGCTGTAGAAAGTTCATTTCGTCATAAATTTCCACCTGAAGATTATGCAATATGCTTTTTTATGGTTTACGAGCCGTCAAAAAAGTCTGTTTTCAAAATAGAAGCGCCATATGGGCTTATTAAAGATGAAAAAATTAGACAAAGCATCCAAAAAAAAGTCCTTTTTGATATTTCCATAAACCGGTCTCCATTAACTCTCACTAAAGCAGATTCTATCGCCAAAATAAGAAAAATTGAAAAAAAAGAAATTGATACTCAGTTTGTAAATATGAATCCAGATCTCAATTTTAACGACTCCAGATGGGACTCTAGGTACGAAACATAATAAGTTCAAGCAATTGTCAAAATGATTATTATAAATCTAAAGTAATTCAAGGGGCTATCAATTTGAAAAAGTATGAAGATATTGACATCACGACTTTCATCCCTGAAGCGAAAAAGAAACAGGATAATCCTGATTCAAAGGGAAGTAGTAAAATTGATTCGGAGTATAGCATTAATATCTCGAGTTTTTCTTCAGAAATTCAAGACATCTGTTGTCCTGCTCAGATAGATGCCCCGGCCGAATATACTACAAATCAAGAAATCCCTTCTTTAGAAGACCTTGATGAACTTCCCTTTAAACTTTTCGATGATCACGATACAGGGATTTCCAGCATTTCCTCATCTATATACGAGGCTTTTGGAATTGTCACCACAGGAATAGAACCTCTAGAAATAACTCCCACTGGAGCCGTAATTACCGGTTACATCAAATCTGCCAGAAGGAGCGAGATAAGGCTCGGAACCTACGTTTTTGTGCCCTATGAGGATGGAGAAAAACTCTTTGCCAAAGTTGGAAAGCTCCAGTACAGGCAGGAGTTTGTAACTGATGACGCAACTGAAATCCATTCAATGCGTACCCTTAGTGCCCGCGCAAATCCCATAAACGAAGCAGATTATAAGTTCCTTACCTGTCTTGATCCCCTTTGCATTCTTTACCTGAAAACAGATGGAGTACTCTCGAGAAGGATGGCAGACCGGATTCCTCGCCCTAACACTCCGATCCTTCCGATTACGGACAGGTTTGAGGTTCAGATAGGGCTCAATATTCCTGAAAAGGGAATCTTTCTCGGCCATCTCAGTGTTGGGGGTGAACTTTTAAAAACCCATTCTGAACCCGAAACAGTTGCATATTATCTTAGAAATGACTACTTAATGGGTGATCCTCTTGTTTTCAGGCATATGCTCATTTGTGGGAGTACGGGAACAGGAAAGACTTTTCTCTCAAAGAACATCCTCCGCCAGTTCATGAATGAAAATAATAGGTATAAACTCCGGAATTCTTCTGATCAATCAACAAAGAACCCGAACCCCTGCCTGGTAATTATGGATCCTCAGGACGAGTATTCCCAGCTTTTCGAGGACAACGAAACCTTAAGTGAGGACGATAAATTCCGGCTCGAATCCGAAAAAGTAGCCTATGGTGGAGTGGAACATACAAAAACTTTTGTGGCGAAAGTTGCAGGGCAGAAATATCCGGGGGATAAGTCAAGGGCTGACCAATCCGAGTTTACTATTCCTTTCTCTTTTGTAAAGGAGAATTACTGGTTAATTGCGGCAGCTGGAATGACCGAACTCCAGTACATAGGGCTTGAAGTGCTTCTTGAAGATTTCTTCAAGTCAAGAGTGCATGGCACTTACCTCGATTTCATTAACCATATTAACAATGAAGGTACACGCTCCCATTACATTGACAGCGGGAAAATTCATGAGTCTTCTTATGATGGAATTGTAAGGAAGGTAAAGAGTTCCTCATTTTCAAAAGTATTTGATCAGGATGCACTTCCAGTTACTGACATCTTGGGTAAAATCTTCAAGCCAGGGCAGATTTCGGTTTTCCCTACAGAATACATTAGCGACACTAGAATCCGCGACCTTATAGTGCTCACAATTATGAGCCTGATTGTGGACAATAAGTTGAGTACTACAGGTAAAAAAGCTATTAAAGAAACTCCTATCATCCTGGCCCTGGATGAGGCCCATCGCTACCTCTCCAAGGCAAACGGGGAACACTCCCGCCTTATTATCTCCCGTTTTGCAGATGCAGCCCGCCAGGGAAGAAAAGAAGCACTGGGGCTCTTTTTAATCACCCAGGACCCCCAGGATATTGATGATACGGTTTTCAAACAGGTAAATACAAAACTGATCCTTAATCTCAACAATGATGCAGCTATTACATCTCTTAAAGTTCCTAAAGAATACGAACGTAGAATTCCCTATCTTAAAAAAGGACAGATGATAATCCATTCCCCGGACAACAGTGATATCGTGGAGATAGTCGGGCTTTCAAATTGCGTGGTCAGGCACCGCTGATATCTTTCAGGCATGAAGCTTAGACCGGCTTCTTGAGAATCCGTTTGCCTGAGGGTACTTCGGTTGATTTGCATCGCGGTGAAATTAATACGGAAAAATATGGAAGCTGAGAACGTAAAGTGGAAAATATGGTCAGGTCTCTGCCGGGTAAAATGCGGAAAACCAGTTTAATCTTTGCCTGGATAAACCCGTGTAATTTGTGTTTCATCAACTGGGGGAATTGCCTTTCATCCAGATCAGAATTCTTTAATCCGTGTCAGGATTCCACGTAATTCCCCCATCAGCCGGGATTCGGGAAAAAATCCTTTTCTCTTCTAAACCCTTACCTTTCTTCTAAATCTTTACTTCCTTCTGAATCCGTACTTCTCTTCTACTTCTTCAGCTCCGGAATTTCCTTTTTGTTTTTCACTTTAAGGCATTTATTTTTTGGATACTGTAATACATCCGGGCACGTTTTTGGTATCACTGCCTGCAGGACACTTTACCGTCAGGCTGACAGCATATCTTCCGGCTTTAGTGTATGTGTGTTTCGGATTCTGCTGGGTTGAGTATGTCCCGTCTCCAAAAGTCCATCTCCAGGAAGTAGGTGAACCTGTACTCCTGTCCGTAAACTGCACTTTCAACGGGGCCTTTCCTGAGGTCGCGGATGCGGAAAAATCTGCAGTCGGAACTTTCACTGTGACACTTATATAGTCGGATTTTGTTGCCGTACTGCTTCCAACTGCATTCTCTACTGTTAACCCTACCGTGTATTTTCCTGCGGTCGAATAGGTGTGTGTTGGATTCTTGTCGGTTGAAGTGCTACCATCCCCAAAGTCCCATAACCAGGAAGCAGGCGCACCCGTACTCATATCACTGAAACTTACTTTAAGGGGCGCATTTCCGGAAGCAGGTTTTGCAGAGAAATCAGCAACAGGAATTGGCAGTTCAAGAACAGTTATTTCGGCAAGCTTCGAACTCATACCATTTTCATTAATTGCGGTGAGATTGACGGTGTAAGTTCCGGGAGTTGTGTACACATAAATCGGATTCCCGTCTGTAGAGTCAACAATTCCGTCGTTTTCGAAATCCCAGTTCCTTCCGGTTGCAGCTTCCGAAAGATCCGTAAACTGGACCGCAAGAGGAGCATACCCCTCCGTTATATTGCTCCCAAAGTCAGCTACAGGCAGAACTGGGTCTGTACTGCCGAACACTGCTTGATATGCATTGATCCGGCCTGAACCGTAATCGCTATCCTTCCCTGTCGGTCCGAGATCGACAGCCGTATTTTGTAAAATTTGTTTTATCTCCCACGGTTTCATAGACGGGTTATTTTCCAGCATTAGGGCCACAGTGCCTGAAACATGCGGCGTTGCCATAGAGGTTCCGGACCAGTCCTCATATAGACCGCCCGGAAGGGTTGAAGTTACATCTACTCCTGGCGCAGAAACATCGGGTTTAATGTAAGTCTGCCCGTCAAGAATAACAGGCCCGCGGCTGCTAAAATAGGCTATTGTATCGGAGGTATCTGTCGCACCGACAGTGGTCGAGTTTTTCTCGTCACCCGGACACAGGATTGTATAAGACTCAGGTCCTGAATTGCCAGCCGCTATGACAGGAATTACACCTGCTGCCACAACATTATTTATTGTAGTGGTAAATGTCCAGTCATGTGATCCTCCAGCACTGAAACTTATAATACGGGCATTGTTATTGACTGCCCACTCAAAGGCAAGCATACAGTCGGATAAATACCCGGAACCGTATGCATCAAGTACCTTTGCTCCGATTAGCTTTGTTCCCGGTGCAACTCCGGTCCGAATCCCGTTAGCACCGGTTCCCGAAATGGTTCCGGCTACATGAGTACCGTGCCCATGGTCGTCATATGGGGAAGAATTCGAATTTACATAGTCAATCCAGCCGATAACTTTTGGGTCGACTGTATCAGCGTTGTCATCAAGATCGTCAAGATCGGGATGTTGTGCATCAATTCCTGTGTCCACGACAGCAACGATTATTCCGTTTCCATTCACACCTTGCTGCCATACTGAAGGCGCTTCGATTTTATCAACTCCCCACGCATTTACAGAGGCCGCATTCTGCGTGGCAGCCGATACTTTTACTTTTGTGGAGGAAGATTCCGGCTGTTCGACTAAAGAAACAACCTGATCAAGTTCGATCTTCCAGACATCGGATCTCTCGGCAAGAGAAGCTAAAACCTCAGGTGTTGCTCGGGCTGCAACGGCATTGACGATTTTAATAGATTTTATCTTCTCTACTTTGTTGTTTGATTTCTCACTCTCGAGGAACTTTATCAGAGCTTTCTGACCACTCGCGATTTGAGATTTCCCGTCAGCAGTATTAAACTTGTTCTGTTGATCCGGTAATACTATAATTACTGGAATTTTTTCAGCCTCTGAACTTTCAGCAATCTTTGAGGACAAAACGGTTGAGATTTTTGCTGTCCCAGTAATACTGGCTGTCGAGCTTACATCTTCAGCCGAAGCCGAAAGTGAAAATAATGATATTAGCAGAACTGATGTAAATATAATGCATACTAGTTCAGGAATCGTTTTTTGCAAAAGTATACAGGTTTCTTTTTGCACCTATTCACACTCCTTTTCAAAGTTATTCCTGTTTTGGTCAAAACAAGACTTTTATAACCGACTCTATGCGTCAGGCTCCTGTGATTAAACTATAACAGCACCGAACTGTCAGATAATGGCGTTTCACAAATGGCCTGAAGATGCTTGCTTTTTTTACAAATTATTAACATCTATGAAGATAACAATCCTGATCCGGAGTTGATTCAAAAACTCAAAACTACTTCTCTAGATCACGTTTTGTAAGTAACTAATCGAGCTTCTGGATTCTGGATTCCAATCTTTCATTTCACATCCGATTGAATTCCAAACATTACAACTTTTAAACATCCATATAATTTGTATGACCAAAGTCTCTAACAATTAACATCTCAATCGACTTTTTGAAAATCGGGGATAAATTAAGCATGTGCTAATTTTTGATAGTGCGCCCATATTGTGATAGTCCCGGGCTGTAAGCCAGGACTGTCGCAGAGTTTTTGCTACCAAGTTTCCAAATGCGAGCCAGAAATGCAGCTGTAAATTCTGCCCACATTTTGCCTGAAAAGTTTTCGTAAGGCCATACTCGCAGCTATAAGCCCGAATTTGATCCCTGTGCATTTTAAAACTCTAAAATATTAATACCGATAAAGAGGAATTAATTACAATATACCTGTAAATCTCAGAAATAGAAAGAAAAAAGAGAGAACGGCTATAACGTATATTGGAGCAGGTTCAAAAAGAAATGTGCAATAGAAAGGTTTTTTAGCTGGATAAAGTATGCAAGAAAGTATTTCTAAGATATGAATTCAAAGAAATATCATACTTTGAGCTTGTAATGTAAATAGTGATACTGAAATTAAATAAAGTTTTAAGGAACAAGCAGGAGTAGTGACTTTTTTAGGCGAATACAGAATACTCTATTACCTTCTATAACCCTGGTTTTGTCCTAAAACGAAACTTATACTATTCTTATACTATTCTCTATATAGTAAAAATCTATAATCTTTTCCGCACCTCGGCCTTACTTCCCGGACAGGCGAAGAAATCCATGCACGTAACTTTTTTCCTTTTTATCTTCTTTAATCTGGTTATCTACTTTTAGACACCGTGAAATCTCCAGAAGCGGTCAGGGTGCTGCTGCCTTAGCATTTTCTACCGTCAGGGTAACGGTGTATTTTCCTGCATGGCTGTGTGTGTTCAGGATCTTTGACTGTTGAGTATGTCCCCTCTCCGAAAGCCCAGAAAAGAGGAGATAAGCAGAAAAAATGGTAGAACGAGATGAGAAAATATGTAGAAAATATGTAGGAAATATGTAGAAAAATACAGGAAAGTGCGGAAAAATTCAGAAAAATATAGAAAAAATATCTAAATGGGATAGCGCGGATTTGAACCGCGGTCCAAGCGTCCCAAACGCTCGAGGATGGACCAAGCTACCCTACTATCCCAGGGGGTACCTCCTCTCAAAGGAGATTATCCTTTATATAGCTTTCGTTAGAACATGGGCCTGTCATGCTTCTCTGAAAAATTCTTTTTCGAAAATCGAAACTTCTTCTGCCTGATCGGTTCGGATTTCCTGATTTCTCTTGGGATTGTTTTCTTCATTTCCAGCGGTGATAAATTTCGTTTTCTATCCCGAGCAGGTCAAGGGCTCTTCCGACCATCGTATCTATGAGGTCTTCGAGAGTTCTGGGTCGTGAATAAAAGCCCGGACAGGCTGGAAGGATGCTTGCCCCTGCTCTTTTAGCCCGAAGCATGTTTTCGATATGTATAAGGTTGAGCGGGGTTTCCCGGGTCATTAAAATGAGTTTTCTCTCCTCTTTGAGGCAGACGTCTGCAGCTCTAGTAAGAAGGGTGTCGGATACCCCGTTTGCCACGGCTGCAAGAGTTTTCATACTGCAGGGAGCGATAACCATTCCCGCTGTCCTGTAAGAGCCGCTGGCTATTGGCGCTGAGAAGTCTTTCTGGGCATAGCTCCAGGTTGCAAGTTTCTCCACTGCTTCGAGGGTGTAATCAGTTTCGATCCTTATTATCTGGCTTGCGGCATCCGTCAAAACCAGATGAGTTTTAATTCCTTTTTCCGCCAGTACTTCAAGAAGGCGAATTCCGTACTGGACTCCTGAGGCTCCGCTGATCCCTACCGTTATCTCCATTTTATCCCTGCCGTTAATATCTGCAATTGTTTCCATTATTCAATTCTCGACCTTTACTTCCATTACTCGTTTCTTTACCATTATTTCCGTTATTCATTTTTCGGCCGTTATCTCAGTCTTTATATTGCCCTGCGGTTCGTCTTCTTTTTCATAAAAGGCAATGAAGCTTTCCACCATTTCCCCTGCGGCTGAGACTATGTCCCTTATTTCCTCGGGGCTGATATTATCCTGGTGTATTCCGACAACAAATACCGAGGTTTTCCTAGTGGCCCTGCTCACCTGCTTTGCCCCTTTGAGGGCAAGATATTCCTCCCGATGCCCGGGCATTGTTATCACCGATGAACTAGCTCTCTGGCTTTTTTCATCAAAAAGTCCTACGGCAACAGCTCCCACATGTTTCTCTCCACCTGTAAGGGTCAGCAGGTAATCTTCTCCAAGCTTTCTTGCGTCAAGTAATATTTCGATTTTCCCCACTTTGCGTTTAATCTGAAACAAATTCCTACCTCGGCCCTTCAAACTTTTCAGGTTTTCTTTTCAAGCCTTATCCGCTCTATAAGCGGCATCAGACCTGTTAAGTTCAGACCTTATATTAAGGAATCCCCTTTTTCCTTTAAATTTCCATTTCCTTTTGTCCGCTTCAGAGATCACTGAGTTTAAACTGTTTTACGGATTTTTTAACATCAAAATAGTCTCTGGCGGCCTTTCCTACGGCTTCACAGTGCTCTTTCAGGCTATATACCCCCATTCTCCAGTTATCCATATGGGCTTCCTGAAGGATGGATACGAAATGGGAAGCCTCGTTAAGAGGGATCATTTTGTGGTCGGTCTTTATCATGGCCCGCATTTCGAGCATTTCAGGCGTCTTTGGAATGTCCACAAGCACGTATTCGGGGTCAACCCCGGCCAGTTCTGAAATTTCTTTTTCCGCCCTTCGGATCCGGTCACGGTGCCTGAGTACGGCTTTTCCTGTATCCTCCAGGCCCACGTATAATGCCCTCTTATAGAGCTTACGGGCATCCAGGAGCCGTGAAAGTTCTCCTGCATACCCGGTTGCATTTCGCATGGCTGCAACAAGGTCTATATCATCCATCTGCCTGAGCCTGAGCGGGTCAAGCTCATTATTTTCGATCATGTATTCCACTGCTCTGGAACACATAGCTTCCGAGATTCTGGTTACATGATGATAGTAAACCGATGTGTTCATCCAGAAGCGTGAGACAAGAAGGGATTCGGCAGCTTTCAAACCACCATATTCTACAACGAGCCTATCCTCGTAAAAATTCATCTGATTTATCAGGCGATTATAATCCACGACCCCGAAAGCCACACCTGTGTAATGGGCGTCCCGAACAAGATAGTCCATCCGGTCCACATCAATCTCGCTGCTAAGGATCTGCCCCAGGGAAGTCTCTCCTTTTATGTGTTTTACAACCTTTCCGGGAGAAATTCCGTATTTACTCAGGACTTCTTTTATCTCCCCTTTCTCCAGGATTCCTTTTACATCATCGTGCCTGCGCCGCGTGTATTTGTCAATAACGTTCTCGGTAACATGAGAAAAGGGTCCATGCCCTACATCATGCAGGAGGGTAGCAGCTTTTATCTCGGTTTTCCTGTCCTCTTCAATCGAGTCGAGATTCCTGGTCAGCGCGGAGGCAAGGTGCATTGCTCCAAGCGAGTGCTCAAAACGCGTATGATTCGCTCCCGGGTAGACAAGGTTTGAGAAACCAAGTTGTCTTACCCTCCTGAGGCGCTGCATCTGGGGTGTGGAAAGAAGATCCTGAGCTAAATCATCCAGTTCGATATAACCGTGTACGGGATCAAGGACAACCTTCATTATTCTTTAGACAGATTTCATTATATATTGTTGTTACTATTACTCTGGTACTGAGGTTTTGCAGAAATACCCGCTACCCGAAAGTTTAAATGAAAGCCGGAAAAGGTACTATCATGATTATATTTTCAGGCGGCACCGGAACTCCAAAGCTCCTTGACGGACTCAAGGAAATCCTCCCCGCGGAGGAACTGACCGTTGTTGTAAATACTGCCGAAGACCTCTGGGTTTCGGGAAATATGATTTGTCCTGACCTGGATACGGTGCTCTATCTGTTTTCAGACCAGATCGACCGAAAAAGATGGTGGGGCATAAAAGAAGATACCTTTCTGACCTATGAGCGTATGCAGGAACTTGGCGTCACGGAATGCATGAAACTTGGGGATCGGGATAGGGCAACCCATATTATCCGCTCGAATTTTCTCAGACGCGGAATCTCCCTTACAGACGCGACCTTAGAGCTTGCATCTATTTTCGGAATTAACGCAAAAATTTTGCCCATGTCTGACGATCCGGTTTCCACTTATATAGAAACTTTTGAAGGAACGATGCATTTTCAGGACTTCTGGATCGGGAAACATGGAGAACCCGAAGTACTGGGAGTTGACATAAGGGGAGTTTCCGAAGCTTCAATTTCTCCCAAAGTGCTCGAAGCCCTGGAGAATGACGACAATATCCTTATAGGGCCAAGTAACCCGATCACGAGTATAGGTCCGATTATCTCTCTGCCAGGCATGAAAGACCTGCTGCAAAAGAAAAAGATCGTGGCAGTCAGCCCGATCATTGGCAATGCCCCTGTCAGCGGGCCTGCCGGGAAACTGATGCAGGCGTCGGGGCTTGAAGTCTCTTCAATGGGAGTTGCGGAGTATTATCAGGACTTCCTGGATGTCTTTGTTTTCGATGAGCGGGATCAGGCAGACGAATTCGCGTTTGAGAGACTTGGATGCCGTGCCATCCGCGCAGACACCATAATGACCTCAACTGAAAAGAGCAAGGAACTGGCAGAGATCGTAGTAGGGCTCTTCGATACTATTGTCTGTCCTTATTAATTTCTTATTTTATCTTTTCTCATTATTTTCTCATTATTTTCTCATTATTTTTCATCACTCTTCTTTGCTCACTTTTTAATGCCGATTTTTTCTTATTTATATTTCTCCGCATATTCTCAATGTTAACAAAATCCGAAAGTTTTATGTAACACTTTTTCTATTGTTTGTAATACTAAAAAATACTTGAAATAAATTTCGTCATACATATTAGGCGTTATTTTCTATTAAGTGTTATTTTTAAGGTCAGGCTATGAAGAAATCTGATTTAATGAGTAGTAGAGGAAAAAGCATGATTGGAACAGGCGTGATAAATATACAAAGAATTAAAGCGAAATTTATCTGTCTTTTTTTCCTGACAGCACTCGTTTTTTCCCTCGGGTCTATCCCTGGGATGGCAGCTGAAGGTAGTAACTCGAATTTGATGGCTCAGGTCTTTGATGCAGCCGAAGCAGATCTTGGAGGTATCGGATCGGATGACACACTTATTATTACGGATATAGGGTCTCCTGCGGAATCTTATATTTTCCTGGACGATTTCTACTCGGAGTTTTATGGCAGGGATCTCCTGTACACAAAGAATCTTCTTGTAGTCCAGAACGCAAGGAACAGTCCTCTCTGGTTCGCATTCTTCGATAAATCCAGCGGCAAATGCACTTTTATCGAGGTTTCTTATGAAAGCAAAAATCAGATTAGCTACAAGGTAACGGAAAACATAGATTTTGATCTGCTTTCAAAAAGCCCGGAATCGAGAGCTGCCTGGAATGAAAAGGTAAATGCAACGGTATTTGACGGGCGCGAGTTTGCCATTCTTACGATTTCAAACGGTTGGGCTACCGGGAAGCTCGACTATGAACTTATGCAGTGTCTGGAACTCCATAACCACTTCTGTCCCGGAGTTTCCAGCGGTTTTGTGCTTGCAAACTGGATGGAAGAAAATTATTCACTTAAAGAAGGAGTAAGTTATACGGTTTTCTCCTGCCCTAACTGGTGCAAGGAAGATGTTTTCGTAAAGCGCTGGGATGCAACTCCAGGAAAAGGAGGAGTCTGGATGTCCGCACTGACAGATGATGAAAAAGAAGCAATTGGTAACTCTCCAGCAGGCATCTTCGTGGTTGCGGATAAAAATGCCGGAACTATGAAGGCCGTGGTGCTCGGGTTTGACTTTAATATTGTCAATGCGGAATGCGGGGCAAAAGCCGATGATCCTGCCTGGGTCTCGAAATATTTAGCTGATCTCTGGCTTATGGACAGGGAAAACTGGGATACAGAGTGTCTTGTTTCGGTGATTTCAGTAATGGATATTGACGAAGCTACCCTGAATGAAATGAAGCAGGCAGATACTAACCCGTATGTAATTCTCGGGTTGCTTAATCCGGCAGGGAATGTCAATCCCTCGAAAAATGGAATTACTGGAGTCTGAGAACTTATAGGCAAATCTAAAGCTTGAATAGACCTTGATGAATTTGATTGAAAGCTATTGAAGTTTTTTACCTGCCTTCACCTTTTTTACCTTTTTTTTTCCTTAATTTCATAGAAGGCTGTTATCTAGTAAATTCTATCTTTGATTATTTTGGAAACGTTAATAAAATGCCAAGAGAATCGTATACATATGATCGATGACTCCGTTGAAAAATGGCAACATGTCGATGATAAAGTAAGAAAAAACCTTCCTCTCGGTGTAAAACTCGTGCACACTCTTCGAGGTCACACGGGCCCTATTGGGCGTATCGCGTGGTCACCCGATGGGAGGATGTTGGCATCGCCGTCGGGAGATAAAACAATTAGATTATGGAATGTCGAGTCCGAGGAATGTCTAAACACGTTAAGGGAACATACCGACTGGATTACAAGTGTAGCCTTTGATCCGACTGGCTGCACCCTAGCAAGTGGAGGGTTCGACAAAGTTGTCAAGTTATGGCAGGTTGATGGCGTCCATTGCGTTCAGACGTTAGAAGGCCATGAAGATTACATATGGGCGGTCGCATTTGATCCAGATGGACGGTTAGCTTCAGCCAGCACTGACAAAACTATCAAAATTTGGCAGCCAGATAAAAGCCAGTTGCTTCAGACGTTGGAAGGTCATAAGGAACGTGTATGGGGGACCACCTTTAGCCCTATGGACCGCACTCTAGCAAGTGTAAGTGATGATAGGTCAATAAGACTGTGGGATGTAGAAAAGAGTAGCCAGTCCGTTAAGTTTGGGACTCAAAGAAACATTTACTTTTGCGTTAACTTTGATTCTCACAGCAAAATGTTAGCCGCAAGTAGTGGCAACGTTATCGAGCTTTGGGAGTCAAATAATGGCCGCCTGATCCGAACCTTGGAAGGGCACACTGGATCTATAAATTGTGTTATGTTTTCGTCGGATGGAAAACTTCTAGCTTCGAAAGGTAACTGTGAAGACAATACAATCCGTATTTGGAGCAGCGGCAATGGAACCTGCTTAGCAATAATTTCAGAAATGGCGTCAGAATGGGGTCTTTGTGGCTTAGCCTTTCACCCATATCTTCCAATTCTCGCCACAGTTGGTTCGGACCCTGGAACTCAAAAGAGCAAACGAGATAGAGTGATTCATATATGGCAACTGGATCTCGACGTTCTTTTAGGTCAATCCGCTGTGCCGACGGTAACTTACACAAGTGCAAAGATTGTGCTGGTAGGAGATTCTGGGGTCGGTAAAACGGGACTAGGCTGGAGGCTGGCTCATGGAGAGTTCAAGGAGCATTCCTCCACACATGGGCAGCAGTTCTGGTTGCTGAATCAGCTATGCAAGCAACGGGGTGACGGCGCGCAATGTGAAGCAGTATTGTGGGATCTCGCTGGACAGCCTGATTACAGGCTCATTCACACGTTGTTTCTTGACGATGCGGACTTGGCGCTCGTGCTTTTTGATCCCACTCGTAGTGACGATCCCTTGAGTGGTGTTGAATTCTGGCTAAAACAATTGAAAGTTGAGGCTCAGCCTTCCAGTGGAACACCTGCCGCTTTGATAGCCACGCGATCCGATCGTGGCACTCCACGGCTAACAAAAGAAGAGCTGGATGCTTTTTGCAAACAGAGGGGAATCAAGGCCTACCTGCTCACCAGTGCAAAATTGGGTGAAGGAATTGATGAATTGGTCCAAGAGATGCAGAGTCTGATTCCTTGGGATACCAAACCGGCAACTGTCACCACAGAGACCTTCAAGAGGATCAAGGACTTCGTCCTCGATCTGAAAGAGAACAATCGCCGTCGGAAGATGATTCTTACACCAAAGGAACTTCGTCAACGCTTGGAAAAGATGGATCGTAAGTGGAAGTTTAGCGACGGTGAGATGCGGACTGCAGTGGGGCATCTTGAGAATCACGGGTATGTGAAGTGGCTGAAGACCTCGAAGGGAGAATCCCGTATCCTGCTTGCGCCGGAGTTGCTTAACAACTTGGCGGCTTCTTTTGTGCTAGAAGCCCGCAGGAATCAAGAAGGGCTCGGTTCACTTGAAGAAAAACGACTGCTTTCGGGTGAATACAAGTTTCCCGAACTGGAGAAACTCACTAAGGCTGAGCAGGATATCCTTCTAGATTCAGGAGCAGTCTTATTCCTTGAGCACAATGTTTGTTTCCGTGAGACCAATCCGCTGAATAATCATGCATATCTCGTTTTCCCTGAACTTATCAATATGAAGAAGCCTCTGATAGGAGACAATACTCATCTTGAAGATGGTGTGGCCTACACGGTGAGTGGTGCCGTGGAAAATGTGTATGCTTCGCTGGTGGTTCTAATGGGTTACACACAGACCTTTACTCGCACAAACCATTGGCAAAATCACGCTCGTTACGAGGTGGGGAAAGGCCTTGTATGCGGCTTCCGTCTGGAAGAAGAACGCGCTGGAGAACTGGATTTCGTTCTGTATTTCGGTACGAACACCCCCGCCCCAGTTCGGACGCTTTTCCAGAGTCTCTTTGAAAACTTCTTGGCCCGCCGCAATCTTACAGTAAGACGTTATGAGCCAGTTGTATGCGCGAAGGGGCACACTCTTAATCGTGCAGTGGTCCGACAAAAAATGGCTAGCGGAGCTAAGTTTACTTTCTGCAATGACTGTGGGGAAAAAATAGTGCTCCCGAAAGCTGATCAGCCGATTCAACTCACCAAGAGACAGGCGGAAGAAGTGGAAGCAAACCGCCGTGCAGCGGATCAGCGATCTCGGTTTGAGCAGGTGCTCTTCCGCCTGAAATCGTATGTGACGGATCAAGAAATCGTCTCACTGGAATGCTTCATTAGCTATGCATGGGGCAATCCAGACCAAGAACTTTGGGTGGAGCGTAGTCTGGCTAAGGATTTGCAGAAGGCAGGTATCATGGTGGTGCTGGATCGATGGGAAAACGCGCGCATCGGTGCCAGTGTACCAAGGTTTGTGGAGAGTGTTGGGAAGACTGACCGGGTTCTTGTTGTAGGTACACCTCTATACAGGAAGAAATATGATAACAGTGAGCCGATGAGGGGTTTTGTCGTCGCAGCTGAAGGAGATTTAATTGGCAAACGGATGATCGGTACTGAAACCGAAAAGGAAAGTGTGCTGCCTGTCCTTCTGGAAGGTACTGATAAGTCAGCTTTTCCGATCTTATTGCAGGGCAGGGTCTATGCAGACTTTCGCAAAAGTGAGGCCTACTTCGATGAGTTATTAAAGCTTCTCCTAAGCCTTTACCAGATCAAGCTCAATGATCCGGTTGCTACAGAATTACGTGAGTCACTGCTGGGTCAAAGGGATTAATGAATCCCTTAATTTTGCTATTCTTAATTCCCTTCACGCCTATCCTTAAACTTATTAACACTGAGATAACTATTTATTATAAATTTCCTGCACCCTGAATATTAATGAGCTGGAACCGGAAAACCAAAGCTATATCAAGTACTTTGATGTTTTCCTGAAATCGACTTATCTTTCCCGGCAGCTGGTTTGTATTCCTACATCATAGCTTCGGGAAACAATATACTTGAGGGAGCAGGCTTAATTTCAGAACTTCTTACTTCCCGGAATATCGCAACAGCCAAAAAAGAGTTAATACTATGCTTGAAAGACTGAAAACCTCACTCATTAATTCTCCTGTGATCAAGCGAGGAGAATACAATTACTTTATCCATCCTATCTCTGATGGTGTACCATCCATAGACCCCCATATGGTTGAAGAGATCGCCGAATATATTCTCCAGATTACCGATATTAAAAAAATTGACACTATTGTTACCATAGAGGCTATGGGTATTCCTGTGGCAAATGCCCTCTCACTGAAAACCGGGATTCCATTGACCATTGTTCGGAAGCGTCCCTACTACCTTGAAGGAGAGGTGGAACTCTCTCAGAGCACAGGGTATTCGAAAGGGGTTCTCTACATAAACGGGCTTAAAAAAGGGGACAGAATAATTATCGTGGATGACGTAATTAGCACTGGCGGGACACTGATAGCACTCGTAAAAGCCCTGAAAACTATGGGTGTAGAGGTTCTGGATGTCATTTCCGTTATCGGGCGTGGAGCCGGTTATTTACAAATAAAGGAGCTCGGGGTTGAGCCCAAAATTCTCGTTACAATCGACGTGAGCGAGAAAGGCGTGGAGATTAAGAATGTCTTTGGGGACGAGTGAATGGGGACGAGTGAAGCGTTTGACTTGAGGCCTGACTATATTATCAGTGTAATAAATAAACTGGGGGCGAAAACCGTAGGTTTCCAGTTTCCTGAAGGGCTCAAAAGAAAAGGCCCGGAGCTCGCAAAAAAGGTTGAAGAGGCTACCTGCGCCGAAATTATTATCTCCGGAGACCCCTGTTTTGGGGCGTGTGATCTGGATAGGACTTTGCTCGAGCAGGTTGAGATTCTTTTCCACTTCGGGCATGCCGAGCTGGAAGATACGAAACTTTCCGAGAAGGTCTATTTCATAGAAACACGTTCTGCAGTTGACATTCGGCCTGTTGTTGAAAAGGCTGTCTCTGAACTTAAAGGGCAGGTTATAGGGCTGATCACTACTGTCCAGCATGTCCATAAGCTCCCTGAAGCCTGCAATGTTCTCAATGCTAATGGAAAGACCTGCGTAATCGGGCGCGGAGATTCAAGGCTTGCATATCCGGGCCAGGTACTCGGCTGCAATTTTTCAGCAGCAAGGGACGAGGTCTGTGACGAGTACCTCTATATCGGAACCGGGGATTTCCATCCCTTAGGTGTGGCCCTTTCCACAAAAAAGCGTGTTCTTGCAGCCGATCCGTTTTCCGGGGAAGTTCGCGAGGTGGATCCTTCAAAAATCCTTCGCCAGCGGAGTGCGGTAATTGCAAAGTCCCTGGATGCGGAGGTTTTCGGGATAATCGTCTCAAGCAAAAACGGACAGGAAAGAATGGAACTGGCCTCTTCTTTGAAAGCGCTTGCGAAAAAGCATGGAAAAGAGGCACACCTTATCCTGATTGATCTTGTAACTCCGGATCAGCTTCTCCAGTTCAAGGTGGATGCTTTCGTGAATACTGCCTGCCCGAGGCTTGCAATCGATGAGGTCGGGCGTTTTCCCTCACCCATGCTTACGCCCCAGGAATTTGAGATCGTGCTTGGAGAACGGGAATGGGAAAACCTTGTGCTCGATGAAATTACCGAGGAACCGGTATAATTTTTTACTCCCTGTCGTGACACATATAAATTAAGTACTTAAATATATAAATAAAGAATTAAAATATAAGTAAATAAGGAATTAAAGTCGATGAAATGAAACAAAGAAAACTTGAGATGCTGCTTGAAGAATTGGAAAACTTCTCCGATCCCGAACTGGAACTGGAACAGTACCAGACTCCTCCTCTTCTGGCTGCGGAGATTCTTCACTTTGCTTATATGCAGGGAGATCTTGACGACTCGGTGCAGGATCTGGGCTGCGGTACCGGAATCCTTGCAATCGGGGCGAAGCTTCTGGGAGCCAGAAAGGTTGTGGGATATGATACGGATCAAAAAGCCCTTGAGATCGCAAAAAGAAATGCCAGAAAACTCGGAGTTGAAGTCGAGTTCGTATTATCGGATATTTCCGACATTACAGAGCACGTAAAAACCACGGTTATGAATCCTCCTTTCGGGGCAAGAGTGAAAGGCAGGGACAGGCCTTTTCTTTCGTCAGCATTAAGAACAAGTGAAGTGATATATTCAATTCACAACCGCGGAAGCCTTGCTTTTATCCAAAAGTTCATTAAGCCTGCGGTCATTACACATTCGTACGTTGCGAAATTCCCTATAAAACGAATCTTCGATTTCCATAAAAAAGAAAGAGAGGTTATTGAGGTCGAAATCTACAGGATTACGGTCTCCGGATAATCCAGACGCAGTACCGTTTAAGGCATCGGTTTTTATAGCGCCAGTGTCAGGGATTTACCTCAAAAGGCGAACGATAACACTGCTTATAATAAATATGCCTGTGTATTATCGAACTATACGGTATGTCACTAGGGACAAAAAATGGCAGATATACGAACGCAATAATCTATCCCCTCTTCTGAGGTTGATTATCTGTCGATTGAATGGTTGCCAGTATTTGATTTGATGGTTGCCAGCATTCTATATTAGTGACAGTTGCTGCGATTACGATTTATACTGACTATTAACGATAATTCAAATGAGGGATTATGATTAGAATCCGAAAAAGTAAAACTACGAGAAAGAAATTGACTGGCCCGAGCGAAGGAAAGCCAGTTGCCGAAAAGGCAGCTCAAATCGCTTCAGAAAGCAGGGACCAATTCAAAGGCCAGTCCAGAGATCAGTTTAAGGCCCAGCCCAGGGAACAATCCAGGGAACAGGTTAAAAGTCAATCCAGGGAGCAGTCCAGAGACCAGTTTAAAGGCCAGCCCAGGGACCAGTTTAGGGGGCAGTCCAGGGACCAGTTTAAAGGTCAGTCCAGGGAACAATCCAAGGATCAGTTCAGGGGAGACCAGGGGAAGAAAAGAAGGTTCCCTTATTCGAAAAAAGCTCCCAGGGAAAGGACGGATATGTCTGAGTCCAGAATCCCCTCTGAACCCGCGACACCGGAAGAAGAGCTTGAAAAAGGAGGCTTTGTTCTCCCTGGAGAACTCGTTGGAACTACAGAGGAGTTCAAGCCCGGAGAAGGAACGACCGTTTCTGCCGGAGATATTTACTCTACAGCTACCGGAAACGTTATTATTGACAGAAAAGCAAGAATAGTCTCGGTCAGGCCAAGCACGCTCACCCCGAATATCCTTAAAGTAGGGGACATTGTGTATGGAAAGATAATTGACGTACGCGAGTCCGGGGCGATGGTAGAAGTTGCAGGAATTGAAGGCAAAGAAGACCGGGAAATCGTCAACGTGAGGACTGGAGACGTCCACGTATCAAATGTACGGGACTCTTACGTTAAGAGACTTTCAGACGAATTCAGGCCCTCTGATATAATCCGGGCCAGAGTTATCGACGCTGAGAGAATGCGCCTGACAACGGCTGGAGATTCCCTCGGAGTTGTAAAAGCCTACTGCTCAAATTGCAGAGGAGAACTTGTGCTTGAAGGGAAAAAGCTTAAATGCCCGGTCTGCAATATGACTGAAACCCGCAAAATCTCAACCGAGTACGGGAAAGGAATCCAGTAATTTCTTTCTTCCTGCAGGTATGGGTTTCTGCACAATAAAATATATTACTCACCATTCACAGGTGATCACCAATGGAACTGAACATTCTTTCCAAAACAGACAACGAGCTTGAAGTCGAGCTCAAAGGCGAGACACATACCCTTCTCAATATGCTTAAGGACCTCCTGATAAGGGACGAGAGGGTTGAGGTTGCCTTCTATGATATGAAATATGTGAGCATAAGTGAGCCGATTCTTTACATCAAGACCTATGGTGCAAATCCTATTGAGGTCCTAAAGGAAGCTGCTTCGAAAATAATTGCTCAATGCGACGAGTTTACCGATGTCTTTAGCAAGGCAGTAAACGCCTGAAATCCTGAAAAAAATGACTGCATAACGTCTTATTAAAGGCGTTTTGCTCTCCTTTTCCGGCCAGGCCGGAACTTTCCAGTAGGGGGCTCCTGATAGTATTTCGTGAGCTTCTGCTATATCTTTAAAGCTGAAGGATTTCTGGAATACTTTTTTATGAATTCTGTGCGTATCCGGGATAAGTAAGAAATCTCAAATGAGGTATCTATCCGGAAGTATTAACTGGATACAATATACCTATTCTTTTTAGTTTAAGGATCGCATCTGCAACTTAAAAATCATAAATTAACCTAATTAAGATTGAGGTATGAATGAAAATGAAACTTGACGACTCATCCCTTCAGAAGTTTGGTTTTATAAAAAGAGAAACCCTGGGCAGCATAAATATCGACCCTCTTCAGACAGGCGGGCTTTTGACCGGGGCTGCAAAACAGGCTCTTGTAGAATGGGGAGACGGGTATTCTGTATGTGATTTCTGTGGAGGGGTTCTGGATCTGATAAAAAAACCTCCGATTCATGATTTCGTACACCAGGCCCTTCCCGAGTTCCTTGGCTGTGACGAGGCGCGGGTCACAAACGGGGCACGGGAGTCCAAGTTTGCTGTCATGCATTCTATCGGAAAGCCAGGTGACTGGATCGTGCTCGATGGCCTTGCGCATTATTCTTCTTATGTTGCAGCCGAAAGAGCAGGCCTCAATGTCAAAGCAGTACCGCATTCAGGCAGCCCCGATTATTACCTTGATCCTGAAGGATATGCCACGTCAATCGAAGAGGTCACGAAGGAAAGTGGAAAACCGCCTGTCCTTGCACTTGTAACATATCCGGATGGAAGCTATGGAAACCTGCCCGATGCAGGAAAGATAGCGTCTGTATGCCATGAATACAATGTCCCGCTTCTCCTGAATGGTGCATACGCAGTCGGAAGAATGCCAGTATCTGCAAAAGAAATCGGTGCCGACTTCATTGTAGGCAGCGGTCATAAATCAATGGCTGCATCAGGGCCTGTCGGAGTGCTAGGGGTAAGTGAAGAGTATGCTCCTGTAGTATTCAGGAAATCCAGACACAACAAGGTAAAAGAAGTTGAGTTTCTGGGATGCACGGCAAGGGGCGCTACGGTTATGACTCTCATTGCTTCTTTCCCGGATGTGGTAAAGCGTGTTCGCAACTGGGACCAGGAGGTCGAAAATGCCCGCTGGTTCTCGGCAAGGCTTGAGGAAATGGGCTTTATCCAGCGCGGGCAGAAACCTCATTCTCATGACCTGATGTTCTTCGAAGCCCCACGTTTCTATGAGATCTCTGAGAAAGTCAAGAACGGAAGATACTTCCTCTACAGGGAACTCAAGGAACGCAATATTCATGGCATAAAATCCGGGCTCACCAAATATTTCAAACTCAGCACCTTTGGTCTTGGAAGAGAGAAACTTGAAACTGTCATGGATTCCTTTGAAGATATCCTGAAAAAATATGAGGGAATTTAAAGTTGTTTAATCCGGAAATCTTTGACGTCTTGGAGAATTCGACCCGGGTTTACAATCCCGGTTCTGAATCTCCAATTATTTTCTCAGGCAGATAAATTCAAAGATTTCGGAACAAAAATGTGAATATAAAAATGTGAAAAATATATCTCCTGAATCATCTCCATATTTATTTGCTGCTTCCAGGCACTTTTACTTTTTCAGCTCTACATTTTCCACGTACCCTTCTCCCCTCGGGGTCAGGACATAATATGTAACTCCTTCGCTCTCCTCTTTTCCAATACAGAGGGTACTTTCCAGCATATTGAGGTTGTAACTTGCCTGGTAATCTGTGAGCTTGAACTGGACTTTGATTTCTTCCAGTGACTTCTTATGCTCTACCAGGGCTTTAAGAATATTTCTGCGGACCGGATTTTGCAGGGCATTAAGACAGGACTTGTGGTCTTCGGTCATATCCTCTTTCATCCTGCCTTCCTTTTTCATCTTTGCAACCCATTCTGTTTTTCTTTTTGCGGCTTCCTCGGGAGTCATATCTGATCATTGATATCTCTGCCTGAGTATCTAAATAAGTTTGTGAAAAGCAAGAACCGTAAACGAAGACTGTAAAATCACCCCAGCTGGTTTAGTTATAAATAATATTGTTTTCAACTTCCTGCCATGAAACAGAATCCCGAACTTGAATCCGTTGAACTGCTTGCAAAAATAATTCTTACTGCTGCCCGGACAGCCCCAAAAGGAAAAGGCATTGACGACATTATAACCTGCCTTCTGTCTCAGGAAGAAAAAGCTGAGCTTGCTGATGAGATGGAAGAATTAAGCGAAATCAAGGGCCTGAAGTTCCTTCTTCGGGACGCCGGAAATGTCAGGGACGCTGATACAATCGCCCTTATAGGGCTGAAAGCTTCCGGCGTAAGCAACCTGGACTGCGGAGCCTGCGGGTTTGCAACCTGTAAGGAAATGCTTGAACACGGAAAGGTGCAGAAAGAATTTCTTGGCCCCCAGTGCATGATCAAGTACCTTGACCTTGGAATTGCGGTGGGCTCGGCAGCAGCAAAAGCAAAGGACCTCTGTGTCGACAACCGCATCCTTTATTCCGCAGGCGCTGCGGCGTGCTATTTCAAAATTATAGATGCGGATGTGGCTATGGGACTTCCGTTAAGCGTTACAGGAAAAAATATCTTTTTTGACCGGGAGTCTGCCCGAAGAGAAAAGTCCTGAAGGAAACAGAAAAAGCTTTCAGGGCCGGAGTTTGTAAATGCCCCGGCTCTGGAATTAAATTTGTTCTTCGGACTGTTTTAGGGGATTGGATTTTCCAGTAGATATAATCTTTTCAGATCGAACCCTCAGGGAACAAGGATTCTAGTTTTAGTGGGTTTAGCACTAACGGGTTTAGCACTCAACACAATTTTTTTCTCTATCTGGCGACTTCATTCCGTTTTTATTACATCACGAGATGAGTTCCCCGGAGTAAACACGGTTCTGTGAAGTCTTTATCGATTTATCTCCGGCCACTTTGTCCGCCTTTTATCTGTGTTACCTTGGCGTCGTAACTAGCTATGAAGTGGTTTCCACCTGCAATGTCTCCTGCAGCTCTAAATTTCAGAAACTTCAAGTTAGGGTCTTTAAGGTTTAATCCATTTAACAGGTCGGTTTTCGCATATATCAGAACCAGTTCTTGGTCACTGCCATCTTTTTCTGCATCGGTTATCTCATACCGATCATATTCTGCGACTCCGATATAATTCACAGTCCCCTGATTATCCTCTACTTCAAGGGTGATGGTATCAGGCAGAAGATTTTCTGCGGTGTAGGGGCAGCCTACATATGCGTCTTCCACATGGAAAACTACTGACATCCATTTGGAATTACTTCCGACTACAATATTTTCCGGTGAAACAGAAAGCCCCAGTTCCACTGTATCCTGTGCAGACGCAGCAGGTGCAAACATGGCTATTAAAGCCAGTAGAGTTACAAAAGAAATTAATATATTGCGTCTAGTAAACATTTCCTCCTCCCTCTTAATTTCCTTATATTATAATTGCATAATTATTTTTATTTTTTTCGTAAAAATGGCTCCTCCCAACAATTATATTTTTGGAACTTATATTTCTAAATAAATGTACTTGCCCGATAACAGATGCAATTTTTTTATTAGAATTGCTACTTTTTCTTACTAAAACTTTTAGTTAATTAACACTGGCAATTCCAGGGATTTGGCGTTTTTCTATTAAGCACACAATCTTTTTGAGTGAAAATGTAAGGTTAAAGTAGCACATTAATAGTAGAGTTTTCGCTATAACTGTCTAAAGTTTATTTGCTTCCCTCAAAATTACTTGATTCCTGCAACGGCGCTCCACTTTCAAGCAAGATTATTTACGACTATTTGGCCCTTATCGCTAAGCATCCGGTTTTTGGTCATGCGGTGCAACTCTCTACTCTGCGGAACTAAAGTGAGTTCCTGTTTATTTCATTTAGCCATTATATTCTGGAACACTGAAATTAATTCTGTTCCGGTTGCGGCAGAGAAAACGGACTTTTTATCATGTAACGTCCTGAAATACGAAGAGTCTGGTAATTTAAGGAGAAGAATGGTTTAGTAGTTATGTGAATAAAAAGGTAAATAAAAAAGCAAGTAAAACAGGAAAAATTCGGAGTGCAGAGCCTTATTGGACTTACCTGAACTCCTTCAACTGCTCAAAATCGAGGGTTGCAAAGTAATCCTCAATAGTTTCGGCTCTCCTGATCTGCATAACGCTTCCGTCCTTCCTGAGAAGGAGTTCGGCAGAACGGAGTTTTCCGTTATAATTGAAACCCATAGCGTGCCCATGCGCGCCTGCATCGTGAATTGCAAGGATATCCCCTATCTCGATTTCTGGAAGCGGCCTGTCGATTGCGAATTTGTCATTGTTTTCGCACAGGGAGCCGGTTACGTCATACTCGCGGACAGGGGATGCGTTTTCCTTTCCGAGCACGGTTATATGATGATAGGCTCCGTAAATGCCCGGACGCATCAGGTTGGCCATACAGGAGTCCATCCCAACATAATCCTTATAGGTATGTTTGAGATGCCTTACCTGGGAAATCAGGTATCCATAGGGGCCTGTGATCACACGGCCGCATTCCAGGAAGACTTTTAGCGGATAAAGTCCGTTAGCCGTGATTGTGGCTTCGTAAGCTTCTTTGACACCTTTTGCCACGGCTTCGAAGGAAACAGGTTCCTCCTCAGGCCTGTAGGGGATGCCTATGCCTCCACCGAGGTTTACAAACTCGAACTTTACGTTGAGTTCCTTTGAGATTTCAACTATGAGTTCGAAAAGGATTCTTGCGGTTTCCACAAAGTAATCAGGATTTAATTCGTTTGAGGCCACCATTGTGTGCATTCCGAAACGCTCTACTCCCCTGTCCCTGAGTATGCGATAGCCTTCAAACATCTGTTCCCGGGTAAAACCATACTTCGCCTCTTCCGGCTTTCCTATAATGGCATTTCCTCCTTTAAGGGGGCCGGGATTGTACCTGAAGCAGACAATTTCCGGAAGTCCGGCATGCCTCTCAAGGTAGTCAATATGGCTTATATCATCAAGGTTTACGTATGCTCCAAGCTCCTTTGCCTTTATGAACTCATCAGAGGGAGTATCGTTTGAGCTGAACATTATGTCTTTCCCGGTCATTCCGGCTTTTTCAGCAAGAATTAACTCAGGCAAAGAACTGCAATCCGCACCGAAACCCTCTTCTTTGAGGATTTTAAGAATAAAGGGGTTTGGAAGGGCTTTTACGGCAAAAAACTCTTTAAAGCCGGGAACTTCCCTGAAGGCTGCTTTCATTTTCCGCGCATTTTCCAGAATGGCTTTTTCGTCGTAGATATGAAAAGGGGTGGGATACTTTTTCATTATTTCCAGAATATCCTCTTTGGTGAAGGGAAGATCCTTTGAAACCATATTATTACCTTTTTCTGCTTTTTGTTTAATCGATTTTGTATCAATTTGAACTTTTACTCCTTTATTAGTCTTTCTGCCGGAATTCCGCTTCGGGATCACAGAAAATCTCTGATTTTCTGGGAGTTGCGATGCGATCACAACAGCACGGTGTCCTTTTCGCTTCGCTCAAGAGGGCTGGATTATGGTCAAGAAAAACTGAGTTGAACTCACTCAGGGGTTAATTTATCTGAATTTTGTTATGGGTCAGGTGGCACAGCCCTTTTTTTATAATGGCTTGCCCGCAAGCTTTTTATGAAAAGACTTGATTGAAAACCCCTGGAAGCGGCGTGATCAACCGGCGCACTTTTGCGGCACAATCCGGTCACGGCCTGGGTTTTCTGAAAACTTCTTTAAGCCTGGAGTAGGGGTAGGTGTTTACCACGTCTTCTTTTTCTAGCCAGCCGCGACGTGCCTGTCCTATACCGTACCGCATGAAGGTAAGGCCTGTGGTAGAGTGGCTGTCGGTGGAGATACAGAATTTAAGTCCAAAGGTTTTTGCGCGCAGGATGAGTTCATCATTGAGGTCAAGCCTTGTGGGCTGGCTGTTGATCTCAATCACTTTTCTGTTTGCAGCCGCGGCTTCAAAAACTTTTTCAAAATTAACGGCATAAGGCTCCCTCTTCCCAAGCAGCCTGCCTGATGGATGACCAAGGATATCAAGATACCTGTTCTCCAGAGCTGTGACAATCCTTTCGGTCATTTTCTTTTCAGGGAATGCAAAACCGGAATGTACAGACCCCACGACAACATCAAGTTCTTTGAGGACTTCATCCGGGTAGTCCAGGCTTCCATCTTTCAGGATATCAACCTCCGACCCTTTGAGAATTTTTATCCTGAATCGTTTTGAGAGTTTGTCGATTTCTTCCCATTGGGCTTTTAATCTTTCGATCTCCAGGCCATTGGCAACTTTCTGAGAACGGGAATGATCGGTTACTGCAATGTATTCATAACCAAGGGCTTCCGCTCTTCCTATCATTGTTTTCAGACTATCTTTTCCTTCACTGTAGTGTGTATGCATGTGGAGATCTCCCCTGAGATCGCCTGCTTCTATCAGTTTGGGCAGGGCATTTTTTGCAGCGGCTTTAATTTCTCCCCTGTTTTCCCGAAGTTCGGGCGGGATGTATGCAAGGCCAAGTTTTTCATAAATCTCTTCTTCACTGCTTCCTGTAATTTGTTTTCCTGACTCTTTTAAATACAGCCCGTATTCCGAAAGCTTGTAACCTTTTTTAATGGCAATATTCCTGAGTTCTATATTGTGCTCCTTTGAGCCCGTGAAATACTGAAGAGCTGCTCCGTAACTTTCAGGTGGGACTACTCTCAGGTCAATAGCGGTCCCTTCTCTTAGAATTACGCTGCTTTTTGTGCTGCCTTTTACGATAACCTGATCGACATCGGGAAGGGAGACAAAACAGTCCATAACCTTCAAGGCCTCTCCTTTTTCGGCTTCTGCCAGGATATCGATATCCCCGATTGTTTCTTTCAACCTGCGAAGCGAACCTGTGTAAATTATCTTAGAGAGCTCGATTTTAGAGTTTGTATTATCACATCGGGCTTTTAAAGCGGATATAACCTCTTCTGCAAGTGGAAGTGCCTTTCCGAGAGCTATCCGGGTGTGGCTTTTCTCATACTGCTCAATTGCCCTTGCCAGATTCTCCTCACTTTTCTCCCCGAATCCTTCGAGTCTCCTGAGCCTGTGAGCAGTGATTGCGTTTTTAAGGTCTGAAAGCGTCCTTATTCCAAGGGTGTCGGCAAGCTTTTTCATTTTCTTAGCCCCAAGCCCCCGGATTTCCATCAGCTCCGCAGTGCCTGAAGGGGCTTTACCTTTAAGCTTTTCAAATTTCTCCACCTTGCCTGTTTCCAGATACTCAGCAATGTGGTCGGCAATGGATTCCCCAATTCCTGGAATTTCGGTCAACCCGGCTTTCCCTTCCCTGGCATAAATACTTTCTACATCTTGCCCGAGGTTTTCTATCATCTGGGCTGCTTTCCGATAAGCCCGTGGTTTCCACTCAACCTGCTGGTATTCAAGAATATCGGCAGCTTCGTAAAATAACTCGGCAACTTCGCGATTTCTCAATTGCTTCCTCCTGCCCCTTATATTTTACTTTCCCTGTCATTCTTCGGTTTCTGTCTCTCGTTTCCGCATAAATCTTAAACGCCCACGCCTTCCTTCAAATTCCTAACTTCTCTGACTGTAGTGATATCATAAGGCCCTTTATCGTACCTTATGCGTAGAAAGCGAGGAAAGCGCAGAGCAAGTCCTGTATTTCCTTCTCCCTGTCCGGCAGTATGCCCGGGGCTTTCCGTGATTTCCATGCCAAGCACTTCAATAACCACAGCAGGCTCTATGAAAATATCCGGAAACATTCTATTTTTTACGAGTACATTTTTCGGGACTTCGGTGATAATATGCCCTGAAAGCAGGCTGTCGATTTCTCTTGCATCTTCTTCTGTGAACCCTGTCCCTACTTTTGTAAAAGTTTCAAAACGCTGCTCCTCTTCGTTGAGAACTGCACAGAGGAGAGCTCCAAATGATCCTTTCCTTTTTCCCCGCCCGTAATATCTTCCTATGACTACGAGGTCAAAGGTCTCCCTCATTCCTTCTGCATATTCTTCTTTCCATTTGAGCCAGAGCCAGCTCCTTTTTCCAGCCTCGTAAACCGAATTGTTATCCATAGATTTGATTATAATTCCTTCAAGCCTCTTTTCCAGAGTCTCGTTGAAAAAATCCTCGATCTCTTCAAGATTGTCAGTAACAATTCTTCTAGCCAGGCGAATCACTCTAGATTCCTTTATATGCTCTTCGAGAAGAGCCCTTCTTTTCGGGTAAGACTCTTTCAGGAGGGAGTTCCCTTCCAGGTACAGGATATCGAAAAAGAATACGGCAACAGGGCAGATTTCAGTATATTTTTGAACCTCATACTTTCTGCGCCTCTGCATCAGTCTCTGGAACGAATAGAATTCTCCAGTAGAGTCGCCGGCTTCCCTGCCTTCAACGTATGCAATGATCTCTCCGTCAAGTACTATTTTATCCGCGTGAACGCCTTTCCTGACAGCTTCTACAAGATCAGGGTACTGGGCAGTTATGTCTTCAAGCCTTCGAGAAAAGGCTTTAATCTCGTCTCCGTCTTTATGGATCTGTACCCTCTCTCCATCATATTTTTCTTCGGCTGCTTTTTTTCCGGAAATTCTCTTTTCAAGCTCTTCGAAAGTTTCCACGCGCTGAGCGAGCATTGACCTGACAGGCCGGCCCAGTTTTATGGAAAAGCGCCCAAGAGCTCTCGGTCCATGTTCTGCAAGGGATTCTGCAAGCTCTCCGATATCAGTGCAGACGCTATAGCTTTCCTTGATCTTCGCGGTATATTTTTTATCCCCTGTAAAAGCAATAGAAAATGCCTCAAGCAGAAACTGGTCCCCAAACCCTAGCCTGAGCTTTCCAAGTACAATCCTGACTATGTATTTCCCCTCTTCCGGGCTGGCTCGCTGCAAGATGTTGGAAAGCAGTCCGGTTTTTTCCTCCTGGCTTCCTTTTCCTGAAGTTTCTTTCATCTCTCTGAGCCTTCCGAATACTTCATCAATTGTCAGCGATTTTTCTTCTCCCCTGTTTAATTCAAATGCCACATCCCCGAGGTCCCCTGTCATTGAATATCTTTTTTTAACTTCCTCTTCGGAAACTCCGTATGCCCCGGCAATAGCTTTTAAAGCAAGCTTATCCCCTACTCCCAGTGTCGTATTCTCAAAGGCAGGCCCTATGCTCCCGAGAAAGAGGTATGCGCTATCCTTTACCTCCTTTCCTTCGAGCTCCTAGAAAAAATTAGCAATTTTCCTGACGATTTCCTTATGAGATGTTATCTTCTCAAGCTCCTCAAAAATCTCCGCAAGCTCTATGAACCGAGCCATTGCCCTCTCCCCGAAAAAACGCTTTGAAATTTTTCTCTACACTATTATTCTATTCCCAGGTCTTTATCGCTTTGCACCCTCAAATTTCAGAAATAGAATTTTACCTCTCGCTCCCATAAAACAGCTTCCCGCCGTCCCCTCCTTATTACCGAAACCTTTAATATCTAAAAGATGCATGAGAAGAATAACACAGCACTTCTTTACATCCTTTACGCGACTGTGGTTTAGTGGCTATGACCTGAGCTTCCCAAGCTTAGAACCCGGGTTCGAATCCCGGCAGTCGCATTGAAAATCCTTTTAAACCTTTTTTAAATTGACTCTGTTTTAAATTGATTTTCTTTTAAATTAATCTCTTTTAATTAACTCTCTTTTAAGCTTAAAGTCTATTTTAAACTAAGATTTTGTTTTAAATTTAAATTCTGTTTACAATGCGGTGTGTTATTATATTTCTGATGGTTACATTTCAGAACGATTTTAAAGAGGTTTTAGCAGAAAACCTTCTGGAAGTTCACTTTTCCGGCCGATTTTCTACTTAGACATCTTCCATTATATTTTCTACTTAGACATCTCCCATTATACTTTCTACTTAGCTATCTGCTATCAGGTACTTTTTACCACACCTGCTGAGACATATCCTGTTGAATTCAATTGTGAGTAAGGTCATCAAGTGAAATCTTTTTCCTGTAGCCCATACCCTGAAATATTGCTACGAGGTCTCCTTTATCATCAGTTATGTTTACAGTATATGTTGAGATTTTGGGATTTATTGATGTTTCTTTTGCTTCGGCTGTGACAGTTTTGCCTGTTGCGGCTTTTACGAAAGAGATGTTTGCATTGATAGCCACAGCAACCGTGCCGTATGCATTTGATGCTGCAGCAAAAGCAAGGTCTGCAAGGGTAAATAATGCACCTCCCTGGACGGTTTTCAGGGCATTAAGGTGTTTTTCTTCTATATTCATTATGGCTTTTGCATACCCTGGAGAGACTTCCAGAAGTTCGATTCCTGAAATTGCAGCAAAATTATCGTTCTTAAAAAATTCCTTAATATTTTCCATGTAATAACTCCGGTTATTATCAGTAAAGTCGTGCTTTATTCTTCATATTTTTAATTAAAGTTATGTTTTTTATTGCGCCTGTAAATACGTTCCTTTGATCTCTTCGTCCTGGGGATGACCATATTCTTGCCCTGAACATTCCCGGTAAAAAGATTTTAAAGCCGTAATAAACATTTAAAACCTTTATTGCGGCTCTTTTGTCATGTTACCAAATAATTTAGCGTACCCGTAAACGCCTAATAAGCAGGAGTTTTAGATTACATCTATGCAGGGCACAAAGAAGACTGAAATCACGGAAGAGCCGCTGGAAGTTGCTATTCTTGATTTAAAAAGAGAAACCAGAGACTCATTTGAACTGGTTAAAATATATACCAGCCGTGGAAGGATTGATTGTCACTATTACAGGGCAGAAAAGGCCGATAAAGGGGTAATTCTGGTCGGGGGAATTGGAGGCGGTTTCGATACTCCTGCCGAGGACTTATATCCTCGTTTATGTGCCGATTTAAAGGAAGCCGGAATAAGTTCGCTAAGAGTAAGTTTCAGGTATCCTACGGACCTGACTGAGGCTGTAGTAGATGTGCTTGTAGGGCTTGGGTTTTTAAAAGCTGAGAATCTCAGGGGCTTTGGACTTATAGGGCACTCTTTTGGAGGTGCAGTTGTCGTTCAGGCTGCATTTAACGACAGGAGTGTGAAAACCGTAGTTACGCTAGCCACCCAGAGCTATGGAATCAGTCCGATCTCTCTTCTTCCTGAGAGCACATCAGTACTTTTAATTCATGGTGAAGCAGATGAAACCTTACCTCCGCGCAGTTCGGTATATGCGTATAATATGGCACACGAGCCTAAAAGAATCAAAATATACGAAAGCGCGGGACACGGTTTGAAAGAGGTATCAGACGAGGTTTATGCTGAGGTACGAAACTGGATCGTGGACAACTTAAAATAAGTGTTAAATATACTTTTTCATGGAAGCTTTTGAACTGATATTGCTTAATATCTATTACATCAGACATAGTAAATATGTAATAGATATCCACTTTTAAAATAGATATCCACTTTTAAAATGCCAGCTGATTCTTAAAACCTGACTACTCCTTATAGTTAATAGAGATTAATTATTTATAAGCTGATTCTTTATTATTATGATAATTATATTAAATTATTTTTTATTTTATTAGGAAATGCATGTAGTCGACTCAAAGGTCGAACTCGCATATGGGGGTAAAGAATGAAACTGAAATTGGTAATTTCTCTGTTAGCGCTATGCTTAACTTTGTCCATCACATCCGTGCAAGCACAGGGTAATGCGATCGGAGACATGGATGAAATAAATGTAATCATGACCGGAAACATTAGTGAAACCGTTACATGCAACATAACCGGAGATGCGTTTATAGTCGAAGAAAAGGATAATATGACCGACAATATGACCGACAACATGACCGGCATGAACAACGTCTCTGAAGGCATGGAACTTGATGTGACCGGAAAGATAATTTTAATCAGAGATCTGGGCAATATGACTGAAAAAGCGGTTATGATCGGAAGAATGGATAATATGCCCGGAAGCGTAGTTCTCTTTGGAAAGACAGAAAACATGACTGGCATGGATAACATGACTGGCACGGATAACATGACTGAAGGCATGGACAACATGACTGAAGGCATGGACAACATGACTGAAAGCATGGACAACATGACTGAAAGCATGAATAACATGACTGTAGTCCTGATTGGAGACATGACTGGAACTATCACGCTCAACCCGACCGAAACCACGGAGAACATGACCGAAAGCATGGAAAACATGACTGTACTCATGGCTGGAAGTATGACCGGAAATATAACAGGTGATATGACCAGAAAGATGATTATAATCAAAAACATGGGTGACATGACCGAAATGGCTGAAACAATGAGTAATATGACCGGAATGGTTGAAGATACAGATACCATGACCGAACCCATGGAGTGTAATCTGACCGGAAAGATGGTTATAATCAGAAATGTGGATTACATGATCGGAACGGCTGAGAAAATGGACAAAGAACTGGCTGATTTGATCACAATGGATGGAAATAAGGCTATGATCGGGGACATTACTGACATTTCCGAGATGGACGAAGGCACTGATGAAAGCATGTATAACATAACCGGAAAGGTGGCTGTAATCAGGAGCATGGATGACACGATTGAAATCATGACTAAGAATGTTACCTGTGATATAAATCAAACTACAGCTATGGCCTAAATTGAAAACGTGACCTGAGATACGGATAACGTGATCTGAAGCATACTATAGTCATTGATCGGTAAAGTGTTACGTAAAGTGAAGTCTGGATTAAGAAACAGTAATCAACTATGTTGATTACAGAATTCGGTTTAAAAGTAGAGGCTGCAGGCCTGTAAATGGTTTACAGCTCTCTACTTTTTCCAGCTATTTCTGCAACTATCGTTTTATCTACCTGTTTTCCTTTGAATGTCTAAAATCAATCTTTAATCTACTCTGATTCTGTTCTTACTGAATATTCAGGGCTAAATAATTCTCCAATTAGGAACGAACAATTTTTAAGAAGTGCTGCTTATATGCAAGCTTCGGGCAAGCTCTGAGTCATTTCTTTATGAATGTAATAAAAATCTAAGAGATTTATACTTCTAAAAAGCCTCACGATTATGAAAACCAGACTAGTTGCTGTAGTTAATATAGATTAAGTATTTATAAGTCGACCAATTATTATTTAATTGCTTTATATTAAATTGTTTTTATTTTATTAACTATATTCAATTAGTTCAATTGACCTGATTCGCAATGGGGGGTAAAGAATGAAAATAAAGTTAATAGTTTCTCTGTTAGTAATCTGCCTGGCTTTCTCATTTGGACCAGCACAGGCACAGATGGGGGAAAATAATGAATCCCAACAGAGAGACACGACAGGGGAAATGTGTACACTTGAAAATGTAGATAAAACTATCAACGTTAGCCAGGAAACCGGCGAAGATGTTAAATGGATTCTTCCAGGCCCGAGGAAACTCGATCCGCAGATTTTCGGGACTCCAGACATGCCTCTGGGACTTGAGCCGGAAATTGGTGTGCCAGTAGAAAACAGGTCTGTGAGTGGGGACGAATTTACCACAACATCGGTGCCAACACCGTACTCAGATAATTTTACGCGTATTAACGGTTCTTTCACCATGAATTTGACAGACAACACTCCTGTGGATGTAAATGAATCCGAAGATATGGCTGAAGCCGAATTCAACTTCACGGATCCTACAGGTGAAATCCGTTACAGGGTTGTCCTGACAAATATTACCCGCATTGGGCAGTTCCATCCGGTTTTTGGCGGTGTGGTTGTTGATGGAATCGCTCATGGGAAGACTGGAATAGACACACGCCTGGAGCCGACATCTTATTTATATGGAGCTTTCTGGGGTGTTGGGTCGCTTTACATAAATGATACTCTTGTCAGCGACAACAGGGTCATACATGCTATGGCAACAGAGCGTATCAGGAGTCCTGACCAGCAGGGTTACAGACTGCTCCTTGATAACGAACTGCCTCACAGGGGCATACAGGCTCATCTAGTGCTGCCTGAGAAGGTGATGGCTGATAACGGAACAATGCAGGATCAGCCAGTTCTCACCAATTACACTCTGCCAGACGGCGAGAACCAGACCTTCATCCATGTAATATTTGACGATCCTCAGCTCGAAGGTCTTGAGATCCTTGATTTCGACAACACGACCGCAGCCATGGACGAAAATATGACAGAGAATATGACTGGTAATATGACTGAGGATATAACCGGTAATATAACTCAGACCCAGACTGGAAACCTTACCCAGACCCAGACCGCAAACCTGACTCAGACTCAGACCGCAAACCTTACCCAAACCCAGGCTGCGAACATGACTGAAACCCAGACTGGATACATGGGCCGTGATGATTCTGGAACCATGGACAACAGGACTGGTATGGATAACAGGACTGGTATGGATAACATGACCGGTATGGACAACATGACCGGCATGAAGGCGTGTTATTTTGCCGTAGCCATAAAGTGTTATGTACCCGAAGAAGTAGGTAACCTGACGGGCATGGGCAATATGACTGGTATGGACAACAGGACTGGCATGGACAACAGGACTGGTATGGACAACAGGACTGGTATGGATAATATGACGGGCACGGAGAGGTGTTACCTTCTCGGAGCTATGAGGTGTTATACGCCCGAAGCCATGGAGAACATGAAAGGCATGGATAACAGGACTGAAATGGATAACATGACCGGTACGGACAACAGGACTGGTATGGATAACATGACTGAAACTAAGGCCTGTTATTTATCCGGAATCATGAAATGTTATATGCTCGAAGCCACGAACATGACTGGTATGGACAACATGACAGGCATGGACAACAGGACAGGTATGTATAACATGACTGAAACTAAGGCCTGTTATTTATCCGGAATCATGAAATGTTATATGCCCGATACTGCGAACATGACTGGAGCGGATAACACAACGGATATGGAGAAATGTTATCTTATCGGAGCTATGAACTGTTACAAGCCCGAAGGCATGAATAATAAGACAGGCATGAATAACACGACTGAAACGTATAACATGACGGCCGTGGAGAAATGTTATCTTATCGGAGCCATGAACTGTTATACACCCGAAGCCATGAAGAACATAACAGGCATGGGCAATATGACTGAAATGGATAACATGACCGGTACAGATAACACGACTGAAATGGATGATACGCCAGGAATGAAGACCTGTTATTTAGTCGGAATCATGAAATGCTATATGCCCGAAACCATGAATATGACAGGCATGGATAACATGTCTGATATGGATGGAATGGAGGCTGCAGGCGGAAAGACTGTCGAGGTGTCAATGGACGATTTCGCCTTTAATCCCGAATCAGTTACAATATCAACAGGTGATACTGTAAGGTGGACCAACCTCGATTCAGTTCCACACACGGCAACAGGTTCGACTTTCGATTCCGGCACACTCCAGGAAGGAGAATCATATGAGTTCCAGTTTACTGAAGCAGGCACATATGAATATTATTGCTCGATTCATCCTTCCATGCAGGGGACTGTAATAGTTAAGGAGAAGTGAAGTCTTTAAGGAGAAGTGAAGTTTTGGTTTAGAGCGGACTGAGTGAATACCTGGTCTGCTCAAAACATTTCATTTTATAAGATTTTATTTTATAATGAATAGTCTTTCAAAAAGGTTCTCTTTTTGAGACCTTTGAATCATTTTTTTTGCTTTAATTGATTTAACAAAGATAGCTATAAGTGCTCAGAAACCTAACAATATTTATCTAATCTTTCTTTTAAAAGCAGGACTGCACTCACCTGACAACCTGAATAAATTTTGGTGAGACATAGAGATATGGATAAAAAGCAATTAAAAGATGAAAGGGCAGAGTTACTTTCCCAGATTAACGATCTTTTCGATTTTCCTTTAACTTTGCTATCACTCTTATGGCTGGTTCTTATTATTGTCGATTTTGTATACGGCCTCTCATCTTCTTTGCAAACATTAAGTCTGGTTATCTGGGGGATATTTATAATCGATTTTTTTATCGAACTGTACATTTCTCCGATAAAAAAGGATTATCTAAAGGATAACTGGCTTGTTGCTTTTTCCCTTTTTTTGCCTGCACTGAGGGTTTTAAAGCTATTTCGCGGATTCAGGCTGGTCAGGTTTGCAAATTCTATCCGATCTCTTAATCTGGCCCGAATCCTTTCCTCTTTTAATCGAAGCTTAAGAACAGTCAGGCAGGTAATGAGGAAGCGGGGCTTTAGATACGTTCTGTTGCTTACAGCTCTGATTACTTTTCTTGGAGCAGCAGGAATGTACAATTTTGAGCGCCCGGGGCTTACTTCTTATTGGGATGCTTTGTGGTGGACAGCCATGATTATGACTACAATAGGAAGTGCTTACTGGCCAGTTACCCCCGAGGGGAGAGTACTGGCTTTTTCATTATCGGTTTATGCTTTTTCAATTTTCGGGTACATAACCGCAGCCCTGGCGAGTCTGCTTATCGGCAAAGATAAAGAAGAAATCTCTTCAAAAGAGATTGAAGAACTGCGCAGCGAGGTACAGCGTCTTTCCAGTGAAATTAACAGGCTCCCGGAAAAGGAAAAAAAGTAAATTTACTAAAATTTCCGATAGTTTTTGCTACTGGCTCTCACCACGTTAAAGATGAATAGGTTTTCGTATTCTGTGTTAATATTTCAAAAAGGTTGAGGGAAAAGCCAGCAGCGATATAAGTACACCTGTTGAGCCTGCTATTACCGAACGTTCGGTCTATCCAGGCAATATAATGTAATTTTTATATTTTTTTTGCTTTTACTACGTTGAATATGCGGCTTCGTTCCGGAGTTTCAGTTGTTCATCTCTTTTTTTGCCCTGATGCCGATCTTTTATGTATAAATATAGCTATCACAGTAACCGCCATTGCAAGTGCAAATATTCTCATTATACTTAATCTGAAGTCGTCGCCTAACATCAGGGCATGTATTGAGACAAGTAAGAAGGCCAGGTAATTGAGGTAATGAACTTCCCTCCAGTTTTTGTATTTCTTCCTGTATAACGCAACTCCGGCAGCCAGAAGGAACAGATAAAGAGCCGGACGACCTGCCAATCCAATGAAAACATTTGTCGGAGAAATTGGCGAAAAAATCTGAACTCCTCGCCCCTGTAATACAAAAGTCAGTGGGTGAATAAGGATTAGCAATATTGCAATTCTCGCCAGATTATGGTGAGCTTTCATAAAAGGAAGTCCTGATATTTTTTTCATTTTAGCCATATATTCGGATGTAACTATTGCAAGGAATATGGTCAGGTAGCCGAAAGTTCCTGCAAACCGGCGTATCATTCCAACAGGTTCTTCAGGGTCCTGCAGAATAATATATGTTATAAACGCGATTATGAGTAGAATTATACCGTAGATCGGGTAAAAGCGCTTATTCGAGACTCCTTTGCCTGAACTGTCCTTACCTGTGCTCTGACCTGTATATTTTCCCGCTTTATCCTTACCCAAGATAATCCCCCAGAGATCAATCTCAATATTCTTTCCCAATAACAGTAATGCTCTCAATAACAGAATAGTGCTACAGGCCCTTTTTCAAAAAAGAAACTATAGCCTTTATCATATCTTATCTGGTGAAAATTAACCCTTACTATTATTATTAGATCATTTTAATCTCACATATTAGATCATTTTAATCACATTAAAATTGAATCTTATTAAAAAATTGGATTTATTAACAAAATTGAGACTTATTGACAAAATTGAGTTCTACTACCAAAATGAGTCTTATTAATAAACTATCTTTGTTTCCGGTTTTTCAGGCATATTCCCAAACAGCTTTGCAGGTTCCTCCGGATCTCAAAACTTATCTTTTCTAATTCGCTGTGGAATTAACAACGGAATTTCAGATAGCAGAGCAATCCTGAATACTACTTGGATTAAGCACGAAGCGAAATTTTGGAGAAGCTTTTAATAAAAAATAATACTATTCACAAAAAATATTTGTCTAAAATAATACTATTCAAAATGCTTCTGTAAAAAGTATACTATACAATATCTCTTTTTAATTAACAATGGTTTCTAATTTATATTTCTATATATATTATATTCTTCTAACCATAATCTCCTGTTGATACATCAATTTGTTGGCGCAATTTAGCCCTTTTCATCGGCAGAGGATTTTCATCAGCAAAAGTGGGTAAATTTGCCAGTATTATATCTTCCTGAAGTAACGAGGATTATTAAATGGTTAAATAATTTTTAAGCGCTGCATCTGCAGATGGGAAGGGATTGGAAAACCAACAGTGTTAGAATCGTATCAAATTGAGGAGTGTATACAAATGGGAACAATTAAAAAGACAATGAGCATCTTAGTGCTTGTCTGTTTCGTGCTGTCACTGACAGCTGCGTCAGCTAGCGCGGGCTTCTGGAAAGGTGGCTGTAGGGACAAATGTGACTGGAAAGACAAGTGTGACTGGAAAGACAAGTGTAAGAGCAAGTGCAACTTCGGCTGGTTTTCCTTTAGTTTCTTTGGCTTTTTTGGAAACAGCTGTGACTGCTTTGACGGCGACTGGTTTGACGACTGGTGGTAACGACTAAACTGGCATGAGTATAAATATAAAATAGACTACGACCGTTCGTACAGCCTCGCATCGGATTGCAGGGACAGTAAAGCCCTCAACCTCCCAAAATCTAACATATCTATGAGGGAGTGTTCTAATAGGACTTACACGCTTAAGGAGTAAAAGAGGTATGAGCACTTCTGCGACGATGTTGCGAATCAGTAATTTGAAGTCTCATGCGACTGGTTTTTCAGTTAAACTGCGTAAATCTTTCCGTGGCACTGGCTGGCAATCATCGAAGTGGGCTTACGAATGAGTCTAATTTCATATTTTTTATGATTATTCAGTTTGAAAACTAAGATTCGAATATTCTGAGACTCCCCAGATTTCTGGAGTTTCGGTTATAGGAAATATTTTACGGGATTTTGCATATTCGATGGATCTTTTCATCCTTATTTTTAACATTGATTTTATTTTTTATTTGCCTTCCCTATGCGTCTAATTCTTATATGGGAAGCCGATCCAGAAGTTCTATTGCTCTGTTTATAAGGTATTCCCTGTGCATAGTCTTTTTTTCTCGCCAGGCGACTCTGAGCAGGCCATAGCTCACATAAAGCGGGAGAACTCGTTTTATCCTGTGGTACTCTTTTTCATCTCTGCTGTAGCTTCGGAGAAAGCGTTTGATATGGGGAACGTAAGTAGATGCCATACCCTTTCGTGCGAAATGATGGAAGATTTCAGCGCACAATATCCCCAGGTCATTTGCAGCGTTCCCGTGCTCTGTGGAGAGTTCAAAATCTATTGCATAGGCTTTATCCCTGTAAAAAAGGTAATTTGCAGGAGTCGCATCACGATGTATCGTACAGCCACGGTTTTTGTCCAGAAAGGGGCTCTTCTGCCATTCTTCAAGTTTTTGTTCATATATCTTTCTGGTAGAACTGCAGAGGGGCATAGCTTTAAGGTTACTGCGAATTTCTTTAAAATCCTCTTCTTTTTCATAATAACTTCGGGTACTCCGATGGAGCCTGCTGAGCAGGCTGGCTATTACTTCTATTTTTTCGTCCAGGTTCTTTTCATTCTTCAGGTGCCAGGAAAAAGGCTTTCCCGGGATATACTCGGTCACAAGGACACAATTGAAACGGCTGCTAAAATCAATGGGCTCAGGGACATCGATTATATTTTTAAGTCTTTTTAATTTGTAGTATTCTTTCAGCATGGCTTTTCTGGCATCGTACTTTTTTATCTTCCCTCTGGGTTGAGCTAAAAATTTCGCCATGGCACTGAGCCCTTCTCCCTCAAATTCATATCTACAGACTCTATGCGATGCCGGCCTTATCCTGAATTCCCTGATAACGCATTTTTCATCTCTTATCCTTCGCCCCAATGCCTGGACTATCCAGTCCCTGAAAGAATCTTCCGGCTTGAGTTTTCTAACGTACTCCTGTGAAATAGGACACCCCCATGTATAAGTACTCGGAGACTGGAACCCTCCTTTTTTGACTCAGATATCGGAATCTTTGAAAGTCACTGAAACAGCTTAGTCTACCTTTACATACTTAACTAAAAGGCGAGGTATAAAAATATCGACTTCGGTTTATAAAGGGTAAGTTTTGATGATTTCCAGGTTTACCTTAAGAAAACGAGTTTCAGGTTTACCTTTAATATGCCCAGGAAATAAATTAATATATATAGTTAGGGCCCTTAATCTGGGAGTTTCTTCGATTGCGGAATGGGATCTGATGAAAAACTAACCAGCTGTTCAGCCTGCCTGAGGCCCGCCGGCAGGTATTGATTTTTGTGTAATAAATTTCTATTGTGCACATATTGGGGTGGATTTTTAATCAAACCAAAAAAATTACCACACTGAAGCTGAAAATAGATTCTCAGCTTGAAGCTTAAATTGTTGCTTAGATCATAATTAAGGACTGGATGATATTATTAATATAAGAGCATTATGATAAATACTATTTTGAGAAGACATCTCAATAAACCAGACTAGATAATGCCGATTTTCAATTAATATGGGTTTCTGATTATTATTTCTTTATATATTATATTCTCTGGATCATAATCACCTACTGATACAATTTGGGGGTCACTTTTTATCGGCTTATAAATCCTCGGCATATAACACGAGGATCTGGGGGTAAAATTTTTACCATAGTATACTTTTTCAGGACAAATCTTGAATGATAGATCGGTAAATAAATTCATTCAGTAAAGCGCCGATGAAAAATTGACTGAGAAATTAATCTTAGATTGTATCAATATACGAAAATTTGTGGAGTGTAGGTAAATGGTAAAACTTGGAAGAATAAAGAAGACGCTGTGCATTCTCATGCTAGTCTTTTTCGTAGCTTCAGTAACAGTTACGTCAGTGAGTGCAGGCAGGGATGGATACGGCAAAGGCAAATTCGACAGGTACGACAGATTCGATAAGTTCGACAAACGCGACAGATTCGACAGATTCGACAAATTCGATAGATTCGACAAATTCGACAGATTCGACAAACGTGACAGATTCGACAGATGTGACAGATTCGACAGATGCGACAAATTCGACAGATTTGACAGATTCGACAAGTGCAAGTTCGGTTTTGGCGGCAAGTGTAATTTCTTCGGTTTTGATTTCTTCGGAAAGGACAAATGCTGGTGCTAAGACTAAACTGGTCAGGCTATAAAGTGTAGATTAGACTAGCCTGGCTACAAAACGTATAAGCCTGTAAAGACTTGTTCGCACAGTCCCATGTCAGATTACAGGGGCGGAAGACCCCTCCCTTATATACTTTAAAAATACATCAGGAAAATCCCAAAATGTATTGGGGTCTTTCCTCCTGACACTGACCGGCAACCTCAAAGCAGGTAGGCGAATGAGCCTTATTTGACATTTTTTGCAGGTTTAATTTGCTGCTGATTCTGAAAATTTGTAACGATTTATGATTTTCATATCTGTTTTTAATTTCCATCTTTTTTCCGTTTCTATCCACAAAACAATCCTGAGATTCAAGTAATGGTTTCTACTTTTACCCCCCGGTTAACTTTCCGTAGTTTCCTGTTGCTGGTTCAGTTTAGATGAGGTTTCTTCTCTTAAGTTTCAATTTACTTTTTTTACTGGATTTAATGCTTTTTTATCTCGGGATTCACTTAATAAATTGTTGAACTGGAGATAATCCGTCTTGGAAACAAAAAAAATTTAATGTTTAAGAGTATTTAACACTTTTTTAAGGAAATATAATTATATCAGGGAAGCAATTTCTACAGGCTGGAATAATTTATACAGAAAATCTGTGCGTACCGGCAAAAAGATAAATGTATCAATTTACTTTTCCGGATATCAAATCTATAATTCTGGAGGAATCTGATTGAACAAACGGAATTTAATCTATTTCGGCGCTCTTATTCTCCTGTTTCTGGTAGTATTTTTAATCTTTACGGAACAGAAAAAAGAGAGCTCTTCAGGGGTTCAGAACGTAACTGTGCAGGAAGCAAAAGAGATGGTTGAGAAAGGCGATGTATTTTTACTTGATGTTCGTACGCCTGGTGAGTTTAACTCCTCCCATATCAAAGGGGCAACCCTGATTCCTGTAAACAATGCCTCCGGATCGAATCTAAGTTCGGACCTTCTGCTTGAGGCTCGCACAGATGAAGTCCCTGAAAAGAAAATACTGGTTTACTGCAGAACAGGACGCAGAAGTAATACGGCAAGCACCATGCTTGTAAATGCAGGATATTCCCAGGTATATAATATGGCAGGAGGAATTACTGCCTGGATAGATGCAGGGTATCCGGTTGTAAGCTCGGAAGACGAGGAAACTGATCTCTCGCGCGATTGAAGCCTCAGGCGTGGCAGGTTACAGATACATAAGGGCTGTATCCTGCCCTGAAAATGGAGAGGCCAGCCCTGAATTTATCCTGAAATTCCATGATATAAACCTAACTCTTCATCGGAGCCGCCTGATTATCCTTAACTAAATTTTATTCTTCAATCATTTGAAGCCTGAAGATATGTGCTCACAGTTCCATTCGTCCTTTTTCATTCTGGGATTCCGTATGCCCATCCTTCAGGACTTCGATCTCATTCCTTGAAAACAGCATTTCGATGAGGTTTGCTCTCGGGTATTTTGTGTAGAAGTAGCCTCCTGCGGAAACAATCAACCCTCCTATAAATACGAAAATCAGATCCATCATCGTATCCGGGTGCGCTTTTTGTAATTCAAATCCGAAGAAAGAATCAAGCATATACTCTATAATTTCCCAGATTCCACCGGCAGCCATAGAAATGGTAAATGAAAAAAAAGCAATCATTGGAGTGCTCAGCTGGATATGGCTTTTCACTTCTTTGAGCCGGAATATGATTGAAAAGCTTATTAAAGCTATATTAATACCCATGAGCAGGTGCATTAATATATCCCACCACCAGATTATTTCAAAGAATGATTTAAAGCTTCCGAGATAGGTTCCAAGGTAAAGATAAACCAGTATAAGGGTATCAATAAGCGTTGGAAAATTGGTTTTAAACTCTTTTCGGATAAGCGCAGGAGAAAACATCAAAAACATAGCCAGTAAAGAAAGTGCAAAATCCAGAAAGTTACTGACGAAAAAAGAAACTGCTCCTATAATAATTATTAAGACAAAATATAACAGGTATGTTCCCACTCGGATCTTATCTTTTCTTCTCATAGTTATATGTTAATTTCTATAAATATAAGTCTTCTATTTCTCCTTTCCTTCCTGTTTTTTCCTGTTTTTTAATTAAAACTGATTTAGTTTCAGAGCTGATCCCAAAACTCAAAATTGAGTCCCCGAATTTCAAATTCCCAATAACCAACCGAGTTTCCGGTTACGAAATTTGTTCTGAGATTCTTATTGATGTGAGAAATAAACTTGGTTTTGGGGTGGACTTTCAATTAAAATTGGTTTAATTCCATTTAAAATTAGTCTAATTTCAATTAAAATCTATCTGTTTCAAATGCAGTAACCTCTTAAGGTCTCTACTTTATATTCGTTCTATAACTGAAAAGGCTTTTAAGTTCCAAAACCAAAGCCTAAAACCGAGTACTAATTTGGGGGAATAATGTGAACAAAGGTAGAAATACATCAACCGGAGAGAGGGGTTCTATAATACCCAGGGAAAGGGGTACGGATTTTGAGGTTCCTTATGCAAGGTCAAACATTGAGAAGTGCAGATGCCCGCAGTGTCCTGTCCAGGCCGACAACAAATGTGCACAGGATAAGATTGACAACTTAAAGACAGTAATGGCAAATCTATCCGGAGAAAGAGTTCCTGATCCCGAGGACGTTCCGGGCGTATACTGCTCGACAGGCAAGGCCACCTGCCAGGACCTTAACCCTGACAGGCAATGCATTTGTTATACCTGCACAGTCTGGAAAGAGTATGATCTCGGAGAAGGAATGCCGTCTATGTATTTCTGCCAGAACGGCAAGGCCACCTGATTAGCTTATTAAAGGTTATGAAATTCCTTTTTGATTTTTTTATATACTATTTATATTCATCAAATATTACATTCAGCAAATGTTTATATTCCTCAAATTTTTGTTCTTTTTCAGTTCTTATTTAAATTTTCTTAATTTGAGTGACCTAATTAGAGATGAGGGCAGCTACCTGAGGCCACAATTGTGTATTCGTTCTCTCACTATTGTTTATTATTTCTATAATTCAAAACACTTTTATATCCCGAAGCCAAACCTAAAATAGGAAAACCAATTGGAGTATTAATCTGGGGGAATAATGTGAGTAAAGGAAGAAATACATCAACCGAAGAGAGCGCCTCTACAACACCTAGAGACAGAAATGTAACTTTTGAAAGAGGTACGAATTTCTTAGTTCCTTATGAACGGGCAAATATTAACAGGTGTAGATGCCCACAGTGCCCTGTTCAGGCTGACAGCCAGTGCGCACAGAATAAAATCAAGAGTTCAAAGCAAGTCATGGAAAATCTGTCTGAGGGTCAGGTTCCAAATCCTGACGATTTTCCGGGGGTATATTGCTCGATAGGCGAAGCCAGATGTCAGGACCTTGATCCTGACAGACAATGCATCTGCGGTTCATGTGAGGTCTGGAAGGAATTTGATCTCAAAGATGCAAATCCAAATAATCACTTCTGTCATAACGGCAGAGCAACCTGATCTTTCATTTTGCAGACGGTAGTTTTTTCTATCCATACTACCGTTTTTTATATTATTATAGGCTTTTTCAAAGTCCTTCTGAGTTTTAAGCTAACACCCTTACTTTCAGCTTAGCTATACATTTTTTCAGCTTAAGGATCAATTATTTTTCAGCTTAAAAACCGGCTTTTACCTATTTACCACTTTTTTCTACTGCATGTTTCACTTTACCTCGCGGAAAAGTAGAAAAGTAATTAATTCAATTAAAAAATTAAATGATAGAGTTTGAGGGCCGAAAGGGAACAGGAAGAACGGAAGAATGGATAAACTGGGCTATAAGCATAGTTATGCTTTTACTAGCTGCCGAAGCAGGGAAACTTCTGGCTGAAAGCTGGAGTTCCCTAAATCATCTGCCGGTTTATACTTATGCAGGAATCCTGTTCCTTTATTTACTGGCAGAAAAGGCCGCATACAGGAGTCGGGGCATTAAAGGAAGGCAATCAAAAAAGTGGACCCGAAGTCTGCTTTTGTTTTTCTGGTGGCCTCTTCTGATTGTCCCTGTTCTTGAATACCGGTTCTACTCGAATCTTGAATCCGATTTTTATCCGCAACATAATTTTGCAATTACAGTTGCAGGAGCATCACTTGTGTTAATCGGTACAGGGCTCAGAGCCTGGGGCATGTGGGCACTGGGCAAATACTTCTCTGCCCATATCGAGATCATGAAAAATCATCCGTTAATTGAAAGCGGTCCCTATAAATTCATAAGGCACCCGGCTTATGCAGGAAACATATTACAGGCTGTCGGAATCCCACTCGTTCTGAATGCTTATTACTCCCTGGGTATATCGGCAGTGCTAATTCTCCTGTTCTTATACAGGTTGAAGCTCGAAGAAGAGGCCCTGGTCAGGGAAATCAAAGGTTATGAGGATTATACAAAAAGAACAGATAGGCTAATCCCTAAAATATGGTGAATGGAAGCAAAGTAAACGAAAATGCACTGCTGGGTATTTTGTTGATACCTTTGTCGAACTTTTCTTGAGCGTTTTTACCGAATATTTTTATTGGATTTTATTGAAATTTTTTTCTGGATATTTTATTGAACACTTAATTGAACACTTAACTGAACAGTTCCTCAAATATCCGATCTAATATTTTACTCAATGTTATGCTTTAAACACAACTAATTTATTTATTAATATTTTATTAGCTCTTCAATTTATTTGTTTATTCATCTTTCTCAACTCTCGCTTGCTAACGGGAGAATAACCTGGATTTATGAAATCCGATACCTTACCGAAAATACTATATCTCTTAATAAATATTGTTATTGTACTGTAGAACCATTTTGGGATTGGTGAGTATAAGTGGTAGCAGTGGTAGTATATCATGCTGGGGTCTACCTTAACTCCTCAGGATTTCAGGAAGCTCAAACAACCTTATTTCGATTTCTGGAGGAGCAAAAATAGATGGCGCTCTCTTTACTGGCAAACGTTGACGTACTTCTAGGCTTTGCCATTTTAATTCTTACTGTTTTCTACAGATTTCAAGTCCCTCCTGTACTTGGTTTCCTTGTAACCGGGATCCTGATCGGTCCTTCTGGGCTCGATATCCTTAGCGGAGGTCAGAATGTAGAACTGAATGCCGAACTCGGCGTGGTTTTTCTGCTTTTTACTATAGGAGTTGACCTTTCCTTAAAAGAACTCTGGAAAATGAAAAAAGCGGTAATTGGAGGGGGTATTCTCCAGATTCTCGTCACTACATTCCTTGTTATTATCGTGTGCTCATATCTGGGCTTCAGCTCCCCCACATCTGCATTTCTCGGTTTCTTGATTTCGCTTAGCAGTACCGCAATAGTACTCAAGGTCTTTCAGGAGAGAAACGAAGTATATACTCCGCATGGGAAGACCTCGCTTGCAGTTCTGATATTCCAGGACCTTGCCATCGTACCTCTTATTCTCATCACACCAATGCTAGCCGGAAGTTCCGTGAATTTCGAAGGCTCACTTTCAACCATCTTCCTCAAAGGTTCGTTGATTATTGTAGTTTTTATCCTGAGTGCCAAATTCCTGGTCCCCTGGATATTCTACCATGTGGGCAGGACAGGCAACAAAGAGTTATTCCTTGTCAGTGTCGTTTTTATCTGCCTGTCTACCGCTCTCTTTACCTCAAGTATCGGACTGTCGCTTGCCCTGGGTGCTTTTTTAGCCGGGATTGTGATTTCAGGTTCCCAGTACAGCCAGCAGGCAATGGGCAATATCGTGCCTTTGAGAGACATGTTCATGAGCTTCTTTTTTGTCTCCATAGGTATGCTTCTGGACATACAGTATCTGCTTGACAATCTTCCTATGCTAATTCTTGCATCGATTGCTCTAATTCTTATAAAAACGATTGCAGGAGTAGCTGTAACCTTTATTCTCGGCTACCCGCTCCGTACAACTATATTGACAGGACTTGCACTGTCTCAGGTAGGGGAATTTTCTTTTGTACTCTCCAGATTGGGGGTAGAAGAATACTCTCTCCTGACACCGGAGACTTACCAGGCATTTCTTGCAGTTTCTATCATTACTATGGGAGTTACGCCCTTTTTGATTAATGCTTCCTACAAGCCTGCCGATTTCTTTGTTAAAAAGGTTTCAGGTATGGCTTATGGCATGCAACTGGTACACGGCTTATACTCGGAACCCATCAAAGAAGAGGAACATGCGGAGCCTGAGGTAAATGACCATCTAGTAATCGTAGGCTTCGGTTTTTCCGGAAAAACAGTCTCGAAGGTTGCAAAGACCGCAGGTATTCCTTACATTATTGTAGAATCAAACCCTGAAACTGTTAAACAGGAAAAACAGAGAGGCGAAAAAATCTACTATGGCGATGCAACACTTGAGGCTGTACTGGAACATGCAGGCGTCAAGAATGCAAGAGTTCTTATTATAGGGATCTCGGATGCAGCTGCCACAGGAAAAATAGTGGAGATTGCAAAACAATTGAATCCCAACGTCTGTGTCATTGCAAAAGTACGGGATTTGCAGGAAATGAAGCATCTGAATGCCCTGGGCGCCGATGAAATCATTCCCGAGGAATATGAAACCACAGTAGAAATTTTTGTCCGCTTGCTGGAAAAGTATCTGGTTCCGAGAGAAGATATTGAAAAACTCGTAAATGATGTGCGGGCTAATGGTTATAGAATGATGCGGAAATTGTCCATTAATGCAGGTATTGATAGTGAATTCAATATAAAAGATGGGCTTCCCGGAGTTGAGATTCAGGTTCTTAAAGTGGGGAGCGGTTCAAGTTTCGACGGAAAAACCCTGGAAGACCTGGATTTCAGGAAAAACCACGGAGTGACAGTACTCTCGGTCCGCAGGGGCTCCGATCTGATCTACACTCCAGAAGGCAATTTCCTCCTTCGGGCAAAAGATGCCTGTATCCTTCTGGGAAAACCCGAGGATCTTTGCAGGATCAGAAGGTTCTTCGAAAATGTTCACGGATAAGGGTCACTTTCCCTGTTAATTCCCTTAATTCACTTCCCAAATTAATTTTTTAGCCAATTTTCTTAGTTTATTTATTTATTTAGTTTCCTTAACTGACTTCCGTTTCACCTGTATATACAATACAGATATATTCCATGTATCCTGATTTTTCCTATGCGTCAGATTATTCTCGCGTCTGCATCTCCGAGGCGAAAGGAATTGCTTAAACAGTTGATAGGAGATAACTTCGTGGTCTATGCCAGTTCCTATGGGGAATTTCCTGACCCCGGGCTGCGCCCTGAAGAGCTTCTTATAAAACATTCCGTCGAAAAAGCCAGGGATGTGGCTAAACATTTCGATTCCGGGCTTGTAATTTCCGCTGATACTTCGGTGCTTTTTAATGGAGAGCTTCTGGGAAAGCCCAGATCTCCCCAACAGGCAGAAGAAATGCTGGAAATGTTAAGCGGACAGAAACTCAGGGTTATAACCGGGCTTACAGTGCTTGACCTTGACAGTGGAAAGGAAATCAGTGAACTCGAATCTACGACTGTCTGGATGGATGAAATAAGCAAAGAACAGATTTCAGCTTATGTCAGAACCGGAGAACCCCTTGATAAAGCAGGAGCTTTTGCTGCTCAGGGGAAAGGTGCAGCCCTTGTGGAAAGAATCGAGGGGGATTTTTTTAATGTTGTAGGCCTTCCACTGTTCCGGCTGGGAAAAATCCTGCAGAGGGCAGGAGTATCTATATTTGAGGAAGATTTATCCTGAACTCTTTATCCTTTCACACAACCTTTGGGTCGCAACCGTTGGGCCGGTTGATCACGCTTATTGTGTCGTTTTCACGTTGTTTTCGCTCAAGCCTTTTTTGAAAAGGCTTGCGATCAAGCATTTTTTTGAAAAGGTTTGTGATCAAACTTTTCTTAAAAGTTCGCGGCGAAAGTAATAAAGCATTTCTGACCAATTAGATAAGAATAAGTGAATTCGATTACTCTGAATTTGAATTCGAAGAACCATAAGAAGTTTAGTCTCGTTTTAGCAAGTGTTTAAGGTACTTAAATCTCCAGAGGCGTTCGGATGCTCCAGGTTTACAATACCCTTACAAGAAAGAAAGAGGTTTTCAAACCCTTGAAGGAAGGCGAAGTCTCGATTTACGCCTGCGGGCCTACAGTTTACAGTATGCCGCATATAGGTAATTATCGCACTTTCCTGATGACGGATAATATTGTCAGAACTCTTGAGTACCTTGAATATAAAGTAAAGCTTGTAATGAACATTACCGACATAGATGACAAAACTATCAGGGATTCGAAAGCAGCAGGAATGTCACTTAAGGATTTTACGGATAAATACACGGCAGAGTTCTTTAAAGGCCTTGATATGTTGAATATAAAAAGAGCCTCAGCTTACCCGAGAGCCACGGAAAACGTTGGCAGCATGATTGAACTTGCACAAAAACTGATAGACAGGGGACTGGCTTACGAAAAAGGTGGATCGGTTTATTACAGAATTTCAGCGTTCCCGAATTACGGCAAACTTTCAAAGCTTGACTTCGACAAAATAATGATTGGCGCGTCGGTGGATGTGGACGAATACGATAAAGATAACCCCCGCGATTTCGCCCTCCTGAAAGCTTCAACCCCTGAAGAAATTGAAAGGGGAATTTATTACGAAAGCCCGTGGGGAAAAATCCGTCCGGGCTGGCATATCGAATGTTCGGTAATGGCTATGAACAGCTTTGGGCCAACGCTGGATATGCATTTAGGAGGAGTGGACCTTATTTTCCCTCATCACGAAAACGAAATAGCGCAGTCGGAAGGAGCAACCGGAAGACCTTTTGCATGCAACTGGATTCACGGGGAACACCTGATAGTTGAAGGGGAGAAGATGAGCAAATCCAAAGGGAATATCTTCACACTGCCTGAAATTGTCGGAAAGTACGGTGGGGAAGTTGTGCGTTTTATGTTTCTCTCAGTCCACTACCGTAAAAAGCTGGACTATTCCGATGACTTTGCAGAAAACGCTAAAAATAATTATTTAAGGCTCAAAGAAACGCTCGATAACCTTGAGTTTGCCCTGGCAAGCGCAGAAGACACGGCTTATCCCGAGGACCGGGAAGTCCTTAAAGCCCTTCCTGAATTTGAAACGCAGTTCAGGGGAGCTCTTGAAGACGATTTCAATACCCCGAAAGCCATAACGGTTTTCAGGGATCTTTCCAGGACAGCCAACAGGTACCTTGAATCCGGAAAGAATCGACAGGTTCTTGAGAAGCTCCATTCCCTTTACAGGCAGTTTTCAGACGTTCTGGGTCTTTTTGCCGAATCCGGAAAAAAGAAAATCCCCGAAGAAGTGATGAGACTGGTTGAAGAGCGTGAAGCCGCCAGGAAAACAAAAGATTGGGCAGCTTCAGATGCTCTCAGGGAAAAAATAAAATCCCTTGGCTATATCGTGAAGGATACAAAAGAAGGGCCTAATATAAAGGAAGCCGAAGAGTGATCTCGCATTGCATTTCTTTTCTTTAGCCCTGAACTCAGCCTTCAGGTCTCCTCAGGCTACCGGCCAATTTTTCTCTTTTTTACTCTCCTTTTTTTACTTTCCTATTACTGCTATATTTTTTCTTACTTATCTAATAACTTCTATAACTTTTGTGCTTGTATAACTCTTCCTGCTTGTATGACTCTTCTCACTTCCATATTTCTAATCTTAAGTTTCATTATTTCAGAGGTCTTTATTCCAGCTTTTAAATCAATCGAGCATATAATTTTGTTAAGAGCATTATAACGCATTTAATATATTTTGATACCGACTAAATATAAATTACTAGCTTACTGATTTATGTTGGGAGAAAAATCCCGGGGATTAAATGAGAGGAGGTGAACGGATATGGTAAAGTGCGGAATTTGTGAAGGAGAAGCTCCCAGGCAGCCCTGTATTACTGAAGAAGGAAAGTGCGACATTTGCGGTAAAAAGGTAACGCTTGCTGAAGGAGAATCCAAAGAGATGGGTAAACAAAAATAATTCCTATTTTAAAGAATTGTTTGAAAGCTGTCTTATATGCACAGAAAACCGTCCTGTACGCACGGCATCGTGAGAAAAGCCTATAGCGGTTCTACCTTTGCAGCAGGGTAGTTACTGCTTTTTCTTTTTACATGAAGCAAGACTTCGAGTTTGAAAACGTCAATAATTATTTATCTAAATATATACTATTTTTACATTAATCTATTCTTACTTAGGGCCGCATTCTCTTTTTTATGGTCTGCGCCCGTATCGCCTATAGGGGGGGCAATTTCTGGATAAAACCATTGTTGATGAAAAAGTTATTGATAATTCCGGCAGGAGCGCCTTAAAAGCAGGGTATATCTTAGCCGAGCTGGGGCATGCTCCAGGCACAGTAAAAAAATTCACGCTCGTATCTTCGAAAGCACTGGAAGAGAAATCCACAGAATCGGTTGATAATGCGATGCTTGTAATTAAGGAAATCTCTAAGAAAGTTGTAGACAATATGGAGGAAACCCCTGTTGAGTTCAGGCCATCTCAGGTAGAGCTGACTTTTAACTTGCTCCTGACTATGAATGGGAAAGCAGTTATCACAAAATCTGAAAATGAGAAAAACCTGAAAGTAATGTTGATGTGGAAGGATAAAGGAGAAGAGACTGAGAACGAAAATCCTGAAAAGTAAAGTTGAAGCCACGTTTATATATTACATAAACTTTTAATGCAAGCGTGTGGATTCGGATAGAGGATTTTCTAAATCCATATCTCTACTCATTGGGTAATCAATCTATTCACTTATCGGGTCTTTCAGTTAAATCCTGTAGCTCGATCATTATAAATGGCTCTTCCAGTTTTTCCGCGTGGTTTAAAAAGGAAGAAATAAGTATGATCTGAGGCAAATTAAAAGTGGTAGGTGGTATGAAGTCCAAGTTTCTTGTTTTTTTACTGGTTATTTCGCTTGTTGCAAACGCTTACTTTGTCCTGTTTGAGGAACAGCCTTCCTTTGAGGAAGAGCAGATCCAGGAGATGCAGACTCGCATAAATTCCCTTGAAACGGAAAATGAAAATCTTAAGGAGCAGATAATCCAGAATAATGAGTCGCTTCAGTCTTATGCTTCTCAGTTAGAGTCCTATCGCGAAAGAATCTTTGAGCTTGAAAACAGCTCTCAAATGTGTCCTGCAGGAATTGAAGGATTTGCTACCCTTCAAGGACCTGCAGTCTTCCAGAAAATCGAACTGGAGAGGTCAGGCCCCTTTTATAGGGAAAATATTTCTGAGGAAGGAGCTTTGCTTGATATGTCTGTTGAGATCAGACCCGGAAAAGGCCGCGTACTTGTTCAGACCGTCCCTCTAACGGGCGTAGGCTTCCAGGATGCAGCAAATACTGCAGTTTTCGTAGCCGAGAGTAAAACCGGAAATCCACTCTCAAGCAGTGATGTTATTTTTAGTGTAACTGCTGAAGATGAAATTCCCGGGGGGGTCGATGGCCCCAGTGCAGGCGCTCTAATGACCCTTCTTACGATTTCCGCCGTTGATAATAGTACCAGATTGAATGATAGCATTACTCTTACAGGTACTATTGATAGTGAAGGCAACATTGGGGAGATAGGCGGCGTTCTCGAAAAAGCCGAGGCCGCAGAAGCCGGGGGCAAAACACTTTTCCTCATTCCCAGGGAAAACAGCGAACTTGTTACGTATAAGCTGGTAGAAAGAAAGTTTGGCGGCTTTACTATTGTTGAGAGGGAGCCGGAAATCGTAGACGCTGAAGAGTATATAGAGGAAGAGGTGGGAATCAACATCGAATACGTGGATACGATTGATGATGTGCTGAGGTATCAGAGATAAAATCCGGATCTGAACTTTTACCGTACTCAGATTGTTTTTCCGGGGACTCTTCTTCTCTCCCCTGAACCGATTTTTGCTGCTACAAAACGGTTTCTTGCGCTTGGGAGAGCATGCGAACCGCAAAAGAGCTCTCCGTCTCTATTTTAAACTAATCTCCAAGTTTTTTAACCATTTTGTAATATCTCAAACTTTGACCGTTTTTCACGGGAATTACGTCTTCGGCCTGTGTTTCGTAGCTCGGAGTCCTGTAAAAAGGATATGCTACAAGCGAAGCATCCAGATCCATTATCCGGATTCCTTTTTCCACAGCCTTTTCTTCAAGTCCGTACATGATTTTTTTTCCAAGCCCCATTTTTTGGTATTCCGGCTTTATGAAAACTCTCCTGGCGTTTGAACCGAGAAGAGTGCCTGTCCCTATTAACTCCTCTCCTGAGAACAGGATCAGGCAATGCCCTTCCAGTATATCGTTAACGATATTCGTTCGATTATGATACTCTTTGAAGTAATCAATTGCCTCTTTAGGGTAAATACTGAAATAGCAGGTATCAATTGTCTCGTTTATCAATTCTCTCAAAGAATCCGCATCTTGAGGCTCAGCTATTCTCATTATTATTTCTTCTGCCACTTTATCTCCATCTGGCTTTTATTTCAAAAAATCTTTTGATTGCACAAATATCTTTTGATTGTTTTTACCGGATTTATATTTTTAGTTGTAACTATTCAGGTAGCCTTGTTAGGGCTCCACAATTTTTCCTCGTTCCGAGGAAAAATTGGATATAAAATGAATTATTTTTTTCTTTTATGAAACGTGAAGAGATTCTTGCTCTGT